>DATHHR010000029.1:0-6500 GCA_035317105.1 Ferruginibacter sp. | reverse complement strand
TGAAGGCAAAGTGATTGCCCTGGCTTCGCCCGATAAAATGATCGATGACCTTGTTGCTACAGGTTTTGAAAGGCCAAAGCAAGTAAAATCGGCTAACCTGGAAGATGTGTTCATTCACCTGACAGGAAAAGAAATAAGAGAAGAATAAATTTTTATACCATCACACCAATTAAAACTAAAAAATGACAAAGTTTATTTTTGCTGCTATTATAGTAGCAATCGCAAGTACAGCTACACAAGCACAAGTAGCACCTAAGAAAGCAGCGCCAAAAACGACAACAACAAGGGCTACAACTCCCGGTATCGTTTTAAAAAATGCAAATGATTCATTCAGTTATGCTTTAGGGATGAATATTGCACATAACCTGGATAAGCAAGGTATCGAACAGGTAAATTATCCTGCTATGCAAAAAGCAATGGAAGATGTGCTTAAAAATAAAACAACAACGCTAACGGAACAACAGGCAAATATGACCATCCAGGAAAAGATACAAAAGTACATGGGAGAAAAACTGAACACTGTAAAAGCAAAGAACCAGGCTTTTTTAGATGCTAACGGTAAACGCGCAGGTGTAATTACTTTACCTGATGGCTTACAATATGAAGTAGTAAAAAAATCAGATTCATCAAATGTATCACCAACAATTCAAGATACTGTAGTAGCAAACTATGCAGGTAGCTTAATTGATGGAACAGAATTCGACAACTCATACAAAAGAGGTCAGCCATTAACAATACCAGTTGGTGGTGTTATCAAAGGCTGGACAGAAATTTTGCAGTTGATGCATGTTGGTGATAGATTCAAAGTATATATCCCAAGCGAGCTTGGATATGGCGATAGAGGAGCAGGTGGCCAAATACCTGGTGGATCAACTTTAATATTTGATATGGAATTGTTAGCGATCAAAGCTCCGGTTGTTGTACCAACACCAACTCCAACTCCGGCTCCGTCAACAGCACCAGCACCTAAAAGTCATTAATAAACCGAGTGCTGTTTTATGGCAGAAGATGTACGATATCCTATTGGCAAATATGAGCCACAGCCCTTTTCTGATAAGCAATTACAGGAATGGCTGCTTGATATTAAGTTTTTGCCGCAACAGCTCGAAAATTCGATCTTGAATTTAGATGAAGCACAGATCAATACGCCTTATCGTCCGGAAGGCTGGACAGTAAAGCAATTGATACATCATGTAGCTGACAGCCATATGAATGCTTACATACGTTTTAAATTGGGTTTAACGGAAAATAACCCAACTATAAAACCATATGAAGAGGCTTTATGGGCAGAGTTGAACGATACAAAAAATATTCCTATTAATGTATCGCTTACCTTACTGCACGCGCTGCATACAAGATGGGTAGAAGTGATCAGAAATATTAAGGGCGATGAATGGAACAGAACTATTTATCATCCTGAAGCAAAAAAAGAATTATCGCTTTGGTATTTATTGGGTTCGTATGCGTGGCACAGCAAACACCATACGGCACATGTAACAAAATTGCGGGAAAGAATGAATTGGTAATTTAGTCTGAACAGGATTAGAAAGATTAAAGGATAGACAGGATTTATTATTATACAAAATCCTGTCTATCCTTTAATCAAATAAAATCGTGTTCAGACAATTTTTAATAACACACAATGAACTGGAAAAAACTGTCTTCCGAATATATAGCTCGCTTTCAATATTTTACCGCACGCAAAGACAGGTGCGAGATGCCCAACGGCAAAATTGTTGAATCTTATTACGTAGTCGAATTGCCCCGCTCAGCCTGTGCTTTAGCATTAACAGAAGATGGCCTGGTGATCATGACAAAACAATATCGCCATCCGATCGAAAAAATAATACTGGAACTTCCCGGTGGTTTTATTGAAGAAGGAGAAGATATGACCAAGGCGATCGCCAGAGAGTTATTAGAAGAAACAGGATATACATTTACCCAAATAGATCATGTAGGAAAAGTTGCTGCTAACCCGGGCATACTAAATAATTACACCGATCTTTTTTTAGCCACCGGCGGTAAAAAAGTAGCCAAGCAAAGCTTAGATGCGAACGAGGAAATAGAAGTGGTCTTATTACCGCTGGAAAAAGTAAGAGTAATGCTACAAAGCAATGAATTTGACCAGGCATTACATGTAAGCTGCATGCTATATGCTTTTCAGAAATTAGATGCAGAAGATGCGCACGGAATTTATTAGAAGCTCTTTAATTTGGCAATAGTATCTTTTGGGTTAGCCGATTTAAAAACTGTGCTTCCAGCTACTAATACATCTGCACCGGCATCAATGATAGAGCTGGCATTTTCCAGTGTTACGCCGCCATCTACTTCAATCTTTACTTTTAAAGAGCGCTCATCGATCATTTCTCTCAACAGCTTTATTTTGTTTAGCGTATGCGGGATAAATGATTGTCCGCCGAAACCAGGGTTCACGCTCATCATACAAACAACATCAATATCCGCTAAGATATCATTCAGGTCGCTCACCGGCGTATGCGGGTTAATGGCAACGCCAGCCTGCATACCCAGACTTTTTATTTGTTGAATATTTCTATGTAAATGCTGGCAGGTCTCAATATGCACAGTAAGGATATCGGCTCCGGCTTTTTTAAAAGCCTCTGCGTACTGCTCCGGTTCCACTATCATTAAGTGTACATCGCAAACCTTTTTTGTTGCTTTGCGAAAAAATTCTACCATCATCGGCCCAAAGCTGATATTTGGCACAAAGCGGCCATCCATCACATCCAAATGAAACCAATCTGCTTTGCTTTCGTTCAGCATTTTGCATTCAGCGTCAAGATGTAAAAAATCAGCAGATAATAATGATGGAGCAATAATGGCCATAAGTGAAGTTTAGTATTGCGAAATTACAAAAAATAAAACCCAAAAAGCAATAAATCAAAATACAAAGAAGAAGCCTCAATAACTATATTTTTGAAATTGGGATCTTGTTATTTGGATCTTTAAAATCAGTTGCCGATTGATTTTAAAGCGTCTTTTGCATCATCATAATCAGGATCAATTTGTACGGCTGATTGGTAATTAGCAATGGCATCTTTTTTATTGTTTAATTTTTCATAACAGCGGCCTATCCAATAATAAGCAATGGTATAGTCGCTTTTTACACTGGTGGCTTTTTGTAACTTTTTTATGGCAGCTTCATATTTACCCATATTATACAGGCAAATGGCTTCTTCGCGGTAAGCATCAAGGTAGGTATAATCAACTTCAAGACTCTTATCAAAAAAAGGAATAGCCCTTTCGTTTTCTCCTATTGTGGAATAATACAAGCCCTTAATGAAAAGGGATTCTTTTTCATAGTCAGTAGAATCTGTTAATAGTTTATCAGCTACCGTTAGTGCTTTGGCATTCTTTGATTGTGCATATACCGAGCCCAATGTTATATAATATTGCGGATCGGCATTTAGTGAAATGGCTTTTTCAAGACTTGTCACGGCGTTGGCAGTATCCTGGTTCTCATAATACAACCAAAATAAGTGCTCCCACAATACGCCATTCAGGCTGTCTTTCGTAATGGTGATCTTTGCTTCTGCAATAGCGTCATTATAATCACCACTATCCCGGTAGTTTTGTATCAGTGTTTCCCTTAACAAGATAGAATCAGGATATTTTTTGATCTGGTCTTTTAATTGTTCCGGGATAGAAGCAGCTGTAGGTGCGATATCTGTATCATTATTATCGGCAGAATTGCAGGATGCAATAAAAAAAACAGCTATAATGAAAAGAGGAATTATCCCACGCATAAATGAAAGTAATAGGCGCAAATTTAAGGAATTAGGCTGTACGCTATTTTTTTATATATTTGGACAATATTGTCTGGCAATATATGGTTTATAGTTTTCACATTATATTGTCATTTTTGTATATATTTTAAATTAACTTTGTCTCTTAAATAGAATAGAAATGTTATTTGGATTTGACGTATTTAATCAAAATTTTGTTGCCCTGTGGTTAATTTTAGCCTTGATCAATGTGGGACTTGCCCAGTCAAAAAATAGAGATGGCCTTACCTGGTTTATAATATCTTTTATATTAGGGCCGTTGGCTACGCTACTAATTGTCATCAGTAAAAAAGATATAGAAGAAGTATAGATCAGTGTAGCTCTATTACTTCGCAATCTTTTATATCTTTTCCATCAATTACAAACCTTATCAGCGTTCTTACTTTTTGCCAGCCTTGTTTACCTGCTGCGCCGGGATTCATATGCAGGCATTGTATCTTTTCATCAAACATTATTTTTAAAATATGTGAATGCCCGCTGATAAATAGTTGCGGATGTAGCAGCAATAATTCCTTTTTTGTTTCCGGGTTATAATTGGGCGGATAGCCTCCAATATGTTTCATAAATATTTCTATTCCTTCGCATTTCCATTGTAATTTTTCGGGATAAATGCTTCTGATATCCTGACCATCAATATTACCATACACACCTTTTAATGGCTTAAAAGCCGCCAGTTTATTTGCGATATCAATAGTACCAAAATCTCCACCATGCCATATTTCATCACAGTTTTTGAAATGCTCAAAAACAGCCTCATCCAAATAATTGTGCGTATCTGATAGTAACCCGATCTTTGTCATAATAGTGGTAAAGTTATAGAAGGCAGGTAAATAATCAGGGCTATTTCATAAAAGAATAAACATTAACTTCTACTTTTGTTTAGACAGCATACCTTGCCTGAATATGCTCTACATAGAGTAAGCTTAGTGTAAATAATGAGAAGAGAAAACAATATTATTGTAAAATTGCTACTGCCATCGGTTGTAATAATATTCCTTTTAATATCCTGCGGAAAATACAAGGCTCAACCCGGTAGTTCAACAAATCCGGGCTCGGGCATTCCTGTTGATACTTCTAATGGCGTTGGTATCACAGTGGCAGGGGGCAATGGCGATAGTGACCTGGCCAACCAGTTAAACGCACCCTTTGGTGTTTTTGTTGATAGCTCCGGAAATATCTTCATAGCTGACACCTATAACAACCGGATAGAAGAATGGGCGCCGGGTGCAACAAGCGGTGTAACTGTAGTAGGAGGTAATGGCATCGGAACAGCCTCCAATCAATTGTACAATCCCAATGGTTTATTCGTAGATGGAGCCGGCAATATATACATAGCTGATACCTATAATAACCGGATACAAAAATGGATCAAGAGCTCAAACGCTGTTATTACTGTGGCGGGCGATAGTGCCGGTTCTGCGCTGCCGGATTCTGCCCATCTTGATATGCCCACCGGAATCTTTGTTGATAAAACAGGTAATATCTATATAGCGGATGAGTTTAATAATAGGATACAAAAATGGAACGCAGATAGTTCTGTTCACTATGGGGTAACGGTAGCAGGTAGTGCAAGCTCTACAGAGCTATCTCGTCCGGTAGCTGTATTTCTTGATAGCACCGGAAATATTTTTATAAGCGATTACGGCAATAACCGTATACAGGAATATTATGCGGACACATCTATTCATACTCCAGTAACCGTAGCTGGCAGCAACGGCTTTGGATATGGCTCTACCCAGTTCAACCAACCCTGGGGTTTATCCATTAATAATAACGGAGATATGTATGTATGCGATAGGTTCAATGATCGTATTCAAAAATACGTGAGTGGCATTGATACAGCCGTAACAGTTGCCGGTGGCAATGGTAGAGGTGGGGGGAGCTTACAATTTTTTGCACCAACAAGTATTTTTGTAGATAAAACGGGGATCATTTATGTGGCAGATACTTACAATAACCGGATACAAAAATGGGGTAGTCACTAGAATGAGATCAAACAAATTACTTCCTGTATTATCTATCGTTTTTTCTTGTGTGTTGTGGGGCTTATCGATCAGTATTACCAAGAAGACGACCGCTGTTCTGTATTTTCCGCATATTGCTGTTTATCGTTTTATTATATCATCCATCGCATTGATCCCTTTTACGATCAATAAACATTTTTTGTGGCCAGATAAAAAAGACCTTCCCAAGTTTATTGCCGTTGCCATCTTAACAGTGCCTTGTACTTTTCTCTTTCAATTTGCCGGATTGTCGTTAACCAGTGGAACAAGTGCCTCATTAATGATCGGCACAACACCCGTAATGTTTGCTATCATATCTTTTTTCTTTTTGAAAGAAAAATTAAGTCTGCTTACGATCATCGGTATACTCATTTCTGTCATCGGCATATATATTGTTATTGGCGGCGCTGTATCAAATAATAACTGGATAGGAGATGGCTTTATAATTTTATCACTCATTACATTATCTGTTAGCGTTGTATTTAGTCAGCAGTTAATGGTAAAATATTCACCGCTTATTTTAACTATCTATACATTTTGGTTTGGTACAATTTTTTTATTGCCTGCATCATTCTTCTTATATGGCCTGCCGCCAACAAATTTATCTTCAGTAACCTGGATCTCTTTATTTATACAAGGGATTTTTTGTACTTGTGTGGCTTCAGTATTATGGAACTACGGACTTAAAAAGATA
>DATHHR010000028.1:0-13926 GCA_035317105.1 Ferruginibacter sp. | reverse complement strand
ATCGCCTCTTAATATCCTTTGTTGTATTTCTTTTATCGTAGAAAGATATTGTTCGTGAGAGAGCCTGTTTTTAATTACAGGCATATTTTTAATAGCGCTGATCTCCGCTGAACAAGCCTGAATGCTATCAAAAATTATCTGAGGATTGTCATCACAAAAAATACTGAGCCGGTTTTCTTTTAGCTGCAATACTATTTCGGGAACAAAAAAATGCAGGTCCCTAAAACCGATCCCATCAAAGTTGGCAGAGGATAACTGCTCCACTTCATTTTTAAGGTCATAGCCTAAGTGACCAAATAGCCAGCCTTTGTGTGCATTATAAAATTCTTTTAACTGCGGATAGGCGTTACCGGCATTGAGCTCAATATTTGCTTTGCAGCCAACCGCCAGCAAGCTTTCAAAAGCATTGCCCCCATCCCCCGAAGGGGAGAAAGATTGATATTGTTGATTATCCAGTAAACAAAAAATGTTGAACGGTTTGGCCCAGTTCAACATTTTTTGTTTGAATTCTATGTAATCAGTTATTGCAAATGACCGAGTGCTTTTCACGTATACTATTTTTGTTACTAGCCATCTTTCATTTTGCTACTAGCTGTTCTTAAAAATCATCGTCATCATCATCAAAACCTCCACCCAGATCATCATCGTCAAAACCAAGGTCCTTAAAATCGTCATCCATCTTTAAGTCGTCATCTTCTTCTTTTGCACCTTTTTTACCCGGAGCTTTTTTACCTTTTGATTTTGGAATATCGAATTCGGCAAAATCGGGATCCCATTCTTCATCATCACTTTCTCCTCCTTTTTCCCATTCATCTGTTTCTTCTACGTCATCTTCTTCGTCGTCATCATCATCTTCTCCTTTCTTTTTAGTAGCACCTTTGCCTTTTTTAACGGGCGTTTCTTCCAGGTCAAGGTCAAGGTCATCGTCGTCGTCCTCATCCTCGTCGACTTTTTTCTTGGCTGGTTTAGCCGGAGCTTTAGGCGCCGCTTTTTTTGCAGGAGCTACTTTCTTTGCAGGAGTCTTTTTTTCTTTGTCTGCCATAATTCAACTTAATTGTACTGTAAATTTTCTAAGAGATTTTTAATTAGCCAAAAAAAAAGGCATTTATTTTATTTTATTTTTTATGCAACTACTATTTGATCTCTACCCGGACCGTTACTGATATATTTTACAGGTACTTTCAGGTGTGCATTGATATAATTGATATATTCTTTCATTTTAGTTGGTAACCCTGCATAATTATCAATAGCAGTGATATCTGTTTGCCAGCCTTCGAAACTTTTGTATACCGGCTCAATGTTTAAACCATGCATTTGAAAAGGTACACAATTTTCTTCTTTACCATCAATATTAAAAGCTGTAGCAACTTTTAACTCAGGCAAGCTATCTAAAATATCTGTTTTTGTCATGATAATTTGTGTAACGCCATTGATCATACAAGCAAATTGTAATGATACCAGGTCGATCCAGCCGCAACGGCGCGGACGGCCAGTTGTGCTACCAAATTCGCTTCCTATTTTACGGATGAGTTCTCCGGTTGCATCGTGCAATTCGGTTGGAAAAGGGCCACTACCAACTCTTGTACAATATGCTTTTGAAACGCCGAATACTTCTTTTATTTTTTGTGGTGCAATTCCTAATCCTGTACAAACACCTGCAGAAATTGTGTTGCTGCTGGTAACAAAGGGAAAAGTACCAAAATCAACATCGAGCATACTTCCCTGCGCACCTTCTGCCAATACTTTTTTGCCTTTGTTGATCAGGTCGTTAATAAAGTATTCTCCGTTAACAATTTTGAAAGTTTTCAATTCTTCTATCGCCGTTAAAAATTCTTTTTCCCATGCGGCAATATCTTCTGCGAAAGTAACTTCTTCCTGAAAATGGTAATTATCTAATAATTGCTGGTGCTTTGCCTTGATGTTTGCGTATCGCGCAGCAAAATCTTTACTTAAAATATCACCAACGCGTAAACCGTTACGGCCGGTCTTATCCATATAAGTTGGACCAATGCCTTTTAATGTAGAACCGATCTTATCGTGGCCTTTTGAAATTTCACTCGCTTTATCCAACGCCCTGTGTGTAGGTAAGATCAAATGTGCGCGTTCGCTGATATATAAATTCTTTTTATAATCAACACCCATAGCTTTTACGGTAGCGCATTCTTTCATCAACGTTACCACATCTAACACAACACCGTTACCGATCAGGTTAATTTTATCTTTATGGAAAATACCGCTTGGGATCTGGTGCAATACTACTTTTTTACCTTCTACATATAAAGTATGTCCTGCGTTTGGTCCTCCCTGGAAACGAGCGATCACATCATAATTGGGTGCAAAATAATCTACAATTTTTCCTTTCCCTTCATCGCCCCATTGTAAGCCTAAAATTACGTCTACCATTATTTTTAATTAAGAATTAGGAATTAAGAATTCCTTATGTTCAAATCCGTATTTGAAGATAGAAACCCCAAAAATTTCAGTGGCGAAAATAAATTGAAATAAAACAACCACCTAATTATGTAGGTGGTTGTTTGAAAAATATCGAAATATGTGTATTACTTTTTGGATTTAATATTGAGTTCTTTAAACCGCAAAGAACGCGGAGTATTCGCAAAGAATCCGCAAAGGAAAACTTAGCGTTACTTTGCGGTTTCTTTGTGCTCTTTGCGGTTAATTTTATATAACAATAGTTGCTTTTCTAACTCTTAATAACGAGTTTAGGCAACTTTGAGTAAACTCATTTTGCTACTGCTGAATTTACGTTGGGCGTATTCTAATGTTACTTCGAACAATTTTACCTTTTGAGAAGGTAATTCGTACATCGCATCTGTTAGGATACTTTCGCAGATACTGCGCAATCCACGTGCTCCCAGCTTGTATTCCAGGGCTTTATCTACCATAAAATCAAATACTGCAGGTTCAAATTTCAGTTCAATGCCTTCTATATCAAATAGACGTGTGAATTGTTTTATTAATGCGTTTTTAGGCTCAGTCAGAATGCTGCGTAAAGTTGGTGCATCTAAAGGCATTAAATAGGTAACAACCGGCAAACGACCCAATAACTCCGGAATAAGGCCAAAATTCTTCAGATCGACAGAATTGACAAAATGCAATAAATTATTATGCTGGTATTCCTGTAATTCTTTATTTACATTAAAGCCGATAGAATTGGTGTTTACTCTTTTTGCAATGATCCTGTCGATACCGTCAAAAGCACCACCACAAATAAATAAGATATTTTGTGTGTTTACTTTGATCAGTTTTTGTTCGGGATGTTTACGTCCGCCTTGTGGTGGAACCAACACTTCTGTGCCTTCTAATAATTTCAATAAGCCTTGTTGTACACCTTCGCCGCTTACATCTCTTGTGATAGAAGCGTTATCGCTTTTTCTTCCGATCTTATCTATTTCATCGATGAATACAATTCCTTTTTCTGCAGCAGTTACATCATAATTACATGATTGCAATAAACGCGTTAGCATGCTTTCCACATCTTCACCTACATAACCCGCTTCTGTAAACACAGTAGCATCAACGATCGCGAAAGGAACATTCAACATACGTGCAATTGATTTTGCCAGCAATGTTTTTCCCGTACCTGTTTCACCTACCATGATGATATTGCTTTTTTCAATCTCTACATCGTTCTCAATTTTTTGATTTAAACGTTTGTAATGGTTGTATACTGCAACTGCTAAAACTTTTTTAGCATCATCCTGGCCGATTATATATTCGTCTAAAAATTTCTTTATTTCTAATGGCTTTCTGATAGACAATTTATTTCCTGCTACATCCAATTTTGTATCAGTGCCAACCATTAATTCTTGTCCGATTATTTCCTGGGCATGTTCAACACAACTTTCACAGATATGGCCTTCCTGACCGGCGATAAGTATTTTAACCTCGTCGCGGCTACGGCCACAAAATGAACAATTTAAGATGGGTTGTTTTGCCATTACCTGTTTTGTTTAGGAATTACAAAGATACAAACCTTTACAGGCATATAGTAAAAGACGGCCAGATAATTAAAAAGATGCCTGATCCGGATTTTTATTATTTATTTATACGGATGAATGTAATTATTATACCCCTTTGCCAGCGCAGTAAAGAAAAGTTGGCCCTGGATCTGGTACCCGTTTAGCAGGTAATGAATAAGGTCCTTATTCATGCATTTATTATCCCGCCAGCAATCGGCAGATTGATGCCCCCCGGTGATATTATACAGATCCCAGATCGGTATATTATTTTGGGTAGCAAACTGCGAAAGCAGGCAATTTACTTCATCTAGTTGCACATTGTATTTTCCGTTCTTGTAAGAATCTGCAGCAGTAGTAATGATAACGGCAGCATTTGGCGAAACCGCTTTTAGGTTTTCAATAAATAAAAGCACTTGCATTTGGAAAGAATCTTCCGCAATTACTGATCTCATCCCTTCGTTCGTACCCATGGAAATAATATAAAGATCCGCATCAAGTGTACCGATCTGTTTCCAGAAAAGTGGTGCGTTATTATATTCAGCATAGGTGGCGCCATTTACACCGATGGTATTATAAATTACGCCGGGATTGGAATTTTCTACAGATACACCAAAAAACTGTCTTGTATTATTTGTATCGGAAGAGCTGATAGAAAAACTATCGATACTTTTTTCGAGCCGTATTGTTCTGCTAAAAGCA
Source organism: Ferruginibacter sp. (assembly GCA_035317105.1). Taxonomy (GTDB): domain Bacteria; phylum Bacteroidota; class Bacteroidia; order Chitinophagales; family Chitinophagaceae; genus Ferruginibacter. Next base: position 9,247 of record DATHHR010000028.1, on the reverse strand, counting down.
CTATCGTTCACCGTTAGTGGCAATATCTTTCCATTTGCATGTAGCGACCATTTTACCGGCGAGATATTACTGCTATCGAAAAAGAATTGTAAGCGGTTGAAAGATCCCTGTTCATTTAAAGCCATGTTGATCGCTACTGCAGCGGCTGTATCCGTTTTGATACAAAATCCTGCAATGCCGTTCGTTATTGGTATTTCGGGATGTGCCAGCCTGTTATATTTCCAGGTAATACTGGATGAACTAAAAATATCTGCCGGCGCATTTGATCTGGCTAACTGATAAGGAAAGATCAATCCACGGCCCGCATTACCAAAATATTGCTGCAGCTTATTACGCAGTACGCCTGATAACATATCTGCCTGGATATGCGAATCGCCGATATGCACGATCCTTACAACACCCCTATGCCTGTGTTGTAAAACGTATAATTTTTTATAAAAAGAATCGAGGCCTTCTGCATTTGAAATATTGTTATTGGAGATCGTTAGAAATGGATAAGCTGATTGTAAAGCACCGTCATTTGCAGGAATTGTTTGCGCTACAACTTTGTGCAGGCAGCAAAAAGAAAAAAATACAACTATGTAGAAAGCATATTTTTTCATAGATCAATATTAAACCAAGATGCAGGCCTTGTAGGACCTGCATCTTTTATATTTTATTTTTTGAATTATAATTTATCTACTACTTTATCAACGATGCCATACGCGATACTTTCTTTTGCATCCATCCAGTAATCACGGTCAAAATCTTTCATCACTTTTTCTACTGTTTGTCCGCAGTTCTTTGCCAATATCTCAGCGCCCATTACTTTTGTTTTCAAGATCTGGATAGCCATGATCTCCAGATCAGCACTAACTCCTTGTCCGCCGCCACTTGGCTGGTGTATCATTACTTCTGCATTCGGGAACATATAACGTTTGCCTTTTGCGCCACCGCTTAATAAGATACTACCCATGCTCGCTGCCATGCCCATGCACACTGTTGCAACCGGACTGCTGATCATTTGCATCGTATCATAAATAACCATACCTGCTGTTACGCCGCCACCGGGGCTGCTGATATAAAAAGTAATTTCTTTTCCCGGATCAATTGCATCTAAATACATTAATCTTGCAGTAATATCTTTTGCGCTTTTATCATCTACTACACCCCACAAAAATATTTTGCGTTGTTCAATAAATTTTTTGTCGAACTGCCAGCCGCTCATCATTTTTTCCATCGGGCTTTCCGGTAATTCCGGAATTTCTGGTTCGTCTTCGAAGCGTGTGTATTTGCTTGTGAAATTCATCTTTGTCTTTATTTTAATGATTTTTGAATTAATTAATAATTAGTAATTAATGATTAATAATTCTTTAAACTTGTTATGATCTTATTATAGCTATGGTTGTAAAACTTACTACTTGCTTCGAAAAAATTATTAATTACTAATTATTAATTTTTAATTACACCCTAGTCCTTTTTCTTAAGCTTTCTCGGATTCATCGTCAACACTTCATCAACGATACCGTATTCTTTTGCTTCTGTTGAAGTTAACCAGTAATCCCTGCTGCAATCGATGGCAACTTTTTCAACCGGCTGACCAGTGTGATGAGAAATCACTTCGTATAATTCTTTCTTAATCTTCTTTACTTCATTTACAGTTATTTCGATATCACTTGCTTGTCCGCCTGCACCTGCACTTGGCTGGTGCATCATGATACGGCTGTGTTTTAACGCTGTTCGTTTCCCTGGAGAACCTGCACACATCAATACTGCCGCCATGCTCGCTGCCATACCTGTACAGATAGTTGCAATATCGGGCGTTACGAACTGCATGGTATCATACATACCTAAACCTGCATACACGCTACCACCCGGTGAGTTAATATACATTTGAATATCTCTTGTACGATCCGTACTTTCTAAAAATAAAAATTGTGCGGTGATGATATTAGCAACCTCATCAGTAACAGGATAACCCATGAAAATGATACGATCCATCATCAAACGGCTGTACACATCCATCACGGCAATGTTCATCGGCCTCTCTTCGATAATGTTCGGAGTCAGATTGGTTACATTGTGTTTTATATAACTATCTAGTGTATTACTGCTGATACCTCTGTGCTTTACAGCGTATTTTTCAAATTCTTGTCCAAAGTTCATCTTATATAAATTTATGGTAACAAATATAGTCGATTGACAAACCCAAATATTGTGCTATAAAAAAAATGCGACAAAAAGTCGGAAAAAGATATTGTCTGAACAGGATTTTGATGATTTTAGGATAGGCAAGATTTTACAGGTTCCAAAATCCTGTCTATCCTTTAATCTTTTAATCGTGTTCAGACAAAAAAAGCCGAAACTTCGCAGTTTCGGCTCACACTATTGTTAGGGGATTGTATTAGTGTTGGTGATTGTGCTGCATTGCAGTCAATTCTTCTCCGGTAACTTCTTTAACGCCGGCTTTTACATTTTCCTGTGCCCAGTTAAACAGTTTTTCTGTTAATAAGCGGTGGTAGCTGCTTTCAACCTGTTTTTCGTCTTTCATCATTCTGTCGATATAGCTTTCTAACCAGCTGGTATCTTCGCCTAAGCTCATGCTGCCGAAGTAACGCATTACTTCATTTTTCATGTTATCTCTTAGTTCCTGTTGATCAACCTGAAGGTTATTTGATTTGATCAGTTTATCGCTGATCAGTGTCCATTTCAACTGGTTGCTAAAGATCGGGAACTCCGCTTCTGCTTCTTCTGCAGTTTTTGGTTTTTCGCCACCGTTTTGTAACCAGCGTTTTAAGAATGATTCAGGAAATTCGATCTTAGTATTGTCTATTAGATAATGGTAGATCTGATCGTGCAATTGATTCTTGCTTTGTGCATCCCAATGGCTTTGTATCTCTTCTTTTAGTTTGGTCCTGAATTCCTCTTCTGTCGCAATCGCTTGCCCAGGAAAGACTTCATTGAAAAACTCTTCGTTCAATTCTCTTTTTTCTACGTTTGCTTCAGTAGCTTCAACGCCTTCTTCTAATTTTGTTTTGCTGCCTTTGATCTGCATTTTGCTGATCTCTTCCTGCACTGCTTCTGGTGTAACGATTACTATATTATTGGTAAGTTTTGCTTTGTCTAATGGAGCAACTTCGAAGTTTGGCTTTAGGCCAATTTCAAAGCCGAATTCGTAATCAGCCGGGTTATTTACGTCCATTGCACGGATGTCAGCATCCAGCGCTAAAGGCTGAGCAAAAATGTCAGGTTTTTCATTTCCTAAGTAAGTATATAATTCTTTTTCCACTGTTTTTAGGATCTCATCAGTAAAAATAGATGGGCCATACATTTTTTTAACCATTCCTGCAGGTACCATTCCTTTTCTGAAACCTGGGATATTTACGGTCTTGCTGTAATTCTTCAATGTTTTCTCAAACACAGGAAGATAGTCTTCCTTACTCACTTTTACGGTTAATTTATCATTCAATAAACCGATGTTTTCTCTTGTAACTGTTGCCATAATTGAACTTTTAGCTCTTGGGACAAATCCCGCAAATTTTAAAAAAGCCTCCCCTAAAAGGAGAGGACTTGGGTTTTTTTGTCCGGATGATAGGGGTCGAACCTACATGAATTGCTTCGCTAGATCCTAAGTCTAGTGCGTCTGCCAATTTCGCCACATCCGGTCAATTTGTTAAGTGGCGTACTGAAACTTATCAAATGGGTGGCAAAAGTAAGGCATTTCTATAAAAAAAGTAAAACAATTAAACACTATTTCCAACATCGCTTTTTTTTAAGTAAATTCGTATACACAGATGGAAGCAGTAATAGATAAAACGATCAAATACACCCTCACCGAGGGCGAAGAGAAAAAAGAGATTCTCAGGCAGTACCGCGGACTATTGAAAGAGCTGAAACCCAAGCTAAAACAGGGTGATAAGGAATTGATACGCAGCGCTTTTGAAATAGCCGCCGAAGCGCATAAAACCATGCGCCGCAAAAGTGGTGAACCTTATATTTTACATCCCCTGGCTGTGGCCAAGATCTGCGTTGAGGAGATCGGACTTGGTGTTCGAAGCACTATTTGTGCTTTGTTGCACGATACTGTTGAAGATACAGATGTAACACTGGAAGATATACAGCGTGAATTCGGGATCGAGATAGCTAAGATCATTGATGGGTTAACCAAGATCAGCCATGTGATCGATAATAATACTACGCAACAGGCTGAAAATTTCAAAAAGATCTTACTAACGCTTACCGATGACCCAAGGGTTATATTAATAAAGCTGGCCGATCGTTTACACAATATGCGCACGATGGATAGCATGAAGCGTGAAAAACAATTAAAGATCGCGAGTGAAACAATTTATGTGTACGCTCCGTTGGCACATAGAATGGGTTTGTACGCAATAAAAACAGAAATGGAAGATCTTTCCATGAAGTATTTAGAGCCGGAAGCTTATCGTTCTATCGCAAAAAAATTAAATGATACCAAACGTGAACGCACACGCTATATCAATGACTTCATTCGTCCGCTAAAAGAAAAATTAGAGAAAGCAGGTTTTACATTTGAGATACAGGGTCGCCCCAAAAGCATTCACTCTATTTCTAACAAAATAAAAAAGAAAGGCGTTTCTTTTGAAGAAGTGTATGATCTTTTTGCGATACGTATCATTGTTGATTCTCCTGCGGAGAAAGAAAAAGAAGATTGCTGGAAAGTATATAGCATGATCACGGATGAATACAACCCTTCTCCTGAAAGATTGAGAGACTGGTTAAGCAATCCGAAAAGCAATGGCTACGAAGCTTTGCACACAACTGTAATGGGACCGCAAGGTAAATGGGTGGAAGTACAGATACGTACCAAACGCATGAATGAAATTGCTGAAAAAGGTTTAGCGGCTCACTGGAAATATAAAGAAGGCGGCGGCTCAAATGACGAGAGCCGCTTTGATAAATGGTTTCACCAGATCCGCGAAGCGATCACCAACCAGGAAAGCAGCTCCTTAGATTTCTTACAGGATTTTAAAACATCTTTCCTTGCAGAAGAAATATATGTGTACACACCAAAGGGCGATGTAAAAATGTTGCCGATCGGCGCCACAGCCTTAGACTTTGCTTTTATGGTACATAGCGCCGTTGGTAGCCGTTGTATTGGTGCAAAAGTGAATCATAAATTAGTACCGATCGCACATAAGCTGCGTAGCGGAGACCAGATAGAAATCATCACAAGCGCTAAGCAAAGGCCAAGTCAGGAATGGTTGAATTTTGTTGTGACCAGTAAGGCAAGGCAAAAAATAAAAGATACGCTCAAGGAAGAAAAAAGAAAAGTGGCGGAAGATGGTAAACATATCCTGCAGAAAAAACTGGATCATATCAATGGAAAAATAACACAACATAATCTGGAAGAACTAGCGGCTTTTTACAAACTCAATTCTCCGCTTGACCTGTTGTATGATATTGCCATTAAAAAAATTGATCTTAAAGAATTAAAAGATTTTACCGCTTCCGGCGATCGTTTGTTTTTTCCTAAGCCTGCAGTAAAAGAGGTCGAAGAAACAGTGACCGCAGATCTTACTGCAAAAACATACAATAAAAAAGATGCAGAGCTCATCATCTTTGGCGAAAGCAGTGATAAGATAATGTACACGCTGGCAGCGTGCTGTAAACCAATCCCGGGAGATGATGTATTTGGTTTTGTAACAACCGGCGAAGGGTTAAAGATACACCGTACTAATTGTCCGAATGCTGCAAGGTTATTGGCTAATTACGGTCACAGGGTTGTAAAAACGAAATGGGCTAAAAATAAAGAGATCTCTTTCCTGACCGGTTTAAAGATCATTGGTTTGGATGATGTGGGTGTGATACATAAAATAACCAACCTTATTAGTGGTGAAATGAAATTCAATATTTCTGCCATGACGATCGAAGCTGTTGATGGTATCTTCCGTGGTAACTTAAAAATATTTGTCCACGATAAAGATGAGCTGGATGAATTGTGCAGGCGCTTAATGGAACTAACAGGGATCGAGCGGGTTGATAGATATGATACAGAGTAGAAATTCCAAAAAACAAGAAATCAAAAAACAAGACCGGGAGTTGATACTTTAATTCGCTTTTTGGAATTTACCTTTTTGTTTTTTGGGATTTGTTGCTTTTATTGATAATTATATTTTGAAATACTTCCATCCTTAGAAACCTCAACTTGCTTTTCTGCCTGCAAAAAATCGATCACTTTCCATAATTTATCTTTGCTTATTCCTTTCATATTTGCTAAAAGATCCTTTATTGGCAATGATCTTCCCTTTAAGTTTTTGAAAATATTTTCAGCAATGCTATCAAATTCTTCTTTGCTAAGTTTTAGATTTTTTTCTTTCAGGCAATTATCGCAAATGCCACAACGCTTGCTGATAGGAGCATTGAAGTAATTGGCAATAACCATACTTCTGCAAACAATTGTTTCTTCAATATAGTTTACGATCGCTGTCACTCTTATTTCAAAATTAGCTTTTCGCTTCAAAAAATTTTCCAGGTTGATGGAAAAACTATCATTGTACATCCTGTTTTGTAATAATGTCATTTGCGGTTTTTCTTTCTGCGGAGCATACTCAATAATGCCCTGTTGTTTTAATTCGATCAATTGCTGTATTACTTCATCTTGTTTTTTACGAATGAATTTTGCTAACCGCGATTCGTAGATCGTGGTAGGGAAATCAAAAATACCTTCGTAAGAACGCAATAAACCTTTTATCAATGGTTCGTATTGTGGCAAGCGCTTTTCAAACTCTTCGAGCTGTTCTCTTGTAGTAGTAAAAGTTAGAGAAGATGGTTTAAAAAAAACTTCGTTGTAACTGATGATATCTTCCTGCTCCAATGCTTTGATGGCATAAGTGGCATTTAGGATATTTATTTTAAATGCGGAACTGAATTCAGCCATATCAAAATCATAATTCGTCCACTCGCCGCCGCCCGCTGCCACCTGCAGGTAATTCATAAAAGCGGTGTACACTTTTTTTATTTCTGCTTCTTTCGGAAAACGGATATCGCTTTGCAATTTCAGGTCTTCTATTTCTTTATCGCTATACAATAAAACAGCATAGGCTTTTTTACCATCACGGCCTGCCCTACCGGCTTCCTGGTAATAATTTTCTAAACAATCCGGTACATCATAATGTACTACTACCCTAACATCAGGTTTGTCGATACCCATGCCAAATGCATTGGTGCAGGTAATTACATTGGTGGTATTATTGATCCAGCTTTCTTGTCTTTTGTTTCTTTCAGCGCTACTTAATCCTGCATGATAACTATCGGCACTGATACCATTCATTGTTAATAGCTCGGCAATATCTTTTGTATGCTTGCGGCTTTTGCAATAAACAATTGCACTGCCTTTTACATTGTTCAATATCTCTAACAATTTATTTTGCTTGGAAGAAACATTAAAAACACTGTAAGAAAGATTCGCTCTTTCAAAAGATTGTTGAAAACGCTGTTGGTCTTTTTTGAAAGCCAGCTTATCACATATATCATCCTGCACTTCTTTCGTAGCGGAAGCTGTTAAAGCCAATACAGGCACTTTAGGCAAACGTTCACGCAAAGAGGCGATGCGTGTATAAGGCGGACGAAAATCATAGCCCCATTGAGAAATACAATGCGCTTCATCAACAGCGATCAAATTAATATCCATCGAAGCCACATGTTCTAAAAACAAATTGGTCTCTAATCTTTCAGGAGAAACATATAAAAATTTGTAATGGCCGTGAATAACATTTTGTAAGGTTTTCTTTACTTCTACATAAGTCATACCCGAGTAAATAGCAATGGCGGGAATATCTCTTTTTTGCAAATTCTCTACCTGGTCTTTCATTAAAGCAATGAGCGGACTGATCACCAAACACAAACCATCTTTTGCCATTGCCGGCACCTGGAAACAAATAGATTTGCCGCCGCCGGTTGGCAATAATGCCAGCGTATCTTTTCCTTCCAGCACTGCATTGATAATATCTTCCTGCAGCGGGCGAAAAGAATCATGTCCCCAATATTGTTTTAAAATCTGTTGTATCCCGGTCAAGATGGTATTGCTATTTACTGCTAAATTACATTTTCGAAAGGGATAAATTAAAAATGGTCCAACCCCTTAAGATTGAACCATTTTTCACACCGCAATTAGTTCGGTCATTTATTATTTAGCAGAGTCTTTATATTTTGCATCTGCCTCCTGTGCCTTTGTAAAATCGAGGCTCACAGAATTAATGCAATACCTCAAATGTGTTGGTGGCGGCCCGTCTTCAAAAACATGGCCTAAATGTGAATGGCACCTGCCGCACATTACTTCTGTGCGATGCATGCCGTAACTATTGTCTGGCGCGAAAATAATACTGCCTTTTGAGATAGGCTCAAAAAAACTTGGCCAGCCACAGCTGCTCTCAAATTTACCATTGCTGTTAAATAACGGGTTGCCGCAAACAGTACAATAATAAGTACCGCCTTCTTTACTATCCCAGTATTTGCCGGTAAAAGCCCTCTCTGTGCCTTTTTCACGAGCTACATTGTACACATCGGCCGGTAATATTTTTTTCAGTGTACTATCGTCCACTGTTACTTTGTTGGTATCCGTATTTGAGTAATACGGGTTGTCTTTCTTTTCTGTATCCATATTGTCTTCCTTTTTATTTTTATTGGAGAAATTACAAGCGCTTAGTAGAGCCGCTAATAGTATTGTTGCAAATAATAAATTTTTCATACCATCATTAACGTATTTGCTACAAAAAAGGTTTGCTTCCTTTCGGGATAATAGCAGTTCTTTAACATTTAAAATAAACCAAAAGCTCTTCCCAAATATACTTAAAAATTAGTGTTATCCTTTTAACTTTGTTCACTTACTATGTATACGCAACCACAGATAAAAGAACTGCAAGCTTTAACAAGTTCATTGTTGAAGAAGACGACTGACGACCGACGACCGACGACCGACGTGATAGAAGAATTACGTAAAGTATTGCGTTTTCATGAAAACAGGTATTATGTACAAAACGATCCTTTGATCAGTGATTTTGAATATGATAGTTTATACAAGCAATTAGAAAAACTTGAAAAGGAGAACCCCAATTTAATAACACCAGATTCTCCCACACAAAGAGTTGGCAGCAGTTTAAATACCTCTTTTACTACTGTACAGCATTTGGTGCCTATGCTGAGTTTAGAAAACAGTTACAATGCCGAGGACCTGTTAGATTGGGATAGAAAAGCAAAAGAACTGGCCAGGCTGGATGAAGTGGAATAT
>DATHHR010000027.1:0-3433 GCA_035317105.1 Ferruginibacter sp. | reverse complement strand
ATTTCAACGATCATGATGCTGGTATGTTCTGCATTTCCTGATCTGAAACTTGAAGAAAAGTCAAAAGGCAAAAGTTAAAACCAAAAAGTTAAGAAGAATAACTCTAAATATAAAACCCAAAACTATCAATCGGTTTTGGGTTTTGTTTTATTGTATTTTGGAATTTACTGCTAATTCTTTTTCACTTCCTTAGCCCATGCATCCTTTAATGTAACTGTTCTGTTGAACACCAGTTTATTAGGAGTACTGTCTTTATCTAAACAGAAATATCCTTTGCGAATAAATTGATAAGGCGTTGTTGCATCAGCTGTTTTTAGAGAAGGCTCAACATACACATTGTTCAGCACCTGGAATGAATCAGGATTTAAATATTCTTTAAAATCTCCTGTCTGGTTATCCGGTTCTTCTACTTTAAACAAACGATCGTATAAACGTACTTCAGCGGTAACGGCGTGAGGTACGCTAACCCAGTGTATGGTGCCTTTTACACTAACGCCACTGGTATCGCTTCCACTTTTACTTTCAGGGATATAGGTGGCGTGTACTTCTGTAACATTGCCGCTAGCATCTTTTGTAAAGCCTTCGCATTTTACAATATAAGCACTCTTTAAACGAACGGATGCGCCCGGCGCTAGACGGAACCATTTTTTTGCCGGTACTTCCATAAAATCTTCGCGCTCTATCCAAAGCTCTTTGCTGAATGGGACTATCCTTGTCTCGCCGGATTCTAAACCGCTTTCGCTGTTAAATTCTTCTGTTTGTCCATCAGGATAATTAGCGATAATTAATTTTACCGGATCCAATACCGCCATCACTCTTTGTGCGGTTTTATTTAGATCTTCCCGCAAACAAAATTCCAGCAAACTAAAATCGATCAGGTTATCTCTTTTTGCAATACCGATCCTGTCGCAAAAATTTCGAATGCTTTCTGCCGTAAATCCTCTTCTTCTTAAACCGCTGATGGTTGGCATACGCGGATCATCCCAGCCTTGTACATGTTTATCATTTACCAATTGCAATAATTTGCGTTTGCTCATTACCGTATAGGTCATGTTCAAACGGGCAAATTCATATTGTTGTGATGGAAAGATGTTTAGCTTTTCGATGAACCAATCATACAATTGATGGTGCGGAATAAATTCCAGTGTGCAAATGCTATGCGTGATATTTTCAATGCTATCGCTTTGTCCGTGTGCAAAATCGTACATCGGGTAGATGCACCATTTATCTCCCGTACGGTGATGGTACGCTTTTTTAATTCTATAAATGATAGGATCGCGCATGTGCATGTTGGGTGCAGCCATATCCACTTTTGCGCGGAGCACTTTTGCACCATCGGCAAATTCGCCATTCTTCATTTTTTCAAACAGGTCCAGGTTTTCTGCAACGGACCTGTTTCTATAAACGCTATCCATACCCGGTTCGGTAGGCGTACCTTTTAAAGTAGCAATTTCTTCGGCTGTAGAATCATCTACATAAGCCAAACCTGCAGTAATTAATTTAACTGCAAGCGTATATAACTGATCAAAATAATCCGACGCATAAAATTCATTGGCCCAATTAAATCCTAACCACCGCACATCTTCTTTTATACTGTCTACATATTCTGTCTCTTCTGTAACAGGATTGGTATCATCAAAACGGAGATTAGTTTTGCCGCCATATTTTAAACCAAGTCCGAAATTCAAACAAATGCTTTTGGCATGGCCGATATGCAAGTAGCCATTAGGTTCCGGGGGAAACCTGGTAAGCACAGTTTTGTATTTGCCGCTTTTCAAATCATCTTCAACGATCTCTTCAATAAAATTCAGGCTCTTTTCTTCACTCATCAGTTTAATTTTATGTTACAAATTTAAGGTAAGAAGCTTATAATCCCTGTTGGATCTGATGCCGCTTACTTCAAATTATTATTCATACTTTTAATAAAACAATTAGCTATGGCTCCTTGGATCATATACGCATTACTGTCTGCATTGTTTGCAGCATTAACCGCCATATTTGCAAAAGTGGGACTTACAAATGTTAACTCAGATGTAGCAACTGCTATAAGAACCGGGATTATTTTGCTGATTACCTGGGGAATCGTGTTATTCAGAGGTAAAATAAACGATATATCTGTATTATCAAAAACTAATTGGATCTTTTTATCCTTATCGGCGGTAGCAACGGGGTTGTCGTGGCTATTTTACTACAGGGCTTTGCAATTGGGTGAAGTATCACAGGTAAGCGCTATAGATAAGGGTAGTATTGTGTTTGCGATCGCATTGTCCTTCATTTTCTTGAAAGAACCAATCACCCCTAAAATTTTAATTGGCGGCGGATTAATATTTATCGGGATGCTGGTGATCATATGGAAATAAGATTTAATGGTTAACCATTAAACTCCAGGCTCACCTTTTTTATATCAATAGATAATTGCTCGATAAAATTGAACTGATCTACTATTGATTTAAATTCTGACAGCGTTTGCTTTGTTGTTGTTTCTAAAAGATTTTGTTGCAATTCTTCCCTTCTTTCTTTCATCAGCTCATCAACCTTTTGCGTAAGGGTATTTTTTTTATCGATATTGATGATCGTTTCTTCAGAAGCTTGCCCTTGCAAAATAGCTATCGATTGATCAAATCGTTTGATCGTATCATTGATCACCGGTAAGAAATCTTCGGAGCTGTATTTTTCTGCCAAAGGATCGGCATAATAAGAAAGTGTGGCCACGTGCGATGTAAGCATATGGTTCAGCACAACAAAACGATAAACGACCTTGCTATTCTCTTGTTTATTTTTTGGTTCAGCTAACATCCTGGAAAAAGCATCAGACAAATTTGCCAGGGATAAAAAAGCTCCTTTACGACTTAATTTATATTGTGTAGTAGTAACCGGAATGCCGATGTACGCATTGGAGATACGTTTAAAATAATTGGCATTTTCCGTCAATGCCTGTACCATGTAATTTTTTATTTGCCCTTTTTCCCAGGTTGGTATCAAAAAGAAATTAGCCAGAAAAGCGATCGCAAAACCTATCGCAGTATCTATTACACGGTCTGCCAAAATATTTTGTGTTGTAGCATGACTCAGTAAATGAAACAATATCATGATATACGGCGTCATCAAAAAAATACTGGCGAAATATTTTGTTCTGATCAAACTATAAGTGCCGATCATAAAACAGACCATCAAAATAAAAAGCGCTGTATCGTCTTTTACAAAATATAAAATGACAACACCGATAACTGCCCCCGCCAGTGTACCTAAAAGGCGCTGGTAACTTCTTTGCTTGCTTAAGCTGTAAGCGGGTTTTAATATTACAACGATCGTGAGCAATATCCAGTAGGTATGCCCGAGTTTATGTTCTACCGGTAAAAATTTAGAAATGATATAGCCTACTAATGTAGCAATGCTAATTCTAACAGCATGCCTGAAAGTGTTAGAAGTAAAA
>DATHHR010000026.1:0-3742 GCA_035317105.1 Ferruginibacter sp. | reverse complement strand
GAAGGAACAATAATGGAATAATAAAAAAGGCATTCGGTCAATGCAATGAAAAAAAGATTGGGCCAGCGAACTAAACGGAAAAAGGCAGTTACTATTTTCATACTATGATTTCTGCCTCTAATTTACAGCTATTTAATAAGTAATATTGAATGGAATATTGCGAAGAAACGAGGGATAAAAAAAATAATAAATATCAGATCAACAATATCAAATATCAAAAAGAGGCCAGTTGCCGTTAAGTTTCAGGACCTTCTCAATAACATCTCTGCCACAGCCTTTGCCGCCTTCGATAGGCGATATGTATTTGCAGATATGTTTGATCTCAATGGCTGCGTCAGCCGGGCAACAGGCCAAACCCACCATGCTCATACATTCGTGATCGGGAATATCATCACCCATGTACAAGATCTCTTCCCAATTTAATTTGTGCTGGTATACGTATGCTTCGAGTACTTCTTTTTTATTGGAGATGCCAAGGTAAACTTCGTCTACGCCTAAACGTACCAACCTGTCTTTTACGGCCTGTGAAACGCCTCCGGATATTACCACAACCCGGTATCCTTTTTTAACGGCTAACTGTAATGCATAACCGTCTTTACTATTCATGTTACGCGCCATTTCTCCTCCGCCCAATATCAATAAAATGTCGCTGGCCAATACGCCGTCGACATCAAAGACGAAAGTTTTTACAGATTTGAAGAGAGATAGAATATTCATGAAGACTATTTATTTCTGATATATGATCGCTGATATCTGATTTGAATAATTACTGATTTTAAAAAGACCAGCAATCATACATCAGCAATCAGAAATTATTTCTGGTTATCTCTCCACTCATACACCCAGGTGCTTTGGATCATTTCCAGATGCCCTTCATTGCTTTGTTCGGCAGTTCCTTCAAATTTAGGAATTTCTAAAACCCATTTTAGCAGGTCCGTAAAACGGATACGGTATATCTTGCCTTCATTGAAATCATCTCCAAAGCGCTCATATAGCTTCATGGCTATATCTTCATAATCGTTCCAATGTATTGGAGGTTCAAAGTGACTCATAAGTAATTTGCTAATTAGCTAATCTGCTGATGTGCTAATTTTTTAAAATTATTGTAGTTAAATATAATCAAATGTTGTTGTGAACCATTAGCAAATTAGCTAATTAGCACATTAGTACATTGCTTAACTATTCTCCTAAAAATTGTGTCTGATCCGGTAGTGTAACGATGATATCGCCGGTACTGCCATGTTGTAATACACACTGGCAACCCAATCTTGAATTTAATCTTGGATTGATGGCCCTGTCAATAAAATCTTCTTCTTTATCGCTTAGTTCTTCAACGTAATTGTCGCCTTTTTCTACATACAAATGGCAGGTACTGCAAGCACAAACGCCACCGCAATTATGATGAAGATCGATATTATTTTTAAGCGCTACTTCTAATATGGATTGCTCTGGCTCCTGGTTCGCAATGGTAACCGGTTCTAATCCCTTCTGTTCAAATTTAAACGTAATATTATACATACTTATACAAAGTTCGAGCTGCAAACCTACTTTACAATTACCAATTAAGGAAATCTAAAACGATGATGACGCCTGACTGATCTACTAACGGTTAAAGCGGATGCTGTCTGTTAGTAGCTGGTAGATGTTTTTCAATTTTGGATAATTCGCCAAGAGTGCCAGGTGTTTATCAATGGTAGATACATCATTTCTGATGGCAGGCCCTGTTTGCATTTCAGTAGGAGAGTGATCATTAAGTCTGCGGGCGGTTTCATTAATGATCGGCAGTAACAGTTTAAAATCAACCTTTTCATTTCTGCAAAATTCTTCGGTCAATGAAAATAAATGATTGGTAAAATTATTGGCGATAATGGCGGCAATATGCAGTTTTAGTCTTTGTTCATCGTTAGCCCTGCTAACAATTGGCGAGATGGTCAGGGCAAAATCTTCGATCTGTCTGGTAGTATTTCCTGAATTTCCATCAACTAATAATGGAATAGCAACTGTATCAGGAATTTCTTTGCGTAAACTTTGCAAAGGATACAGTACCCCATAATTAGTAGAAATATTTTGCAAAACATCCTTTGAAACCGAAGCCGCAGTGTGTACTACTAATTTATCTCCCAGGTTGAAAGGATTATCGAGTTTAGTAAGAGAATCGTCATTTATAGCTATAATATATATATCAGCTGTTTTGGTGATAGCGGCGTAATTATCGGCAAAATCACAATTTAATTCGGCCGCCAGCGTTTTAGCATTGGGTAACTGTTTGCTGATGACTTGTAATATGGTATGGCCACTATGTTTTATTGATCGGGAAAAAATTGTGGCCACATTTCCCGAACCTATCATTACAACTCTCATAAATGTTACCTTTGTGGATTATGAAATTAAAGCAAAGTTTAGCAATTGCTTACATCAGAACAAAATTTAAAATATTGGCAACGATCTCAAAACGAAAAGCAGCAGAGGAAGCATTCACTTTATTTTGCACTCCACTCATCAAACCGATAAAAGAAATTCCCCAACTTTTTAAAGAGGCAGAATCACTTCAGTTTGAATCAAATGGGTTAAAAGTTCAGGGTTACAGATGGAATCATCCGCAACAAAAGAAGGTAATGGTATTGCATGGCTTTTCTTCTGCGGCCTGCAAATTCGAACGTTACATAGCATCACTGATCGATAAAGGGTACGAGGTATTGGCTTTTGATGCGCCCGCCCATGGCAATAGCGAAGGCAAAACGGTTAATGTGGTGCAGTACAGCGACATGGTTAAAAAAGCGATGAGTTTATATGGCCCGATCGATAGTTTTATTGCGCATTCATTCGGCGGGCTGGCTATCAGCTTAACGCTGGAAGTTATACCGCATGATGAACATACTAAAGTGGTATTTATCGCACCAGCGACAGAAACTACCTCAGCTGTTAAAACAGCTTTTGAGATATTGCAATTGAACAATTCTAAAGTAAAAGAGATCTTCAATAATATTATTTACGAGCTAGGCGGCAAACCAACAGAATGGTATTCTATAAAAAGAGCGATGAAAAATATCAAAGCGAAAATTTTATGGATACACGATGAAGATGATGATGTTACACCTATTGCCGACGTATTAAAAGTGCAGGAAGATAAGTACCCGAATATCGAATATATCTTCACAAAAGGGTTGGGACACAGAAAAATTTACAGGGATAATGCAGTAAGAACTGCCGTTATCAATTTCCTATAAATACTACTTTTTTGTTGCTCCTATAGAATGAAAAATTTTGTTTTTTCAATTTTAAAGTAATATTGCAGTATCGTTGCGTTCTGTATTTTATTGGTTTGTAGTTCTTGAAACCATCCTGTAATTCAATATAGTATTGGTTTTTAGTGATTATTTATCGATCAAATTGGCCGCAATGTATCTTTATAATAGGCAGTCAAGATTTTAGTTTGTGCTGATAAAAAACAATAAATGGCAAAAAATTTATTAATAGTTGAGTCCCCTGCGAAAGCCAAAACCATAGAAAATATCCTTGGTCCCGACTTTGAAGTAAAAAGTTGCTATGGCCATATCCGTGATCTGGAGAAAAATGATATGGGGGTAGACATGAATAATAATTTTCAGCCTAAATATATTGTACCCGCAGACAAAGAGAGAGTTGTAAAAGAATTACGAAGCATTGCAAAAAGATCCGACGAGGTTTGGTTAGCATCCGATGAAGACCGTGAAGGAGAAAGCATCAGCTGGCATTTGGCTGA
>DATHHR010000025.1:0-19027 GCA_035317105.1 Ferruginibacter sp. | reverse complement strand
TGATAAACCGCCAGGTATCGGTGATGCAGTATAACTTGTCGGACTATTCGTTGCAGTGATCGTATAACTAAATGCTGTGCCTACTGTGCCCGTTGCTGTATTTGATGTTACAACTGGTACTGCAGGATTGATCGTTACAACTACTGTTCCATTTCCTGTACCGCCCCCATTGGTTGCAGAAATACTTACTGTTGTTGTTGCAACCGTTGTTGGTGTACCACTAAGAACACCCGTTGTTGTATTAAATGATAAGCCACCAGGTATTGGCGTTGCCGTATAACTTGTTGGGTTATTCGTTGCCGTGATCGTATAACTAAATGCTGTGCCGACTGTGCCCGTTGCGGTGTTCGATGTAATTACTGGTTTCGCAGGATTGATCATTACAACTACTGTTCCGTTTCCGGTACCGCCTGCATTGGTTGCAGAGATACTTATTGTTGTTGTTCCAACTGTTGTTGGCGTTCCGCTAAGAACTCCTGTTGTTGTATTAAATAATAAGCCACCAGGTATCGGTGATGCCGTATAACTTGTTGGATTATTTGTTGCAGTAATAGTATAACTAAATGCGGTACCTACTGTACCTGTAGCTGTGTTCGATGTTACAACTGGTACTGCAGGATTAATCGTTATAACTACTGTTCCGTTTCCGGTACCGCCCGCATTGGTTGCAGAGATACTTATTGTTGTTGTTGCAGCCGTTGATGGTGTACCACTTAGAACACCTGTTGTTGTATTGAATGATAAACCGCCAGGTATCGGCGATGCCGTATAACTTGCCGGACTGTTCGTTGCTGTGATCGTATAACTAAATGCAGTGCCTACTGTACCTGTTGCTGTGTTTGACGTTATAACGGGCTTTGCAGGATTGACTGTAATAACTGCCGTCCCGTTTCCTGTACCGCTTGAGTTTGTTGCAGAAATATTTACGGTGGTTGTTCCTACTGTTGTAGGCGTGCCGCTAAGAACACCTGTTGTTGTATTAAATGATAGGCCTGCAGGCAATGGCGTGGCCGTATAACCCGTTGGTGCATTGGTTGCACTGATCGTATAAGTAAATGCGGTTCCTACTGTTGCCGTTGCGGTATTGGATGTTACTACCGGCGCTGCCGCATTTAATGTGAAAGTTAAATAGTTGATATTATAATTTCCTGAATCTTCAAATATTTCTAATGTTTGCTGACCTGTAGTAAGCGCCGGTGTAGTTACATTGGCACTTGTCTGGAAAACTGTCCAGCCTCCGGTATTCGGAACATGAATGGTTCCAAGATTTTGAGCGCCTAACATCACATGAAAAATAGTAGTAGCTGTTCCTCCGCCTGTACCTACCCGGCCAGTCATTGTATAAGTTCCTGCTGCAGTAACATTGACTGTGTACTTCATCCATTCGCCGGCATTTGTCCAGCCCACATCATAGCTGGGCGATGCTCCGTCTGTATTGGTTTCGATATCCACACCTTCTCCCGGCCTGTACGCAAGGCCATTATTGGTCACATCAAAATCACTATAAGCGACTCCTTGTCCGCCGTAATCATAATTTTCAGCTTGTATTACTCCGGGGATAGTAGCAATAGTATTTAGATAAGGTTGCTCAGTAGATGGTTGATTTACTGTTAAGGTTAAAGTAGCAGTTGAAGTAGAGTGGCTATTTGTTGCACTCATTGTAATAGAGTAAACACCCACATTAACTGGTGTTCCGCTGATAACTCCTGTTGATGTATTCACGATCAACCCTGTCGGTAAACCTGTAGCGCCATATCCTGTTATTGCTCCGTTAGATGCTGAGGCTACTATCTGGTAGCTCAACGGATTTTCAACAGTAACACTTGTTGAGGCATTGCTCATTACAGGGCCGCTCGCGCAGCTTGTTGTACCTGTTGCGTAAATACAAGAAATAAGAGACTCTCCTGCACCAGTATTTAACTGCGCAAGATCACAAGATGCCTGATTTAATGCTGTTTGTATAGAAGAATTGGTTGAGTATTGTTGTCTCAACATAAACAAAGTATCTACATAGCGTAGGTCTTTCTCTGTATAAGGCACTCCTGTAAATTGTTGAACGGCAACCAAACTTTGAAATCCGTATTCAACAGTTGGCTCAATAATAGTTCCTTCAGAGAAATCATTCCAGGTTGCTATTTGAATACCATCTATTACTCCTTTGTTTGCTTGCGCTAAATTTAACATGGTAGTTAAAGTGTTTCCACTTGCACCATAGTTACGTGGTATTATACCATATTGATCATCGACGTTTTGACCAGCAATAGCATTAGGATTTGTAAAACTACTTGCGTTACTAAGATAAAAATCAAAAAAGCCCTGATAGGCAGTTCCTAATACAACATTATCATTTAATGTTACACCGTTTTCCTGAGAGCTATTATGGATCGTTGTCGCATTTCCTGAATAATAATTACTTGTGTTGGTGTACCAGGATGGAGGAGATCCAGTGGCTCCTGCTTGTGGATCCGGCCACATAAAAGTTCCGCCGGCAATACTTGGTACAGAGTTGTAAGCCTGGCCATACAATGGCAAAAAAGCCTTGTTGTTACTAAGATTACTCCAGTCACCCGCGTTATTAGCGTTGCCTGAATAAGGCTCAAATTCCCCAACTAAAGGTGCCCCTGCGTTAGGGGCGCCGCTGCCTCTCATGTCTCCTAATTTTATATAATTAGCATCTGTAAAATAATTACTCGATGCATAACTTAAATTAGCGGGAAGATTACTCATAGATCCATCTTCTACGATCAATCCATATTTAAGTTCGTATGTTCCTACTGAAGAGATCACTGCAGAACTGTTCACCTGGTTAGCCCCTGCATCTGCCGCACCATTCCCATTCAATCCATACCAATCGATCATCACACCATCTATTCCTGACAATTTCATCAATAGCAAATGATATTCCATAACATTTGGATCACTACCATCATATGGCCCGATCAATGGATGGGAATGCGCGTCGATATTTCTTACAGAAACCGTAGCACCTGTATAATCAGTAACATTTGTGAATGTATTTGGATCGCCCCCGCTACCATTTGTTCTCCAATGGTTACCCCATTGTCCTGTTGCATTACCATTACCAAACCCAGTTGCATTACCGGGATTTCTTGGCGCAAAGAACCAAGGCATATAATGTACATACACTTTTGTGCTGTTGGTTTTTGTAACCGCTACAGGAGTACATTGCGCATTTGCATTTGAATACAATAGACAGTAAAGTGCAAGCGACAAAGAGAAGTGTAGACATTTCTTCATACAAACAATCGTTTTTATTTATTTCATTAAGCGTGCCAAAGGTACATTTTAATTATTAGAAAAAATGCATGAACTGAATAAATAATAACAAGTTGTCAACCATAGCTTTATGATCTTTTAAAGGGTACTATTTATAGAATAAATACTACAGAAGATTTTATTGCATACACACGCCAAGGCTAAATATTACGTAAATTGTGTGTTGCACCATTGATCTTTTCTTACTACAATAAAAGAGTTCTTTTTAATCAACAACGCTGCATCAATTAATTACTGAAATTTTTTACTAATGAAAGGCTTTAATTTTTCTAAATACGACCCCGATCAAAATAGCAAATCACGCTTTGAACAATTGCTCGATGTTTTTACGCAGATACTTACTTATACAAGCGGCGATGTTAATGAAGCGATGCAATGGATGAATGAGCTGGACAAACAATATAACCTTACCGATGACGACTACGGCATGGGAGATTTTTATGAGGACCTGAAGGATAAAGGCTATATAGATGAGAACAAACAAAACGGCGAGATAAAGATCACACCAAAAACAGAACAGGGTATTCGCAAAAAAAGCCTGGAAGAGATCTTCGGAAAAATAAAAAAAACAAAACAAGGTAATCACAACACATTCAAGCCTGGTAATGGCGATGAAATAAATCCGGAGACAAGGCCTTATCAATTTGGCGATACATTAGAGCAGATAGATTTTACTTCTTCTATCCGCAACGCACAGATCAATCATGGCGTAGAAAATTTTTCATTGCATGAAGATGACCTTGATATCAGGGAAACCGATTTTAAAGGACAAACATCGACTGTATTAATGATCGATATTTCCCATAGTATGATCTTGTATGGAGAAGACAGAATAACGCCCGCAAAAAAAGTGGCCATGGCGTTGAGCGAACTCATCAAAACAAAATACCCGAAAGACACATTGGATATTGTGGTTTTTGGAAACGACGCATGGACAATAGAAATAAAAGACCTTCCTTATTTGCAAGTGGGCCCTTACCATACCAATACTGTTGCAGGATTAGAATTAGCGATGGATCTTTTAAGAAAAAGAAGAAACCCCAACAAACAGATATTTATGATAACCGATGGTAAACCAACCTGCTTAAAAGTTGGCAACCGTTATTATAAAAATAGTTTTGGTGTAGACAGAAAGATATTGAACCGTTGCATGAACCTGGCGACACAATGCAAAAAATTAAAGATCCCGATCACTACATTCATGATCGCAACTGACCCTTACCTGCAAAAATTTGTACAGGAATTTACCGAAACAAATAATGGCAAAGCATTTTTTGCCGGACTGGATAATTTAGGCTCATTTATATTTAAGGATTTTGAAAGCGGTAAAAGAAAAACTGTTTATTAAAATTATTATCTGAATTTGGATTCGTCTGTTTAATTGGATCGATTGGATTCGCGAAGGTCGTAGCGAATATAATTTCAATCCCGGTAATCCTTTAATCAGACGAATCCCAGTTCAGACAAAGAACAAAACATATTCAACAATAAGATCACAAAAAACAACAATGGATAGCACAAAAATTAAAACACTAGGCGAATTAAAGAAGAGCGGCTATGTATCAACAAGCATTAAAGATGAGATACGTAATAACCTTATTAAAAAGATCAAAGCAAAGGAAACAACCTTTCCCGGCATTTTAGGATATGAAGATTCTGTGATCCCTGACACGGAACGCGCGTTATTATCGCGTCATAACATTTTGTTTTTGGGTTTACGCGGACAAGCGAAAACGCGTATGGCCAGGCAAATGATACAGTTACTGGATGAATATGTACCGGTAATTGCTGGTAGCGAGATCAATGATGACCCTTTACAGCCTATCTCCCGTTATGCAATTGACCTGATAGAAGCACAAGGCGACAATACGCCTATTGCCTGGTTGCACCGCAGTCAGCGTTACGGTGAAAAGCTGGCTACGCCTGATGTTAGCGTGGCGGATCTTATCGGCGATATCGATCCCATCAAAGCGGCTAATTTAAAATTAAGCTTCGCAGATGAAAGGGTTTTGCATTACGGTATCATCCCAAGAAGCAACCGCAGCATTTTTGTTATTAATGAATTGCCCGATCTGCAGGCAAGGATACAGGTTTCTTTATTTAATATTTTAGAAGAAGGCGACCTGCAGATTCGCGGCTTTAAATTGCGTTTACCCTTAGACGTTATGTTTGTCTTCACAGCCAATCCTGAAGATTACACGAATAGGGGAAGCATCGTAACACCATTGAAAGACAGGATCGAAAGCCAGATATTAACACATTATCCAAAATCATTAGAAACCTCCTTAGCGATCACTGAACAGGAAGCGGATATTTATGAAGACCAGCTGGCCAGAGTAAAAATAAGCGACCTCGTAAAAAGATTGATCGAACAAGTTTCCTTTGAAGCAAGAGGAAGCGAGCTGGTAGATAAAAAAAGCGGCGTTAGCGCAAGGCTCACTATTGCTGCATACGAAAATGCTGTCAGTGCTGCAGAACGCAGGGCGATCATTAACAACGAAAAACAAACACAGGTATGGATAAGCGATATGATCGGCATCATCCCATCTATTACCGGTAAAATAGAATTGGTGTACGAAGGCGAACAAGAAGGCCCTTACCAGGTTGCTTTTAATTTATTAGAGAAAGCAATACGTACACAGTTTGGTTTATACTTTCCGAATCCTGATTCATTAAAGAAAAGAAAAACAAAAGGTAAAGAGCAGCCAGAAGAAAGTCCGTATAAAGCCATTACACGCTGGTTCGACGGAGGCAATCATTTAGATACATTCTTCGAAACTAAGGATGCTGATAAAATACAATTATTGTATAAAGTAGATGGCTTACACTCTTTGGTTAAAAAATATTACAAAGCGGCTGATGAAAAAGAAACTGCTTTATTAATGGAATTTGTATTGCATGGTTTAGCAGCGCATTCTTTGATCAGTAAAAAAGTACTGGATGGCAAAATTGAATTTAAGGACCTGATGGGCAGTATGTTCAGCATGGGCAGTCAGCCACATGACGATGAAGGTTTTGATGAGATCGATCTGAATTGATAAAAAAAGGGCTGAAAAATTTCAGCCCTTTTTTTTATTTATAGCAATTTTCTAAACGCTACATCAAAATTATTTTTATCGATCCCTATAACAGCCGACAAAGTTTTAAAATAATTATCTTCTTCTGCCCCGGCATGTAACAGTTTTAATACGCCGCCAAAACCTTGCTTTTGTTCTACGTATTTATTGATCACGATACTAAAGGCAACCTGAAATCTTACGAATTTATACAAGCGGGTATTTGCATGAAACAGGTCGTACAAATTCGCAGCGGGATTTGCAGCGATATATTTTTTTAGCTGATAAATAATTGTATCTGCGGGAACGCTCCAATCTCCGCCATAAATAGAAGCTGAGCCTTCTTCTGTTATCCTGCAGCGTTCATCAGCTTTAATGAATTTACCACAAAAGAAATGAAACATATCGTGCCGGTATTCTTCAGAATTGGTGCCTGAAAGAAAAGTACTTACGCCATCATTATTGCCACCCTCGCCCCCATTATCACCGTTGGCCCCTACATAGTAATCAAGTCCATATAACTGGTTGGCCTCTTGTTCATTTTCACATTTATAATAATTCAAAGTAAAAACGGGCTGCCCGAATTTTTTACAGAGATCAGCGGTATAAGCTGCAAAGCTTTTCGCTTTTGCCTGATCTAATGACAGCTTGTAATAAAAGTTTATCATCCCGATCTTTTCCATATGCCAGTTGATCGTGTTTCGTGCTAAAGGAGTAGAAAAAGTGAAGTAGCTCCCCTTATCTTTCGCTATAAAAGTTGTTGTATAAAAAAGCATCGGTATCTTTTTAGTATCAACTCCTATGTATGCAATTTGAATCGCATACTCTTTGTTGGGCAACTGATATACATTGGTCAGATATGGTTTATAATAAAAATTATCAGTATCATTTGCGGGGAAAGCGGCCATTCCGGATAAAAGCCCAAGATTAGCTGCTTTATCAGTACTATCGATATACATTGACGTAATAGATTCAGAGTCAGTTAAAGAAATAAGGCTATTGATAGAACTGATCAATTTCTTTGCTACTACTGAATCTTCGGGAAGCTGGATATACGGATTGATCGAAACTTTGAAACCTTTTTTTAAACTCGTTGATTGAGCGAAAGAGGATTTAGCGATGGCAACAACCAAAACAAACAAGAGTAGTTTTTTCATGGGATCGTAGTTTTCCTGAAGATAGGCAAAACCCATTTATTCAAAAAGAAAACTATAGGATATTGACCTCTCTTTCTAATAAAACACCAAATTTCTCTTTTACGCTTTGTAGAATATCTTCACTTAAATTATAAATATCTTCTCCCGTAGCATTGCCGTAATTTACTAAAACCAGTGCCTGCTTATCGTAACAGCCTGCGTCTTCTTTTCTAAAACCTTTCCAGCCACATTGTTCTATCAGCCAACCCGCAGCTAATTTGACATCACCGTTATGAACATCATAGCCCACGATGCCATGGAACTTATTTTTTAATATCTCAAATGTCGAACGTGAAACTGTTGGGTTTTTAAAAAAGCTGCCGGCATTGCCAATTTTTGCCGGGTCGGGTAATTTGCTGTTGCGAATATTTATTACCGCTTGTGAAACATTTTTAATTGTAAGTTGATTCACCTGCATTTTTTCCAACTCATGCTTAATGGCGCCATAACTTGTATTAAAGTCTGCTTGTTTATTTAACCGGTAAGTAACGCTGGTGATCACAAATTCATTTTTATATTTTCTTTTGAATATGCTGTCGCGATAAGCCAGCTCGCAGTCATTCAGACTGAAGGTTTGCAGCGTTTTTTCTTTGATAGAGTAAGCTTCTAAAGAGTATAACACATCTTTTATCTCTACACCATAAGCGCCGATATTTTGCATGGGTGATGCTCCCACACAACCCGGTATCAATGATAAATTTTCTATCCCGGCTAAATTATTTGTAATGCAATACAATACAAACTGGTGCCAGTTCTCTCCTGCACCTGCTTGCACGTAAACATGGTGCTCATCTTCTTTTAGTTTTTTGATCCCTTTTAATTCATTTTTTAAAACTAGCCCATCATAATCTTTGGTGAACAATATATTACTGCCGCCGCCTAATACTATAAATTGTTTTTGCAGATCAAGCAGATCGTTCAATTCCGTTACAGTAGTAAACTTAGAAAAATACCTTGCATGCGCATCGATCCCAAACGTATTATATTTCTTAAGTGATATGTTAGATTGTATTTCCATTGTCAATTATCTATTAACCAATTATCCATTAATTACACGCTATCAACATCTGCGATCATTGTCACTGATGCAAACCGTTTCTCTGTCAGTAATAAATTAAAATGGTGACGAATTATTATTTTATACTGTTGTATCTGTTTGCTATCTAAAGGTAATTTTATCAGTAGCTCCATTAAGTATTGGTTACGAATTCTACCAACCACCGGAGCTGCCGGGCCGACTATAAAGTTCCGCAATTCTTTTTGCATTGCTTCGCCTAATTTGTTGGCTGCTTCATCTACTACCTCTTTCAATTTGTGTTTCAGTGTGATGTGGATGATCCTGCTATATGGTGGATAAGAAAATTCCTTGCGGTTCACCAATTCAAACTCGTACATCTTTTTATAATCATGCTGTTGCACAAATTGCAATACCGGATGGTTGATGGCTGATGCCTGTATCAATACTTTTCCCTGCTCATCTTTTCTGCCGGCACGGCCGCTTACCTGTTCCATCAATTGAAATGCCCGTTCGTTAACCCTAAAATCTGCAAAGCTTAGCAAGCCATCCGCATCTAAAATTCCTACCAGGCTAACCTTCTCGAAATCCAATCCTTTTACCACCATTTGTGTGCCAACTAGTACATCTATGCGTTGTTGTTCAAATAATTTGATCAGGTTATCGTGGGCTGTTTTTCCTCTTACCGAATCAACATCCATCCTTGCCACTTTCAATTTCGGAAATTCGTCTTCGATCATTTCTTCGATCTTCTCTGTACCAAAATTTTTCTCTGCCCAGTTAACAGTTCCACAAGCAGGACATTCAATTAACTTAGGATAAGTTGTTCCGCAATAATGACAATGCAGTTTATTTGAAAACTTGTGCAGCGTAAGTGTTACATCACAATTTTTGCATTGTGGCAAATAGCCGCAGGTACCGCAAATAATATAAGGAGAATAACCCCTTCTGTTTTGAAAAAGAATAACCTGCCGCCCGTGTTCTACCGTTTTTTCTATGGCTTCTTTTAATTGTGGAGATAGCATCACTTTCCCTTTTTGCACCACTTTTCTGGTATCAATAATTTCAATGACAGGTAAATGAATACCTCCGAATCTTTCAAACAATTCTACCAAGCCATATTTGCCTTTTTGTGCATTAAAATAACTTTCGATAGAAGGCGTGGCGCTCCCCAATAAAACTTTTGCTTTAAAAAGCGATGCATAAAATATGGCTGCATCCCGTGCATTGTATCTTGGTGCAGGATCTTGTTGTTTAAACGAAGGATCATGTTCTTCATCAACAACAATCAATCCTAATTCTTTAAAAGGTAAAAACAAGGCGCTTCTGGCACCTAAAACAATTCTCGTTTCACCAGATTTTATCTTGTTCCACAATTCAACGCGTTCGTTATTATTAAATTTAGAATGATAGATAGCAATGTTTCCACCAAAATGCATTTGCAAACGGCGGATCATTTGTGCTGTTAAAGCTATTTCGGGCAATAAGTATAATACCTGTTTGCCTTGTTTATAATACTCTTCAATAAGTTTAATGTATATCTGTGTTTTACCACTGCTTGTTACGCCATGCAATAAACAAACGCCTTTATCGGAAAAGCTTTCTTTAACTTCTGTAAATGCTTTTTGCTGGGCCAGACTTAAATCGAAATTCGTCTGCATGGCTTTGGGCGGCATTTTGATCCTGTCTACGCTTCGTTTCTCTATCAGTAATATTTTTTTATCTGCCAACCCTTTTAATTGCGCGACAGAAGCTCCTGATTTTTTCAATAATGCCGGCTGTGTTACCTCGCCTTCGGTTTTTATCAGATGCAAATAACTCAGCAACAATTCCATTTGCTTTGGTGCGCCACTCCAGTTATTTAAAAGATCAGCCAAAGCTGCCTCGTTATCATATTGTGGATTCAGTAAAACAAAATTTTCCTTTTTGGTTTGATAGCGTTCGCTCAAAGATTCCCAAACCAGGCAAACCTTTTTATCGATCAACCTTTTTATTACAGGATACACATTGTTCACATCCAGTACCTGTTGTACTTCACCAATAGTAAGCTGTTTTTTAATCAGTAATGCTTCTGCCAACACATATTCTTCGTTATCAAAACCTGTAAAATCATCTCCGTGGTCTTCGTTGTATAACAAGATCGTTTCACCACTCAATTTAAAATGGGCCGGCAATGCAGCGGCCATTACTTCGCCTTCGCTGCACATATAGTATTCGCTTATCCAGTGCCACAATTGCAATTGTTCCCGGTACAACAATGGCTCATCATCCAATAAATTCAGGATATCTTTTGTTGCGTAGGCCGGTTGTGTAGTGTCTATCGATCTGATGATACCAGCGTATCGTTTGTTTTTGCCCAGACCCACTTCTACCCTGCAGCCTATCTGCACTTTCTTTTCAAAAATGTCAGGCACCGAATAGGTGTAAGTTTTTGGCAATGCCAATGGTATGATCACTTCGCAGTATAACATTGTTTTGCCCCCGTCCCCTAAAGGGGTGATGAGGAAAATTGTGTTTTGTTTAAAAGAATTACTAATTCTTAATTAAAAATCCAGCTCGCTTTATAATATATCAAACGCTCTTCCATTATTTTATACACCTTATCTCTTAACATTTTTGTATCGCTGATTGTTAATCCTTCAACTGATACTTCATCTAAATAAATAGCCCTGGATCTTCCAGGTGTTAGGGAGAACATGCTATTGTAGTTGAATATATCGTACGTATCTAAAAACAATATCGGCTTTATTGGTGTTTGGGTTTCGATAGCAATTTTAAAAGCCCCATCATAAAATTCTTTTAAAGGCTTATGTGTTTCATTAAAAGTCCCTTCGGGACAAAGCATAACTGATATGTTTTTATTGATCACCGATTTTAAATGTTTTACGCTTGTGGCTCTTTTGGATGTACTACCCCTGTCTACCAATACTACTACGTATTTGTAAAACAATCCAAATAAAGGCACTTTGCTTATTTCGTATTTGCCTAAAATTCTGAAATTCTGGTTATGAACCGCCTGCAGCATAATAGGAATATCCATATAGGAAATATGGTTTACCACAAAAATGTATTGCTTACTGGTATCATGAGACACTTCATATATGTTCCGGTGAAAAATACCGCATAAGGGCAATTGAATATCGGTCCAAAGCCGGCAGATCTTTAAGATAAAGTTGCCGCCCGTTATTTTGCCAAAAATTGACGCTATAAGCACTATCGGAAAAAGAATGAGCAAAAGGGCCAAAAACATCGCGGCCATGTATATAGTATATAGTAACCTGAGCGGAAAAAGTAAATAACGCATAACTTACAGCGAATATAATAATAAGTAAAAAGTAAAAAGGCAAAACCGAAAACTAAACGCAAAACTCCCTTGAAAATCACCAAATAGCTGCTTATTTAGTTGACTATCAATATTTTTAGGCTGTATTTATGCCAGTAATGCAGTAATGCCATGATATTGAGTATTGTAGCCATGAATATTTCTTGATAATTATTCATTTTTAATTATCAATTATTAATTAAAAGCCTTACCTTCGCCGTCCTAAATTTGGGTATTATGTTAGCAGTAGTTAAAATAGCAGGTCAACAGTTTAAGGTAAAAGCAGGCGATAGCTTGTACGTACCACATCTTGAAGGTAAACAAGGCGACAAAGTAGAGTTTGCAGAGGTTCTGTTCACTCACACTGGCGATAAAGTTCTATCTGGAAAAGATGTTAAAGCAGTAGTAAAGGCAGAAATAATTGCCGACCTTATTCAAGGCGATAAAGTGATTGCCTTTAAAATGAAAAGAAGAAAAGGTTTCCGTAAAAAACACGGACATCGTACACAGTACACTCACATTAAAGTAACTGGAATCGCTTAATCAAGTAAAAAGTGATAAGTAATAAGTAGTCAATTTTTTAAACTCGCTGCTTACAATTTAAAACGGACAACTTAAAACAATAAACAATGGCACACAAAAAAGGTGAAGGCTCGGTTAAGAACGGCCGCGACTCGCAAAGTAAAAGACTAGGTGTAAAAATTTATGGTGGTCAGCCTGCTATATCAGGTAACATCATCGTTCGTCAACGTGGAACAGTTTATCATCCCGGCAAAAATGTTGGATGTGGTAAAGATTTTACTTTGTTTGCATTGACCGATGGAGTTGTAGAATACAAAAAAGGCAGAAACGATAAGACTGTAATTTCTATCAAACCG
This sequence comes from Ferruginibacter sp., assembly GCA_035317105.1. Classification (GTDB taxonomy): domain Bacteria; phylum Bacteroidota; class Bacteroidia; order Chitinophagales; family Chitinophagaceae; genus Ferruginibacter. The sequence goes on along the minus strand of DATHHR010000025.1, from coordinate 6,263 downwards.
ATGGAAGTTTTGGTTGAAGCGATCGCATAAAAAAATAAATTTTTTTGGTAGTTCGGAAAATGTTTTTAATTTTAAGTATTATTTACTAACCATTTAAATTTTAAAAACATGGCAACTGCAAAAAAAGCTGCGAAAAAAGCGGCTCCAAAAAAGAAAGTAGCTCCTAAGAAAGCTGCTCCTAAAAAGAAAGCTGCTCCTAAGAAGAAAGCTGCTCCTAAAAAGAAAGCTGCTCCTAAAAAGAAGTAGTTTTTGCTTTTTTCAAAGCAAAAAAATATCTAAGTCCTGGTTTTTACCAGGGCTTTTTTTTGTGCTTACTCCATCCAACTTTTATTATTTTTGATACATGGATAATAACCAGATCGCAGATAACTTTTCTTTTCTATCAAAGCTAATGGACATACATGGCGAAAATAGCTTTAAGTCCAAATCCTACGCCATAGCGGCTTACACGATAGAGAAGCTTCCCGCACAATTAAGTGAAACACCCAGAGAAAATTTATTCGGCATCAAAGGAATTGGTGAATCTACCGGTAAAAAAATAATTGAGCTATTAGATACCGGCGAATTAATTGTGTTGAAAGAGATGATAGAAAAAACGCCGCCGGGTATCATTGAGATGTTACAGATAAAAGGAATTGGTCCAAAAAAAATTGCAACGATCTGGAAAGAGATGAGTATAGAAACTGTTGGTGAATTATTATATGCTTGCCAGGAAAACAGGTTAAAATTATTCAAAGGCTTCGGAGAAAAAACACAAACAAACATCCAGGATAACATAGAATTCTATTTTAGAAATGAAGGGATTTTTTTATTTCAGCAGGTAGAAACCGTCTTTTTGCAAATAAAAACCTACCTGGAAAAAATATTTTTTCCAGAAGTTATTAACGTTACAGGAGCATATAGAAGACAAGAAAGCACCATCAATGAAATAGAATTTGTAGTAGCCGCAACTAATGAATTGGTAAAAGAGAAAATGCAAACGGCAAACCCGCCTGAGATCATAGAAGAAACAACGAATAGTATACTGTTTAAACTTACCAATGGATTAAAGCTTCGCTTTTATACGGGAGATAAAACATCCTTTACGGAACGCTTATTCCTTACTACGGGCTCGGAAGAATTTACAACTGCCTTTACAAAACAACTCCCATCAGCAAAATATATAGCAACTGACAATACAGATCAGTCAGTTTTTGATAGTGCAGGCATTCAATACATAGAACCTTTTCTCAGAGAAAATACATCGATCATCAATAAAGCCATCATATCTTCTATCCCGGATGTGATACAGCCAACCGATATTAAAGGGATCATCCATAGCCACAGCAACTGGAGCGATGGCAGCAATACCCTCGAAGAGATGGCAAAAGCAGCCATGGCACAGGGTTTCGAGTACCTTGTTATCAGCGATCATAGCAAAAGCGCTTTTTATGCCAATGGCTTAACGGAAGAACGCATTCAACAACAACATTTACAAGTAGATGAACTGAACGCTAAGCTTACTTCTTTTAAAATATTCAAAAGTATTGAGTCGGATATTTTAAACGATGGCAGTTTGGATTATAGCAACAGTATCTTATCGACTTTCGACTTGGTGATCGCTTCTATCCACAGTAATTTAAAAATGACGGAAGAAAAAGCAATGCTCCGCCTGATCAAAGCCATTGAAAATCCTTACACTACTATTTTGGGGCACTTGACCGGCAGGTTATTATTAAGCCGTAAAGGCTATCCTGTTGATCATAAAAAAATTGTTGACGCCTGCGCTGCTAATAATGTAGTAATAGAGCTTAATGCGCATCCAAGCCGCTTAGATATCGATTGGAAACATATCGATTATGCTTTGAATAAAAATGTATTGATATCAATTGATCCGGATGCGCACGTTACCGATGGATTCAATGATGTTAGATACGGCGTATTAATGGCACAAAAAGCCATGGTGACTAAGGAACAAAACCTAAGCAGCTATAGCTTAAAGGAGTTTGCTGCTTTTGTAAGTGACCGAAAAAAATCAAAAGGGATCTAAGCTTCATTTTGTTTTTTAACTTTATTCCAGATAGCATCCATTTCTTCTAAGGTCATATCCTGCAGTGGTTTTCCGGCACTTACTGCTTCTGCTTCCATTTTATTGAACCTGCTGATGAATTTTTTATTGGTACGCTCTAATGCATTTTCAGCATCCAGCTCTAAGAACCTGGTATAATTGATCAATGAGAAGAACACATCACCCAATTCATCTTCCATATGATCTCTGTTACCTGAAGCAATGGCTTCTTTTAATTCTTGTTGCTCTTCTTCAACTTTAGCCCATACCTGCTCTTTTGTATCCCATTCAAATCCTACCTGTTTGGCTTTTTCCTGTAAACGCATCGCTTTTACTGTGGCTGGCAAAGATCTGGGCACACCGCTCAGTACAGATTTTTTCCCCTCTTTTAGTTTCAGCTTTTCCCAATTGCGTTTTACATCTTCTTCATCATTCACTTTTACATCGCCGTATATATGCGGATGGCGATAGATCAGTTTTTCACAAATCCCGTTGATCACTTCTTCCAATGTAAATTTATTTTCTTCAGCACCTATTTTAGCATAGAAAACTATGTGCAATAGTATATCTCCTAATTCTTCCTTAATGCCTTTCCAATCCTGGTCTGTAATGGCATCAGTCAGCTCATAGGTTTCTTCGATCGTTAACTGACGCAATGTTTGGATGGTCTGTTTTTTATCCCAGGGACATTTTTCCCTCAATTCATCCATTATTTGTACTAACCGTAAAAATTCTTTGGCTGTGCTGTTTGGCATTGATATAGCGTTTTGTTAAAAATAATAAAGAATTGTTAGATGTTTATAGCTTATTGATAACTATATGCCGCGCAATACTTTAATGCTGTAATTTTACCTTGAAATAAAAAAAGAATGACCAGGAAATTATTTATTGCTGCTATCTTATTATTAACACTCCAATACAGTAGCGTTGCACAATATTATTACAAAGATATTTTAGGTACACAGCAGGTGATGGCCGAAAGAAAGGCATTGCAAGAGCAGAAAAAAAGAACTGTTACTGTAAATAGCTTTGAATCTGACGGAACAGCAAGTGTAGGTTTTTTTTGTGTTAAGAAGATCAGTAAGGATTACCGAAAAATTGAGACCTACACAAAATCTCTTGCTACAGGCAGGTCTATAGTAACTTCTTTTTTTGATAAGACCGGTCTATTGTTGAGAACGACTGATAGCTCTGAGACCAATTTTTCAAGTATCGATTATACCTACGATAATAAAAAGAATATTACTGTTATTACATCGCTTTCCAAATCAAGTGACTACGATTTTGTTAACTCCTTGGTAGAAGTTCGTCAGTATACTTATAATGATAAGTCATTACCAATAAAAATGACGTTGACCAGAAATAATAAAGATTCGCTGGAAGTTGATTTTTCGGTTGATGATAGTGGCCATGTTTCAGAAGAACAGGAAGTAGCGGTTTATGGAAAACACTACTATTATTATTACGATGATAATAACATGATTACCGATATAGTGCGTTATAACCTGGTAAAACAAAAGGTAGTTCCTGATTTTCTGTTCGAATACAACGATGCCGGCCAAATGGTACAAATGATCGCTACCGAAGAAGGTGTAAGCGGCAACTACTATTTATGGAAGTATACCTACAACGGTAAACTAAGGACAGAAGATAAATGCTATTCAAAAGATAAGCAGCTCCAGGGCTATTTTCAGTACGAATACGAATAGTCAGGTCTTTCTTCGCCCTAAATGGACTTCATTTGAGCCAAAACCCCCTTCTTCTCGTGCCAAACTTTAAAATTGGCATGCCAAACTCCCCAATTTCAAATAAAATTTTTTCTAAAGTCCACGGTTTGGGGCAATTTACTGCCACAAAATCTGCCAATTGCCTCTTTTATGTCATGCTATTATAAAAATTATATAAAATTATCCTGAATTGACTATTTTATACAAATCTATTCAAGACAATTTGTCCGAATTAAATATTATCAATATATGTTAAAGAAATAAAAAGATGAAAAAAAATTGTATCCAAAAATTAAAAGGCAAATTCATTTGGCTCTTTATCCCAATTATGATATTTTTTTTTGCTACTTGGTTTATGCAGGGGTATCCACCCAAAATATTTTTTACATTATCGAAATATAGTATATCAGATCAATTTGACACCTATTTTTCCATTGGCTTGCTTATTGCAATTATAGGTTCAAAATCATCTATCAAAAATTTAAAAATAAAAAACATGAAAGGTTTATTAAAAGCATCAATCGCAACTTTAGTATTAGCAGCAACTAGCGCAACAACTTTTGCAGCTGATCTTAACAACACTCAATCTTCTTCTCTTAGCGGAGCAGCAGCAGTAGGTGGTGTAGCATTATTAGTATTTTTATTAGTAGCTCCAACAGTTAAGGCTAACGATAAAATTGCTCACTAAGATATAACGGGATCGTGCTTTATAAGTTTATCTTATAAGGTCACTATAGTAAAATCACAAAAGAGACTGTTCTCAGCCTATTTTGTGATTTTTTTGTTTTTATACCTTTCTACAATAAATACAATGAATTACCTGCTGCTTTTTGGCATATTTAGTTGCTTCGCGATAGTAATAAAAGGAAATAAGTGGTAAATTATTTTGCAGTAAAGTATGCTATAGCCAAATTGTAGCCTTTTAAGCCTAATCCGGATATTACCCCAACGCTTTTACCCGAAACATGAGACAGTTTCCTGAATTCTTCCCGTCCGAATATATTGGAGATATGAACTTCGATCACAGGTGTTTTAATGGCTGCTATGGCGTCGCCAATGGCAACTGAAGTATGTGTGTAGGCTGCAGGGTTTAAAACGATACCATCATAGCCGGAAGTGCCGATCCTTTGTATCTCATTCACTAATTCACCTTCTATATTGCTTTGAAAATAAGAGAGCTCAACAGCCGGGTATAGTTGTTTCAATGTTTCCAGGTATTTATCAAAACTTTGATTGCCGTAAACATCCACTTCTCTTGTACCAAGAAGATTCAAATTAGGACCGTTGATGATAGCTATTTTCATAGCACAAATATCAAATTCCAAAAAACAAATTCCAAAAAAACAAATCCCAAAATTCGAGTTTTGGGATTTGCCTTATTGTTTTTTGGATTTTATTTTGCTTTATTTTTTTTAATCATCTCGATAAAATCATCAAATAAGTAACGGCTATCATGAGGACCGGGAGTTGCTTCCGGATGATATTGAACGGAGAATGCCGGTTTGTTTTTTACGCGGATACCTTCAATAGATTCATCGTTCAGGTTCAAGTGTGTTATTTCAACATCTTTTGAAGCCCTTACCGCTTTAGGATCCACACCAAAACCATGGTTCTGCGTAGTGATCTCGCTTTTACCGGTGATCAGGTTTTTAACAGGATGATTCAATCCCCTATGGCCATGGTGCATTTTAAAAGTAGGGATATCATTTGCCAAGGCTAATAATTGATGCCCCAAACAAATACCAAACAATGGAATTTCTGCCGCTAAAATTTCTTTTACTGTTTTGATAGCAAAGTCAATTGGTTCAGGATCTCCAGGACCGTTGCTGATGAAATAACCATTCGGTTTAAATTCCTGCAATTCTTTGAAAGAAGTTTTTGCGTTATGTACTTTTACATAAGCGCCTCTTTCAACCAGGCAGGTCAGGATATTTTTCTTTACACCACAATCCAATACTGCTACTCTTATCTCGCTTGTCGGATCTCCTAAAAAATACGCTTCTTTAGTTGATACAACCGAAGCTAATTCCAACCCGGCCATTGATGGCACTTTAGCTAATGCTGCTTTTAGTTTTTCTACATCTGTATTATCAGAAGAAATGATACAATTCATGGCACCTTGCGTGCGTACGTGTTCTACCAATGCTCTTGTATCAACATCATCGATCGCAATAACATTTTGGTCTTCAAAATATTGTTGTAAAGATCCATCGGCCATGTAACGGCTGTATGGTTCTTCTAAATTTCTTCCGATCACACCCTTCACTTTAACGCTATCACTTTCAACATCCGCAGCTTTTACGCCATAGTTGCCAACATGCACATTGTTCATGATCAGTACCTGGCCATAATAACTTGGATCGGTAAATACTTCCTGGTAACCAGTCATGCCGGTGTTGAAACAAATTTCACCAGTTGTTGTACCTGTTTTACCAAAGGCTTTACCGTAAAAAACAGTTCCGTCTTGTAGTATTAGTATTGCTTGTTTT
>DATHHR010000024.1:0-3486 GCA_035317105.1 Ferruginibacter sp. | reverse complement strand
CAATTTTTGAAGCAAGATCTCTCGAGAAATTTTTACCCGGCAATTTGCCCAAGGCTTTCCAAAAATCATCTCTTAATTTATTATAGGTTTGAGAAGTTGTGATGTCTGTTAAATATTCTTTCAATGCACCAACACTAGGGTCGATGCCCATGTCGTTATCATTTAAAATAATAAGCACATTACTTTTTTCGATACCTGCATGGTTCAATGCTTCGAATGCTAAACCTGCAGTCATTGCGCCATCGCCTATCACTGCAATATGTTGCCTGTCGGTCTCTCCTTTATAATGAGAAGCCATTGCCATACCGAGCGCGGCAGAAATAGAAGTAGAAGAATGGCCAACACCAAAAGTATCGTACTCGCTTTCGCTGCGTTTCGGGAAACCGCTTAGTCCGCCGTATTTTCTGTTGGTGTAAAAATTATCCCTGCGACCGGTTAAAATTTTATGTCCGTATGCCTGGTGGCCTACATCCCAAACCAGCTGATCGTAAGGTGTATTGAAAACGTAATGTAGGGCAACACTTAATTCAACAACGCCTAAGCTGGCAGCAAAATGGCCGCCATAAATACTCACCACATCAATAATGTATTGGCGCAGCTCGTCAGATACCTGTTGTAACTGCCCCCGGTTCAATTTCTTCAAATCGTCCGGGTTATTGATGGTTGCTAATATGGCGCCAGCTTTAATTTCCATTGTGATTTGTAAAGGTACAAAGAAATCAAACCCCCTCCGCCCCCTGAAGGGGGAACTTTGAAGCTTTTTAACTTGGATTTTACTGTTCTTTTAAATGGTAGTAGGCGTTTACTAATATAGCTTTACCGTTTTCATTCAGCCTAATGTAATCTGAAACGATCTGCCCGGTTTCTCTTTTGTAAGTAATGATCACGCTGTCTTTTTCAGGAACCAGCTCAACAAATTCAAAGTGTAAATTGGGCGCTTCTTCAAAACCTTTTAGGAAATGTTGTTTAAGTTTTTCTTTACCGCTTAGTTTGCCGTCGGTAATGTTCCATCTTTTGTTTACAGTTGGGGAGTGAAACTCTACATTATCGGCATAGTGATCGATTATCCTGTCGATGTCCCGTTTGTTCCAGGCATCGATCCAATCTGCGGCGAGGTCTTGATAATTTATATTGCTCATGATTTATAGCTATACAAAAATTATTCCTAATTGGTAGATACGCTGAATTTACCATTTGTAACCGGTATCGAAGGAAGCGACGAATCGCCATCGACGTAAATAGTCCCTTCAAAAGTGCCTTGTATCAATCCATCAGTAACAGAAGTGATTGTTATTGTAGTGGAGCTACTATCGCTTCTGCCGGTATAAGTTATTTCAGGACCATAATTGCCAAATCGGATCGATCCGTAATTAGTAGGAAAGGAGATGGCGGAAACATAAGATCCTAATCCTAACACTGTAGATGATTCAATAAGGACACCAAAGAAATCATTCTTTGAATCTGATGCGGCTATTTGTACGGTTTTACTCCAATCGCTGGAAGTGTTTATAAACTTACCTACACCCTGGTTAAACACATAATTAGTTCCATTGATTGTTGCAGATATTGTATTTGGCAAAATAATATTATCCGGTCCTGATTTTCTACAGGATACAAATAGTAATACTGATAAAGCGATCATGAAGAAGTATTTCATAGTGTTGTAAATTTTAATAAAACTAAAATATAAAAGGCGATAACTATTACCGCCTATCCAAAATAAAATCGCAAAGCTCTTGCTTTACAGTTTAAATATCAGAAGCTATTTACTTATTGACTGCTCAATAAAAATGTTCCGTTTGTGACTGTTTTCGAATCTGTTGTTGAATCGCCATTATCATAAATAGTTCCGGCAAATGTACCTGCTATGGAAACACTGTCGATATGAGTTATCGTGATCGAAGAAGGGTTTGTTGATGAATAAACAGCCCAAAATACATTTGCACTAGATACTCCCTGAAAATAAATATCTACTAATACAGTTGAATCTGCCGTCTGTGTATAGGTTTTTGTTGTAAGGTTATGAATGGATTCAAGGCCTATCTCCATATAATTTCCGGCGCCATCCAATCCATTTAAAGTAAAAAATTCAGTGCTGTCATTTGGAAGCCGGATTCTTGTGAAATTTTTTTGCTGAGTGGCGCTATAATTAGCCCCATCAATAGCTGCTGTTAATGTAGTTTTTGAACCAGGCACTGAAGCCTTTTTGCAGGAGAGTAGGAACGATACCAAAACAACAGCAATAAAAATATTTTTCATAAAGCTTTATTTATTTTTGAATTTTTATACAACAATATTCACCATTTTGCCTTTTACAAAAATGATCTTTTTGGGTGGTTTTCCTTCTGTCCATTTTTGAATAAGCTCATTGGCCAAAACAATTTTTTCTACTTCTTCCTGCGTAGCAGTTAAAGAAATATTGATATTAGTGCGCATTTTACCATTAATAGAAATAGGGTATTCTTTATCAGACTCTATCAAATATTTGCCATCAAATTTTGGATAGGCTGCGTCAATAATATTGCCGGCGTTTCCTAACTGGTGCCATAATTCTTCTGCAATATGCGGTGCGTAAGGTGTTAGTAAGATCAATACTTGTTGCAACACTTCTTTCTTATTACACTTTGCATCTGCCAGTTCATTCACGCAGATCATAAATGTACTTACCGCAGTGTTGAAACTAAAGCGTTCTGTATCTTCTTCGATCTTTTTTATGGTACGATGTAAGATCTTTAATTCTGCATCGGTTGCTTTTTCATCTGTCCACACTTTGCCTTTTACATCATCATTGAACAAGCGCCATAATTTTCTTAAGAAACGATGCACGCCTTCAATGCCTTTTGTATCCCAAGGTTTGCTTTGTTCCACCGGGCCAAGGAACATTTCGTACATGCGGAATGTGTCCGCGCCGTATTTGTCAACTAATTCATTAGGATTAACTGTGTTGTATTTTGATTTAGACATTTTTTCTGTTTCGGAACCGCAGATGTATTTACCTTCTTCTAAAATTAATTCAGCATTTGCATATTCTCCATTTCTCCATTTTTTAAATTCGCTAACATTTAATTCAACTCCATCGACAAAATTTACATCAACTCTGATTTTATGAAAACTGATGGCAAGCGGTTGATCTTCTTGTGATTTAATTAATTTAGAAATATTTTCCGAATGATCTTTTAAGAAAGATAATTTCTTTTCAAAACCACCTTCACTAAGTTCAGTATAAAATTTATTAGATATAAATACTGCATTTTCTTTATTGAAATTAGAATCATCAGAAAGGTAATCTTTATGTTCCTCAAGATTGAAAATCAAATCTGCTTTATAAACGAATCGACTACTACCCGTTATCATCCCCTGATTAACCAATTTCTTAAAAGGTTCATCATGTCCAACATAACCAAGATCAAATAATATTTTTGTCCAAAGCCTGCTGTATAATAAATGGCCAACAGCATGTTCTGTCCCTCCGATATATAAGTCTAC
>DATHHR010000023.1:0-9587 GCA_035317105.1 Ferruginibacter sp. | reverse complement strand
CCTGAAGAAGCACAAAGAAGAAATTACGGAATGGCGCATTATGCTGATCCGATTCATGTTCCTGTTGCCGCTGTCTGAACCCTAAAGGCTATTACTATGACTGATGATGAAAAAGAATTTGAGCTTACGAAATTAGAGTTTGAAAAAATTTTTGAACTGAGAAAATTTGAGATTGATAATTTTTGGAAAAGAGGTTGGTTTTTTGGCGCATTGATTTTAGCATTTACGACAGGATATTTTACTTTGAAGCAGATAAAGCCCGATAGTAATGATTTGTCTGATTATTGCATTTATGTATCATTTATAACCTTTCTTATTTCGTTAGCTCAGAGTTTAATGAATCGTGGTAGTAAATATTGGCAGGAACGATGGGAATATAAAACTAAAAATCGTGAAGAAAAAAAGTTGAAGCTTGAAATTACTAGTTCTACTTTTGAAGAGAAAAAATATATTGAAGCTTGTATTTTGGATAAAGATGAAAATTTACTTGCTAGAGGGCGAAGATTCTCTGTTTCAAAACTTACTTTTTTAGTATGGGATATAATAACAGTAGCTTGGCTTTTTATTTGGATACAAGATTGGAACCTTCTTAGAAATAAAATTGACATTTGGTCTAATTTCCATTGGTCAGATCTTCGAGTAGGTGCATTAGTTTTCCATCTTGGGATTCTTATTTATATATTTTTCTTTGTTTTCAGAGGGAAAGTATATGAACCGCTAGATTCAGAGTATAAAGGTCAATCAAGTAAGTATGCTAATTTTGGCTAACATTATTTGAAGCTTAATAATATAAATTGAAGGAATAAAAAGAGTTGTGAATAATTTATAACCGCAGAGAACGCAAAGAAGTTCAACGCAAAGTTTCGCAAAGATTATGGCTGAAGAAGTAAAAGCACCACCGGCAAATTTTAAAGTAACAATTGATAATATTACTATCGAGGTTGCTCCTGGTACGACCATATTAACTGCTGCTCGAGAAATTGGCGGTGATGTTACACCTCCTGCAATGTGCTTCTACAGTAAGTTGGAAGGTAGCGGTGGTAAATGCCGTACATGTCTTGTTGAAGTAGCTGCAGGTTCAACCGCTGATCCAAGGCCAATGCCTAAATTGGTAGCAAGTTGCCGAACAACTGTTATGGATGGCATGATCGTAAAAAATATTACGAGCGATAAAGTAAAAGATGCAAGAGCAGGAGTGGTAGAATTTTTATTATTGAATCATCCGTTGGATTGTCCTATTTGTGACCAGGCCGGTGAATGTCATTTGCAGGATCTTGGTTACGAACATGGCAAAGAAGGCACACGTTACGAATTTCCAAGAAGAACATTTGAAAAAGAAGATATCGGCCCTTACATACAATTGCATATGACGCGTTGCATTCTTTGCTATCGTTGTACTTATGTAGCAGATCAATTAACTGATAAACGCGTACATGGTATTTTGGACAGAGGTGAGCACGCAGAAATTTCAACTTATATTTCTAAAGCGATCGAGAACGACTTCAGCGGTAATATGATCGATGTTTGTCCGGTTGGTGCATTAACAGATAAAACTTTCCGTTTTAAAAATCGTGTTTGGTTTACCAAGCCTGTGGATGCACACCGCAATTGCGAAAACCCAAAATGTTGTGGTAAAACAACTTTATGGTTGCGTGGTGAAGAAGTGTTTCGCGTAACAGCAAGAAAAGATCAATGGGGTGAAGTACAAAGCTTTGATGGCAAGCCGGGATGGATCTGTAACACTTGCCGCTTTGATAAAAAAGAAACAAAAGACTGGACGATAGAAGGGCCAACAGTAATTAACCGCCATTCTGTGATTGCGCAGGGGCATTATGTGGGTGTGGTTAAACCAAAAGAAACATTGCAGGAAGTAATGGGCGGCAGAGAGCCTCTATTATTAATGGATATTCATGATGTAAGTGAAGTGAATAAACTAAATATCGATCTAAGTAAAATACAAGGTCCTGCGCATAGCAACGACTTTGATAATAAGTAATAAGTGAAAAGTCAAAACCCATAAGTTGAAAAGAAAGTAACTTTTTGGTTTTAACTTTTAAATTTTGACTTTGAATAATCTATAAAGAATTAGACCATTAAAATATGCTTTTAGCAATTGATGTAGCAGTAGTAATAGAAAAACTCGCTTTGATAGCTGTTGTAGTAGTAGCTTCATTGGTTATCGCGATGTATTCAACTTATGCCGAACGTAAAGTTGCGGCTGTATTGCAAGATAGGGTTGGCCCTAATCGTGCTGGGCCTTTTGGCCTTTTACAGCCGCTGGCAGATGGATTGAAATTGTTTTTTAAAGAAGAGATCATTCCAACTTTTTCGAATAAGTTCTTATTTATTTTAGGCCCTAGTTTGGCGATGCTAACAGCGATGATGACAGGCGCAGTTGTGCCTTGGGGAGATAAGATACATATTTTAGGAAGAGATTTTTCTTTGCAAATTGCAGATATTAATATTGGAATTTTATACGTGTTTGGTGTTGTGAGTTTAGGTGTGTACGGAATAATGATCGGTAGCTGGGCAAGCAATAATAAATTTTCTTTGATGGGTGGCTTACGCGCTGCATCACAAATTATCAGTTACGAATTGGCGATGGGTATCTCCTTGATCGCCTTGTTAATGGTAACAGGCACCATGAGTTTAAAGACAATGGTGGTGCAGCAACAGGCTCATTGGTACAGCTGGAATATTGTTAAACAGCCATTGGGCTTTTTGATATTTTTAATTTGCGCTTTTGCAGAATGTAACAGAACACCATTCGATCTGGCAGAAGCAGAAAGTGAATTGGTTGGCGGTTACCACACAGAGTATTCATCAATGAAACTGGGTTTTTATTTATTTGCTGAATACATCAATATGTTCATCAGCAGTACCATCATGATCTGTTTATTTTTCGGCGGCTATGATATTCCTTTTGTAAATGATGCGGCATGGGCTGTTAAAATAGGAACGAACTGGATGGCATTGATACATTTGTTTGTATTGTTATTTAAGGTAGTGTGTTTCTTATTTTTCTTTATGTGGGTACGTTGGACGATCCCGCGTTTCCGCTACGATCAATTAATGGATTTAGGCTGGAAGGTCTTGATACCGTTAGCATTGGGTAATATGTTGGTAACAGGAGCTATTATTCTGTTACAACAAAATCACTGGCATTTCTAACATAAAAAATATATTTGCGCAGCTTTTATGGTTGTAGCTAATAACAAAATATATGCAAGCATTAACAAACAGAGTTAAACAAGTAGAACGCAAGAAGCTAAGCTTTATGGAAAGCCTGTACCTGCCTGCAATTATTAAAGGCATGTTCATTACGTTCAGTCATATGTTTAAGAAGGTGCCTACCATCAGTTATCCTGAAAAAACACGTCCGTTCAGTCCGGTATTTAGAGGATTGCATGTCTTGAACAGAGATGAGCAGGGGCGCGAAAACTGTACAGCCTGCGGGTTATGCGCAGTAGCTTGTCCGGCTGAGGCCATCACAATGGAAGGCGCAGAAAGAAAACCAGGTGAGGAAGGATTATACCGCGAAGAAAAATATGCAGCTAGATATGAGATCAATATGTTGCGTTGTATTTTTTGTGGTTTGTGCGAAGAAGCTTGTCCGAAAGATGCTATTTACCTAAGCGAAACATTTGCACCGGCTAATTTCCAACGCAAAGGTTTTATTTATGGTAAAGAAGATCTGTTAATACCAAATCCTGTTACAGAACCTGAAGCCTACGAAAAAGCAAAGGGCGGCAGAGTAGCAGTAAAATAATTATCAATTCAATTATCAAATTAATAATGGGCATCACACAAATTCTATTCTGGTTCTTAAGTTTGTTAGCGGTTGGTTCTGCGGCGATGGTTGTTGTGAGTAAAAATCCGGTACACAGTATCTTATTCCTTATCGTTACTTTCTTTGCCATATCTGGGCATTATATTTTATTGAATGCACAATTCATTGCGATCGTAAATATTATTGTTTACGCAGGCGCGATAATGGTGCTGTTTTTATTCGTGGTAATGTTGATGAATTTGAATGCAGAGTCTGAACCGCAAAAGAACAGGCTGATGTTGTTCATTGGAACGATCGCAGGCGCAAGCTTGATGCTGGTGTTAGTAGCCGCATTAAAACAAACTGATACAAGTATGCATTTAGTACAAATGACTACAGGTGATGTTGGTTTGATAGAACAACTGGGCAAAGCATTATTTACAGATTACGTTTTTCCATTCGAAATAAGCAGTGTGTTGTTTTTGAGTGCTATGATAGGGGCAGTTGTTATTTCTAAGAAAGACTAATAATGTAATATGTAAGAAGTAATATTTAATATTACTTTCGGTTTAAAGTGTATTAGATTCTTTTCAAGATTAAAATAAAACAAACAAATATTTAGTACCTAACTAATATTAAATATTACATATCAAATATTAAATAGTTTATGCCGATATATAATTACATAGTACTCGCGATCCTCCTTTTTTGTATTGGAGTGATAGGTGTGTTAACACGCCGCAATGCGATCATCATTTTTATGTGTGTAGAGCTGATGCTGAATTCAGTGAATTTATTGTTGGTAGCATTTTCAAAAATGCACAATGTTGAATTTGCTATAACCAATCCAACATTGGCAAGCGATGCGCAGATTTTTGTATTCTTTATTATGGTGGTCGCAGCTGCAGAAGTAACGGTAGGCTTAGCGATCATTGTAATGCTCTATAGAAATACACATTCGGTAGACGTTAATTTTTTAAATAGATTGAAGAACTGACAATCGACAACTGACCACCGACCACCGTATTTAAGCGGTCGTCAGTGGTCGGTTATCGATAGTCCATCACACCAATTATGAACAATACTTTACAACTAGTTTGGCTGATCCCTTTCCTGCCATTAGTCGGATTTTTAATTAATGGATTAGGCCGTAAGCAATTATCAAAAGCCCTGGCAGGACTTATTGGCAGCGGTGTTATTTTAGCTTCTTTTTTGATCAGTGTTTTTGTTTTCTTCCAGGTAAAGAGCGGCAATACAAAAGTTGTTACTTTTTTCAAATTCATTAATACGGATTCACTACACATCAATTTTGCTTTTCAGATAGATCAATTGTCTTCTCTGTTTTTATTGATCATTACAGGTGTCGGATTTTTGATCCATGTCTATTCTACTTCTTACATGCACGACGAAGAACCAAAAGACTTCGCAAAATATTTCGCTTATTTGAACCTGTTCGTTTTCTCGATGTTGCTGTTGGTAATGGGAGCTAACTACATTATCATGTTCATCGGTTGGGAAGGAGTAGGATTGTGTTCTTATTTATTGATCGGATTCTGGTTCACAAATAATGATTATACGGATGCTGCTAAAAAAGCATTCATCATGAACCGTATTGGTGACCTTGGATTTTTATTAGCAGTGTTTTGGTTGCTCACAAAAATTGGAACGGTTAATTATGCAGATGTTTTTTCTGCAGTAAATATCGCTAAACTTACGCCTGCTGATATTACCGGTATCACTTTATTATTATTTGTAGGTGCTACAGGCAAAAGTGCACAGATACCATTGTACACCTGGTTGCCGGATGCGATGGCGGGCCCAACACCTGTGAGCGCTTTGATACATGCTGCAACAATGGTTACTGCAGGTATCTACATGATCACGCGTAGCAATATCTTATTTACGATGGCGCCGTTCACGCAATCGGTCATTACCATTATCGGTTTAGCAACAGCAGTGCTTGCTGCAACGATCGCGTTAAAACAAAATGATATTAAAAAAGTATTGGCTTACTCAACCGTTAGTCAGTTAGGTTATATGTTTGTTGGCCTGGGCGTTGGAGCTTACACAGGCGCCGTGTTCCACGTAATGACACATGCCTTCTTCAAAGCATTGTTATTCTTAGGCGCAGGTAGCGTTATCCATGCAATGGGTGGCGAACAGGATATGCGCAATATGGGCGGATTGAAAAAATACATGAACATCACGCATATCACTTTTTTATTGGGTTGTCTGGCAATTGCGGGAATGCCGCCTTTTGCAGGTTTCTTTTCTAAAGATGAGATACTCGGTGCGGCCTTTGCAAAAAATCCTATCTACTGGATCGTTGGGGTATTAACCGCATTCATGACAGCTTTTTATATGTTCCGTTTGTATGCCATGACCTTCTTAGGAAAATTCAGGGGCACATATGATCAGGAGCATCATTTGCATGAAAGTCCTGCTGCGATAACTTTCCCATTGATCACATTAGCCATACTGGCTGTTGTTGGCGGATGGATCAACATCCCCGGCGTATTTATGAATGGTGGCGATAAATTAGAACAATTCTTATCACCCATATTTGCCGGCAGCTATGCCATCGTTGCAAAGAGAGAATTAGCGCCAACAACTGATTATACTTTGATGGCTGTTTCGGTGTTAGGTGCATTAGGCGCTTTGATCTTTGCGATCAATAAATTTAGCAAGTACGAAAAAACAACCGTTGAAGAAACAGGCTTTGGTAAAGTATTGGAAAATAAATGGTACGTTGATGAGTTGTACGATGCGATCATCGTTAAACCATTGAAAAAATTATCGACATTCTTAAATAACGTAGTAGAAAAAAGTGGTATCGATGGATTTGTGAACGGCGTAGGTAAAAGCGTTAATTACGGAAGCAGGCAAATACGTTTATTGCAAAGCGGACAAGTAGGTAATTATGTATTGCTGATGGTTATAGGTATTTTGATTTTATTTATCATTCAATTGTTTTTCTAAGAATATATGAACCCTGCAAATATTTGGATAACGTTTCCTGAATTGTTGATCTGGTTTCCGCTGTTAGCGGGAATGATAACTTTATTTATCAAGAATGATAAAAGTGTAAAAGCATGGAGCCTAATAGCTACTATAATCACTTTAATTATTTCAATAGGCAGTATTTGCTATTCTGCCGATAAATATTTCTACATTAATAATGTAAGCTATTACTGGCTACAATATCTCGGCGCAAGCTTCTCTGTAGGCCTTGATGGAATGGGAAGAATACTGACTTTACTAACAGCTGTTTCTTTCCCGATCATATTTACTGCAACTTATAAGAACGAATACAAGAACTCTAACTTATATTATGCATTGATGCTATTAACACAGGCAGGATTAATGGGTGTGTTTGTTGCAACAGATGCACTGGTGTTTTATTTCTTCTGGGAGTTGGCATTGATACCGGTGTATTTTTTATGTAGCCGCTGGGGCGGAGAAAAAAGAATACAGGCAACTTTTAAATTCTTTATCTACACATTCCTGGGATCATTATTAATGTTGATCGGAATCATTTGCGTGTATCAGCATACAGCCTCGACTGATTATTGTAAGCATTCATTTGGGGTACAAGCTTTTTATGCTGCTCATTTATCACATACACAACAAAGTTGTTTGTTCTGGTTATTCTTTATAGCATTTGCCATCAAAATGCCGGTATTCCCTTTTCACACCTGGCAGCCCGATGCTTATGAACAATCACCCACATCAACAACAATGGTGCTGAGCGGTATCATGGTAAAGATGGGTTTATTTGGCGTGTTGCGTTGGTTGATCCCCGTGTTCCCTTTAGCAAGTATAAAATTCGGTTCAATAGTAATGTTCTTGTCTGTTGCGGGCATGATCTATGCAAGCTGCATAGCAATGGTGCAGGATGATTTAAAACGACTGGCAGCTTATTCTTCTATTGCGCATATCGGTTTAATGTGCGCCGCTATTTTCTCTATGACGCAGATAGGTATAGAAGGTGTAATGATACAAATGTTCAACCATGGTATCAATATCATCGCTTTGTGGATAGTGATCGACCTGTTAGAAAAACAAACCGGCGTAAGAAAAATATCTCAGTTAGGTGGCGTAGCGCATAAGGCTCCCGTATTAACTATATTATTGGTAGTAATTGCTTTTGCCAATATTGCATTGCCATTGACCAATGCGTTTGTGGGAGAATTTATGATGTTCAGCGGCGTATTTAAATTTAGCGCCTGGTATGCAGCAGTTGCAGGGTTAAGTATCATCCTTGCGGCAGTGTATACGTTGAATATGATACAAAAAGTATTTTACGGACAAGTAAATACATTGACATCAACCATCAAAGAAATTTCGTGGAACGAAAAATTAATATTGAGTGTTGTGGTAATATTGATAATAGCATTGGGTGTATTTCCACAGCCAATGTTCGATATTACAAAAGATACGGTAGCAGCAATAGTAACAAGATTTAAATAACAAAAAATAAATTCCCCTTTAGGGGACAGGGGCATGAATGCAATTATATTAACAGCAATTTGGGGTATCGTAATGATGTTTGGTGGCGTCTTCAATAAGAGTAAGAGCACACCAAAATACTGGGCCATATTTGGCCTGGCTATTATTCTTATTGCCAATTGTTACGAATTATATTCCGGCGACACTTTCTTTCATATAGAGGTTAAAAACATGGTACATGTTAATAGCTTTAACCTAACATTCATTACGGTTGCATTAGGCTGCACTTTATTATTCTTTTTATTAAGTGGAAGAGATTTTGAAAAAGTAGGTTCAAGTGTCTCTGAATATTTTGCACTGATATTTTTTATTTTATGCGGCGTTTGTTTGGTGGCCACATTTAATACTTTACTCATCTTGTTTATCGGGGTAGAAATAATGTCAATCCCTCTATACATACTAACAGGTAGCGATAAACGCAACCTGAAAAGCAATGAAGCCGCATTGAAATATTTTTTGATGGGCGCATTTTCTACCGGTATCATGCTAATGGGGATTGCATTGGTGTATGGCGGCAATACCAATGGATCTTTTTATATTGATAGCATCAATTTAGGGGTAGGGAAATTACCCGTGCTGATCGCAGCAGGCTTAGTGTTTTTAATGATCGCGATATCGTTTAAAGTATCTGCAGCGCCTTTTCATTTTTGGACGCCCGATGTGTATGATGGGGCACCAACTGTTTTTACTTCTTTCATGTCTACCATTGTAAAAGCAGCCAGCTTTATTGCCTTCATCCGCTTGTTTGATAATGCTTTTGGTAAAATGCACGGACAATGGCAAACATTGATCGTCATCATCACAGCTGCAACATTATTGATAGGAAATTTGACAGCAGTCTTCCAGCAAAGCGTAAAGCGTATGTTGGCCTACTCAAGTATTGCACAAGCGGGCTTTATGCTATTGGCATTGTTTGCTTTGAACCAAACAGCTAAAGAAGGACTTGTTTTATATACTGCAGCATATAGCCTGGCAACGATAGGCATATTTGCCATCCTGATAAAAATGAATGATTATACCATTGATGGATTCAATGGCCTTGCTAAAGAACAACCCATATTGGCTGTAACAGCAACGGTATTTCTTTTATCACTAACGGGTATTCCGTTAACTGCAGGCTTTCAGGCAAAATTTTATATGTTGATCGCCGCTATTCAAAACGGCCATTGTATCTGGCTGGTGATCTTTGCAGTATGTTGTGCTGCTATCAGCGCCTACTACTATTTTAAAATAATACAGGCCATGTTCTTCAAAGATAATAATTCAACTGAAGCACATGTATGGGATGTTACGCCTGCTTTCAAAGCAT
>DATHHR010000022.1:0-27615 GCA_035317105.1 Ferruginibacter sp. | reverse complement strand
ACAGAAGCGGAGGGAACAGAGTTTTTTAGCAGCTTCGCGCATATCATTAACGCGGTGCGTAAATGCCCGAAATTTATAATTGGCCGCATACAAGGAAAATGCGTTGGTGGCGGAGTAGGGTTAGCCGCAGCTGTCGATTATGCCATTGCAGTTGATAATGCAGAAATTAAATTGAGTGAACTAGCTATCGGTTTTGGTCCGTTTGTGATCGGTCCTGCTGTAGAAAGAAAAATAGGAAAATCTTCTTTTACTGCATTGGCAATTGATGCAAGTATGTGGCGCAACAGCGAATGGGCAAAAAGAAAAGGCCTGTTTGCAGAAGTGCACGAGAATATTGAAAATATGGATGAATCGATCAATCGCCTGGCGAATAATTTATCGCACTACAGTCCGAAAGCAATGATGGAAATGAAAAAAATGTTTTGGACAGGAACTGAGAACTGGGATGAGTTGTTGAAAGAAAGAGCGGCTATCAGTGGTAAATTAGTATTGAGCACATTTACAAAAACAGCGATAACAAAACTCAAAGCAAAATAATTTTTGCTTTTTATTCGGCCAGCCTATCTAAAATATCGAACATCTTTTTGTTATTGATCTTGATAAGAAGATCACC
The DNA here is from genome assembly GCA_035317105.1 of Ferruginibacter sp. Lineage (GTDB taxonomy): Bacteria > Bacteroidota > Bacteroidia > Chitinophagales > Chitinophagaceae > Ferruginibacter. Next base: position 27,002 of record DATHHR010000022.1, on the reverse strand, counting down.
CTGATCTAGTATCTCAGCTTCGGACTGAATAAAATTACCCGGCGTTAATTCATTTCTTCCATGGGCTGCCATTTGTGTCAGTGTCTCTTTTGTAACTTCTAAATGAAATTGCAAACCCAATACTTTTTCTTTGTACAAGAATGCCTGGTTTTTACAAATAGTTGTTTGCAATAAATGTTCAGCATTTACCGGGAGATCAAAAGTATCGCCATGCCAGTGAAACACTTTAAAATGATCTGCAAAGCCTTCCAGTAATTTATTTTTTTTGCCTGTGGTTGTAATGGCTATATCAAACCAGCCAATTTCCTTTTCGGTGTTTTTATATACCCTCGCACGAAGTATTGCTGCTATTAATTGTGCACCTAAACAAATACCGAGAACAGTCTTACCAGCATTGATCGCTTGTTTAATAAATTCTTTTTCTTTTTTTAACCAGCTGAATCTATCCTCATCGTGAACGCCCATCGGGCCACCCATTACTATCAGCCAATCGATATCGCTGATAGTAGGCAAAGGATCATTTTTATAGAACTTTGTAAAAGTTGCTGAGTGATCGTTTTGTTGTATCCAATCAGCAATACAACCCAACCCTTCAAAAGAAACATGTTGAAAACAATGTATGCGTAACTTTTTCATTCAACTAATTTTCTTTCGTTAGCAAAATAAAACTGTGCTGGGCGCCTTTGTAATTATTGTAAATGAGTATATTTTTTATTGGCGCTTGCGGTTTCTGTGTCTTCAACATATGCGAAGGAACATCCTGAGTTTGGAAGAGCTGACAAGCCAACCACACAGCAAATGATGATACAGTGGCGTACTCGCCAGTCATATGTTTAAAGCGGGCCGTAGCAGTGTTTATTATATTTTCAACACTTGTGTAATATTTTGATAACCTGTTGTCTCCGTTTTCTCCCGACAACAACAGGTCAATTTTTTCTCCGGCAGGTAAATGCTTTTGTATAAAAAGCTGCAACTGTTTTTCAACAACAGCAATATCTGTAGTATGTAAGCCGTGTACACCCAATAATTGAGCTACTGCATTTGTTTTATTTCCATTGACTAAAAAAGTAACGGCACTTTCACCTGCAATGCATCCTTCGGAATGTATGGTGTATAGTTCTTTGCAAGAGACAGGCTCTTTTTTATAGGCTCCGGATAACAATTCAATATTATAATTGTAAGCAGATATCTCATCCACAGCGCCTACTAAATAATTATTTTCAGGATGGTCATGCAATAGCATCATTGCATCGATCACCGCATTTTCAAAAGCCAAACCACGATGGACGTGTGTAATATTGTATCCTTTATTTTTTGTAAATAAACCAAGTTGCCCCGCAATGGCGTTGGGCGTGCTTTGTACAAAACTTCCGGGCGTTAAAACGCCTTCTTCGTATTGTATGATCTGGTTTAAAAATTTAATACAATCTTCCATTCCGCCATTGGCTGTACCAATAATAAATCCATCCAGCGAAGCAGCTTCTTTAATCAATGGAAGTGCAGCACCCACGCCAATTCTCACAGCTTTGCCCATTCTTCTTAATATGCCGGGAGGAATGCCTTCGTAACCAGGTTCTATTACTTTTAATTTATTGTCTGTACAGTCATACAATGAATTGATATCAACATCCAAAAAAGTTTGTTGAGGTGATATGCAGGTTGATTGATGAATATACAGCATGGTATCAGGTTGTAGAAAATATCAATGAGGTACAATTACCGCCGAACCCAAATGAGTTAGACATTATATGTTGTAACGGTCTTTTCTGATAAATTTTTACGGGTTGCAAACCGGTAGCAGCAATTGGATTTTTACAATTAAGCCCCGGGTAAATTTCCTGGTGTGTGAGATTTAAAATACTGTACACAGCTTCAATAGCGCCGGCGGCGCCAAGCGTATGTCCGGTATTTGATTTTGTAGATGCAAAAGGAGGCACCCTATCAAATAACCGTATCATGGCTTTGCTTTCTACTGCATCATTGTTTTCTGTAGCAGTGCCGTGTGCATTAATAAAACTAATATCGCCGACTGTTATGTTTGCCGTCTCTAAGGCGCCTTTCATCGAAAGATAAGGGCCATCGCCTTCGTCAGATAAAGAAGATGGATGAAAGGAATCATTGGCATTGCAATAGCCACTTACTACAGCGTACACATTTTTAGCTATAACATCTTCTTCTCTTTCCAATACTAAAAATGCAGCACCTTCTCCTAAATTTAATCCTTTGCGTTGTTCATCAAAAGGCGTACAAATATCCGATGATAAAATATGCAAAGCATTAAAGCCGTTGATGGTAAATTTTGCCAGGCAATCAACCCCGCCGACAATAGCACGTTTTGCTCTGCCGGATTTGATCAATCTAGCGCCATACATGATCGCGTTAGCGGAAGAGGAACAAGCTGTATTGATCGTATTCACGATGCCCGACATTTTATATCGTTCCTGCAAATAAATATTCACCGATGCAAAATCATAAGAAGAAAGATAAGCAGAGCCACCCTCGTTTTTATTGGCATCATGGTATAATTCATCTGTAAGGCACATACCGCCTACAGTACTTGCGCCGATCAAGGCTGTATCAAAAGCTGTTATTTCATCATTGGTAAGCTGGCTATCTGCTATCGCTTCAGCAAAAGCGTGTAATGCCAGTAGAGAGGTTCTTGTAACGCCTCGCTCTGTTGCGTTCAATTTTTTTTGCAGCTCTTCTGTAGAGATCTTTATTTCGCCAAAGGGCATAAGGCCGGCATATTTAGAAGGGAATAAGCTCAATGCAGTAATGCCACATTTACCTTCTTGTAAAGCAGTACGATTTTCTGCTACAGTATTTCCTATAGCGCTTATCACTCCAATACCGGTAACGACGATCCTGCTCAATGGAAAGGGATTTATTTTGTTCGGTGTTTTTCTATGTAGGCAACCATGGTATTTACATCTACCAGGATCTTTCTTCCTTCTTTAGGGTCTTTTATATCGATGCCATATTCTCTTCCTAATAAAACGATCAGTTCAAGCGAATCAATAGAATCTAAACCAAGCCCTTCACCAAATAAAGGCTCATCGTCTTTTATATCTTCTGGTTTTACAGATAGTAAATTCAAAAATTCAACGATCTGTTTTTTTAACTGTTCTTTTAATGCAGCTGTTTCCATTGTTGTAACTATTTAAATGAGGTTTTTTCTTTTCAATCCCCAAAGTGTTAGTATTTGTATTAAGACTGTTATTATGAGTAAAGGTAAAATGTTCATCAGAATATCTTTTAATCTCCCACCTTCTAAAAATAAGCCATAAAATGCTTCCAAAGCCCAATGAAGCGGAGATAATTGCATGATCACCCTGAACGAACTCGGCATGGCAAAACTTGGCACCAGTATTCCGCCGATGGCTGCTAATAAAACGATGGATACAGCACCTACACCGTTTGCCTGCTCTTGTGTTTGTGAAAAAACGCCTACACAAATGGCAAAGCTTACTGCGCACCAGCCACAAATTAATAAAACAATTATTAAACCTAATACGTCTGCCGGCAAATTAAGTTTTGGCAAGCCGATCACAGGAAAAAGCCAAATGCCAATGGCGAAAATACAAGCTGCCTGAACCATTGTTACAGCCAGGTAGGTTAGCTGTTTTGAAATCAATGCCACTAAATAATTTGTAGGTAAAGTTTTTAGGCGGACAAAACTCCCATTTAATTTTTCTCTTACGATACTGCTGCCTAAAGAAATAACAATAAAGAACATGGCGAAAATTGTCCACGCCGGAATATTGTGTTGCGTAGCATTCGGGATATTCCGCGTACCATCGCGCGATACAGAAATTTCGTTGATAGGTATATTTTCATTAACCACTTCGTCTTCTAAATTTTTGGGAAGTTCTTTTTGGTTTAAAGCAAAATACAGGCTCTTTAAAATCTGCTTGTTCTGTACTAATTGTAAAGAGCTCCGTAGCGCGCCGTTCACAGAAAGGCGAAAAGATGCTTGTAATACAGGATGATAATATAAGGTGAGCGGCTCAACGCTATCTGAATTTGTTTTTGTAGTATCAGCCTGTAGCCCAAAACTATTTAATGCCTTGCTTGAAATACTTTTAGCATTCGCCGCAATTTTTGTAGAGAAATTCGGAGGGATGATAACTGCCACCAATGCATCTTTTGCATGCATCCTGTCAATGATCTGTTGGTCAGTTTGATTTTCAGTAACCTGCCTGATATCGAACATGCCCACTTTTGTAATGGCCATTATTAATTGTTTGCTCGCATCACCCGTATCTCTGTTGCACAATAAAAGCGGCACTTTGTTATTATTGACCAATTCAAAAGTGCTATTTTGAATAGCCGTAATAACGATGGCCAAAACGATGGGCATCGTAAACATCAGCGTTAGTCCTACTTTATCTCTAAGTAAAACGCTGATGTCTTTTTTTATGGTGGCCAAAAGTTTATACATTATCGTCCCTGAATGTTTTACCGGTTAAATTCAAATACAATCCTTCTAAACCTTCTTCTTTATATTCACTCAATAAATTATGTAATGTATCGTGTGCAATGATCTTTCCTGCTTCGATCAAAGCGATCTTGTTGCATAGTTCTTCTGCTTCGCTTAATTGGTGCGATGTATATACTAAAGTAGTACCGTTACTATTTAATTCTTTCAGGTAATTAATGATCGCATGGCGTGTTTGTATATCAACGCCTACTGTAGGCTCATCTAAAAATAAAATACGGGGATTGTGTAGCACACCAATAGCCAAATTAACACGGCGTTTCATTCCGCCGGAAAATTTGTGTACTTGTTTATCCTTTACGTCTGATAAGCCAAGCACTTCTAATAGTTCAGTTGTTCTTTGTCTGGTAGTTTGTTTATTGAGGCCGTACCACGCGCCAAAAAATTCCAGGTTTTGCGCAGGGCTTAATTCCTGGTAAAAAGAAAAATCTTGTGGAACAAAGCCAAATAATTTATTGGTTGCTTTTTTATGCGCGGCGATATCATTGCCAAATAAAGTTAATTTTCCTTTTTGGAAAGATAGCAAGCCCGTCATGCAGTTCATCAGTGTCGTCTTGCCGGCACCGTTAGGCCCGAAGATGCCGAACCTTTCACCTGCTTCAATTTGTAAATTGAGATTGGCGAAACAATTATTTGATTGGCCGGGATAACTAAATCCAAGACCCTCTATACTTACGGCTGCAGTAGTACTCATTACTGCCATTTGATTTTAGCCAATGATCCGAAAGCCTTTTTTTCTATTTCGGCTATTTCTAATAAATAATCGCCCATCACATCAAAATCAGCCTGACTGCCGATCCTGCCTTTATAAATTCCGGCGGCTTGTACTGCAGCAGATCGCCATAGATCGCCCGCCTGGGTCATTAGTTTTGAATTTTCTAATAAGGCATCATTTGGTAAATAAGCATGCGCTTCTTGTAAAAATGCCCCGTATATATAACGGAAGCCGCCACCGCCTGTTCCTATTTCCTCTTGCATGCGGACCAACTGTGCCAAGTATAAACCTGCAGTTTTAGGTCCTAGTTTATCGCGCCAGCCTTTTATTTTTTTTGCTGTGTATCGTATTCCTTTCACACCAATAAAGAACATCGGAATATTCAACATTTCATGTGCATTTTTTTTGATGCCGCTTTTAATTGCTTTTCTTATAACATCATCTGTAATGATCTTCTCTTCTTTAGGATAATAGATCTGTCCGCGTGGCGCTAATGCTCCTTTGGCAAAACGTACGCGTTCCAATTCATACCGGCTAAGCGTAGTCGTATTTTCCATTACAGGATCACTGATCAAATAATTATCACCTTCTGATCCGTAAACAATTAAGTTGTGTGCGTTAAAATGGAAACGGTATTCTTTTGGGAAATAAGTAAGATAATATACACCCACCTGGCAACCAACAGGCTGACCGGCATCTAAACATTGTTGTAAAAATTTTTCTGCCTCGGGTTTTGAGCTGAATTTTTTTCTTACGACAGGAATATCTAATGCTTTGCAGGTTCTTTTAAAAATTAATCCGGGTTGCGTACGGAAAGCGATAGCAGGCCCGTTGTTTATTTTTAATAAAGGAATATAAATATAGAATAAGCCCGAGCCTATTCCAAAGGCCAGTGGTTCTGTTATTTTATTTACGCCGATGCTTTGTAGTAAATTTATAGTAACGCCATTCTCGCAATGAGCTGCCTGTATGTGTTTAAAATCAGTCTTCATGTACGGTCATTGTTTTAAGATCGTCAACAGTAACATTAAATGTTTCCGCGTAGCGTTGTAATTTTTCGGTTGATAATTTTTCGAAGACAGCCGGTTTCAAATGTTGTTTAATGGTCCATTTCCAAAATCCTGAATAAGCAGCAACGATCGCCAGGTCCATTAATCTATATTCCATAAAGAACAACAGGGGACTAGCTTCTTTATTTAGTACTTTTTGTTTTGCATCGGCAATGCGATGGGCAATATCATCCCAGGCAACATCCAAGGCCGTAGTTTTTATTTCCCAGCCTGTGCTAAGGTCTGTTGAATAATTGCCGTCTTTATCCACTGCATAAACAACTTCTTTGGTTAATTTGTTTAGCGCACCATTGTCTTGAGGAATTTCTTCTTTTTTCATCTGAACATGGATTTGATTAAAGTATCAGGATATGAGTCGCAAGTATCAAGATAAGAAGTGCATTTGACCTGCTACTAACTACTTGCTACCTGCTACTTTTTCTAACAAACAGTAAGCATTGCGTACATATAAGAAAAGCGGGCACTTTCCGGAACAAGCAATAAAATTTGTTGTCCCTTTTGTAATTTGCCGCTATGGAACAATTCGTCTACCATTAAGTAAACAGAGCTTGCGCCAACGTTCCCTACTGTGCTTAAATTTACAAACCATTTTTCGTAAGGTATGCCCATACCGTTTACAATAAGCTGATCAAATATTTTGCTTTTGAAAAATTCGCTGGACATATGCGGTAAAAAATAATCAACCTTGGTAACATCTAATTTTCTTCTGTCAAAAATCTCTTTCAATTTTATTCCGCCTAATACAATAATATTTTCGCTTAATAATTTTACATCTTGTTTGATGCTTAACAAAGATTTGCCTGTTATATCTTCAGGTAAATAATCCATATAACTTGTTAGTGTACCATCGGCTAATTTTTCACTGCCCATATACATACAAGCTTCTTTTTCATTTGCGAAAGAGGCGCCCTCTACCCAATCAACACGCAAGCTCAACCCTTTTTCATTTGGTTTATCAGACATAGCAAATGCTGCGGCACCATCAGATAGCATCCAGCGTAAAAATTCTTTTTCAAATCCTATGTAAGGATTTTCTTCGAGCTGTTTTAATTTTTGCGCCTCATCTTCAAAAACATCTGATACAAGCGAACGGGAAAATCTTTCAGAGCCTGTAGCTACTGCATTGTGTACATCGCCGGTTTTGATGGCCATGTAAGCATATTTAAATGCATGCATGCCAGCACAACAAACACCTGCAGGAGAAACCACTTCTATATTTTTTGTTTCGGGCAAAACACCATGCACCATTACTGCATGCGATGGCATCATTTGATCAGGCGTAGATGTGCCACAGCTAAGCAGCTCTATCGCTTTTAATTTTGCCGCGTCATTATCAAATAAAGACCTAACTGCATTCGCCGTCATTTCTGCATTGGTATGCGTAGATTTGCCACCTTTTTTTAAAGCGTAAAACCTGTTTTTGATACCATTGTTGCGTAACACTATTCTTTTAGATTTCGATGGTTTTTCATCGATAAAACCGAGGTATGATTCCATGTCATCGTTTGACACCGGATCATTTGGAAAAAAACTTGACGTGTTAGTAATGTAAACCTGATTGAAAGACATTCCGTATAAATTAATTCACTCCTAATAAATATTGTTTCCTTGCACTTATTTTCCTTGACAAAAAGGGTTTAAATAATATTGCATCAACCGTTAAAATAATTGGCGCTGCAATAAAGAGCGCAATTAAAAGATAATATTTGAATGCAACAAGCCAGGCGGCTTTATTTTTCTTTTTCGATATGATATTAGCCCATATTTTAAAAATATGTCCTGCTTTTGATTCAATATACATTAACCTATATTTAATGACCACGGCTTTTGCCCTAACCAGTTCTTCTTGTAAGGTATCCCAATTGCCTGTGGCAAGATGTGATTCAACAATTGTTCCAAATTCTTTGGTGTTTTTTATATCAGTATCTGATACACCTGGTAAAGGGAAGATATTCAGGTAGCGCTCTTTTTTTGCCTTGAACATCCATTGAAAAATAGTAACAAAACTAACCGGGTTAGGATGTTTATCTACTAGTGCAATATTGCCTACCAATTTTGCATCGGCGCCTTGTAATACTTTTTTAATTTTTTCAAATGCGTTGATCCACATGTTCCTTGCGCCGGTGATGGTGATCACAGGTGTGTTTTTTACAACGGCCCTAAAAGCAGGGTGGTGCAATATAGTATTGGAAGGGATGCTGGCAGATAAGAACCAGGCCTGGTAACCAAATATGATCAGGTCATACGATGATTCTTTTAATTGAAAAGGGGCTAATTCACCCGGTACGGCCATTACACAATCCGGCATTACGCCAAAAAAGCTGGCGCCTTTCCATGGGAAGGGGTATGGTGTTGCCGGTTGTACACGCACTATCTCAACAGAAGCGCCGGATTGAATAAGCGGAGCGGAAAAATTATCAATGATCTCTCCTAATTGTCCTGATTGCGAGTAATAAATTGCTAAAACTTTCTTTGCCATAATTGTTTGTAAAATTAAAAATCTTTTGGGTTCAGTATTTTGGATCTTTTGCTGTAATCACGGATGTATTGCTGTATGTCAGCCGGTAATGTTTTAAAGGAGCTTTCTATGAATGTTTTATCTTCTTTCATATCTCCTCGATAATTAACTATTGGCGGAGCATTTTCTTGTATCATTAATCGTAGAAGCCGTAATTCGGCATTTTGTGCATTGGCTTTTATGCAGCTTTCGAGCTTTCGGTGGCCCGATTTAAATAAGCTTATTTTTTCACTTATATTGTTTACCAATCCAGCTTTAGTCATAAGTAATGTTCCTTCATATGCATCCTTCTCTGGCATTGAGCTGCCCTGCACTATTATTAATTCATTATTAACTGCGTCTAAATTTTGAGTGGCCATGACCGCATAATAATCTTTTTTATTAAACGCAGTAAAACATGGTTTTGCGCTTGCTGCAATGATCGATATAAATAAAAGAATACTGATTAATCGCAGTTTCATTAAATACGCTGTTAATGCGCTAAAAATAAACAATAATATCTTGCTCAACAAAACAAACAGTTGAGTGTTTTTGACAAAAATGAGTTACTCTTTATTTTTTTTCTAATATTTTATTTTGATTGAAAACGAATAAAAAAGCAATAAAAAGCGTTCTTGTTAAAGGAAAATAAAAATTGAGTTTATTTGTCATTTCGGTAGCGGTAGCTTCGGAATATGGCTTTTTATAATAAAAAAAATACATTTATTAATTTCAATGGGTCTGTATCGAAAAAAATAGTGTTTAAACATCGATAACTATGTATTATGTTAAAATATATATAATATTTTAAAAAAAATATTCATTTTTTTCGATGGATATTCGGAAATCCTAACGTAGATTTAACAAACAATAGCAAATACTAACTTTTATTTAACAAAAGTCAAGTAATTCCAATAATTCTAAAACAATTATATATGAACAAACTCTTGACGCTTCTAGGAGCATTTCTTCTGCTAAGTTCACATTCTTTATTTGCGCAGGGTACAATTAGCGGTAAGGTAACCGATCCAAAGGGGGCTCCATTAGCTGGAATTTCAGTTTACGTTCATGGAACAACAATAGGAACCAGCACAGGTAGTGATGGGTCTTTTAGCCTTGATGTTCTTCAGAATGAGGTCGTACTAGACTTTTCAGGTGTCGGTTTTATACCAAAAAGCGAAACAGTAACTGTGGGAACACCAGTTGCTGTTCAATTGGTCATACAAAATAAGGCCCTAACAGAGGTTGTAGTAACAGCCTTAGGGATTAGTAAAGCTAAATACAAACTGGGTTATTCTACTGCCACCTTCAATTCGGCGGCTATTAACAGGGATGCACCGGTAAGTATGATGGATGGGCTCGCAGGTAAAATTGCAGGGGCTACTATTTCTCAAACGGGCGGCCCGGGATCATCTACTAAAGTTATTTTACGTGGATATGGTGTTATCGGTGGTGGTAATAACCAGCCCCTATATGTTATTGACGGGGTTCCATTAAGTGATGCCCTTTTGAATGGTAGTGGCAATACGGCAGGTTCATTTACTCCTGACGTTAGTGGTAACCTCGATTTTGGTAATGGATCAACAAGTGTTAATCCTAGTGATATCGAAAGTATTACAGTCTTAAAAGGTACTGCAGCAACGGCTAAATATGGTTCTACTGCTAAAAATGGTGCCATTATTATAACAACAAAAAAGGGCAGGCCTAACGGAAAATTAAAAATTGCTTATACAGGATCGCTTGATTATGCCAGTGTTGGTAAATTACCTGAAATGCAAAGTGAATTTGGACAGGGTTGGAACGGACAGTTCATTTTATCAGAGAACGGTAGCTGGGGACCAAAGCTTGATGGCGTAGAAAGACCATGGGGTGCTACTGTTGATAATTCACAATTGATCAAACCTTTTTCAGCTGTAAAAAATAATATTCGTAATTTTTATACGCTGGGTACAGGGTCTACTAATAATATCTCGCTTTCCGGCGGTGATAAAACTACAGGGTTTTACTTTTCTTATGGTAATGTTTCCAACAATGGGATAATCCCTACCAAAGCTGATTACCTTGAAAGAAACACATTTACATTACGCACTAATAGCGTTTTTAATAACTTCAGTTTTAATTCTTCTTTTAATTATATCAATCGGAATCAGAATGCACCTTTCACCGGGCAAGGATCAACAGATGGTGCTTCCATATTTGAATCTTTATTACAAATACCGGTAGATATTCCGATCCATGATTTCAGTGCCTACAAAAACAAATTCTTTAATGTAGATAATTATTTTTCGCCTTACGGGGAAAACCCTTACTATCCATTAAATGAAAATGGTGCCAATCAAAAATCAGATAGGTTCTTTGGTAATATTGATATGCAATATAAATTCCTAAAACATTTTACAGCAGAATACAGGTTAGGTGGAGATTTTACCAATATGAGAACACATGGTTGGAAACAGCCTAATGCACCTAGTCCGGGTAGTTGGGATGCAGGGAATAATGTGGAAGGTGCACCAAGAGCCGTTGACGTAGGAACTGTGATACAATCTTCTGATTATTACGGTACACTTAACAGTGATCTAATAGTTAGCTACAATAAGGACTTGAGTAAAGATTTTACTTTAGATGCCTTGGTAGGCGGTAACTTTTATCAAAGTGCTCAAAGAAATCAGTTCGCATATATTACTAACTTAGTGATACCGGGCTTCTTTAATCTTAGTAATTCAAGCAATCCTCCTATAACATCCGATTTTATTTCTTTAAGAAGACGACTAGGTGTTTATGCAGAAGCAACCGTAGGATTTAAAGATCAGTTATTTGTAACAGGAAATATAAGAAACGATTGGTCTTCTACACTCCCTATTAATAACAATGCGATCTTTTATCCTGGTGTAAACGGTGCGTGGATAGCGTCAACAACTTTTGATCTAAGTAAAACACCTATTTCTTATTTAAAATTCAGGGCCGGTTATGGACAAACAGGATCTGACCCTGATCCATATCAAACAAATACGAAATTGCGTAGCGGAGATGTTACTTTAGGCTTTGGGTCTCTGAATACGCCGTTCAATGGAACGCCTGCCTTTGGATTATCTAATATTATTCCAAATCCCGATCTGAAACCAATTATTACAAGTGAAGTTGAAGGCGGTACAGAAATAGGTTTATTTAAAGATCGTATTAGTTTAGAGGTAACAGGTTATCAAAGAAAAACCAACGGTCAAATATTTACTGTGCCTATTGCACCTTCTACTGGGTATGCTCAACCTTCTCCCGGGCAAACAAATGCGGGAGCTGTTGAAAATATAGGTTTGGTAACTAATACAGGTATTGAAATAACTTTAGGGGCTAAGATCATCCAATCAAAAGCCCCATCCGGCTTTAATTGGAGAATTGATTATACCTATGCAAAAAATAATAACGAGGTTAATTATTTAACGAACGGATTACAAAATGTTGTGATCAATACAGATTATGACGCTGAGCTTCGTGCTACCCCGGGCCAATCTGTAAGTGAGCTGTATGCGCTTGGGCCTGAAATGGTTAATGGAAAAATTGTAGTGAACGCTGCAGGTTTACCGCAAGCAGCCTCCAATAAAGTGGATTATGGTAGCACATTAAATAAATACGCAATGGGGTTAACGAATACGTTTACTTATAAAAGCTTCTCATTGGATTGCTCACTTGATTTCAGGTATGGTGGTGTGATGTATAGTGGTACGGCCGATCTGGTATTATTTACAGGAAATGGTGTAGCTACAACATACAATGATAGAAAACCATTTGTGGTACCAAATTCAGTGATGGCTGTTACAGACGGAAGTGGTAATGTAACGTATGCTACTAACACGCAACAAATAGGAAGCACCCAAAACAATACCTACTGGTATCCTACTTCAAACCCGGGTACATCTTATCAACAGCGGATATTTGATAGGTCATTCTTAAAAATGAGAGATATTACATTGGTATATAGTTTGCCGGTAGGGATAATGTCAAAAGCAAAAATTTCTGCTGCATCTATCGGAGTGTATGCGCGTAATTTATTACTCTGGGTACCAAAAGCGAATGTGTATGTGGATCCTGAAAGTACCAACTTAGGTAATGATCTGGCAGGGGAATTGGGAGAATTCAGATCTGCTCCTGTATCTAAAAACTTTGGTGTAGTCTTAAATGTTACTTTCTAAATTTCTAAACATATAATTTATGAAAAGCAAAATATTTTTTCTTCGATCAGTAAGTTCCTTGTTTCTTCTGACAGCTCTGGTTGCAATAGCAACAAGTTGTAAAAAGGACCTGGATATAAATACCGATCCGAATGTTCCTGGGTATAATGATGCATCTGTAGCATTAGTGCTGCCTGCCGGAGAGCTGGCTACCACAGCTAAGCTGGGAGGTGATCTGGCTATTTTGGGAGGCATTTGGTCGCAGTACTATACGCAATCAGCCGTAGCCAATCAATATAAAAGTTATGATGCGTTTGATGTTAAAACTACCGATGTAGTTGATAACTCCTCATATGATATCTTGTTTTCAGATGGCTTAAAGAACTATCAATATGTTATCGATAGTTCCAAATCTCAACAGAACTGGAGCTATTATTTGATGGCTACAGTAATGAAAGCATATACTACCGGTATTTTAGTAGACTTATACGACAAGATACCATATAGCCAGGCTTTGCAAGGTACGGCCAATCTTAATCCGGCATTTGACGATGGGTATACCATTTATCAAAGCCTGATAAGTAGTATAGATACTGCATTAGGTAAAGATTTTACAGCGCCTACTAATACGCCAATCACTACACCGGGTTATGTGGCTTCAGATTTAGTATTTGGTGGTGATATTAGTAAATGGAAACAATTTGCCAACACACTGAAACTTAAATTTTACCTGCGCATGGTAAATGCACATCCTTCTGTTGCGTCTGCAGGTATTATCAGTCTATTTGCTGCTGCTGATTCAGCTACTTTTCTTAGCGTAGATGCCAGCGTAACAAATTTTACAGATGTACCGAATAAGGATAATCCTATGTATGAACAAAATATACGTTCATTGAATACACCGGATAATCTTAGAGCAAGTGTTACGCTTGCGAGCTGGTTAGCACAGTATGGAGACACAAGATGTTTAAAATATTTTGGAGATTCTACTGCAAATGCGATCAACCAGGGAGATTTTAATGGGACAACTCCAAGCTACGCTACGGCAGACGTTTTTGTAGAAAAACCAACTGACCCTGTAATATTTATTTCAGCGGCTGAGTCTGCTTTTCTTCAATCCGAAGCTGATCTGCGGTATTTAGGAGCGGGCCACGCAAAAGAACTATATGATACTGGAGTAGCCAGGGCATTTGAAGCGGCCGGACAAGCAAATGAGATTGATTCTTTTATACTGCCAGGAAAACCATACGACTCACTGTATACAGCGGCGCCGCTTGAAGCAATTATAACACAAAAATGGTTGTCTTTCCCGATAGGTTGCCATGAGATCGAAGGATTTTTTGAAAGAAACAGAACAGGTTTTCCTGTAAGTAGCCCTGTATATTCTACTGATCCTTCTTATATTCCTGGCGAATTTGTTATCGGCCCTAATTCAGTTTTATCATCGGGTTTATATCCTAAACGTCTGGTATATCCTTATGATGAAACATCAAGAAATACCAGTGCACCGGCTCTAGTACCAATAACTACTGCTGTTTGGTGGGGACTATAATTTTTTTAAAATTTAAAAAGATGACAATGAAAAAAATATTTTCTATAGCTGCAGTCTTTATGCTAATTGTTATGACCAGTTGTCAAAAGACAGTTGTACAAACTGATACCCAGGTGGGTATTTCAAAAATCACCTATTATGCAACGATAACGATGAATGGCGATGTGTATATGGCAACACCACTAGGTACACCTTTTGTTGATCCTGGAGCAACAGCGGCTACTTCTGCAGGTACTAGTGTACCGGTAGTTGTACAAGGATCAGTAGACGAAACAACTGCGGGCATTTATACGTTGAATTATGTGGCTACTAATGCTGATGGCTTTTCAGTGACAACAGCAAGACATATAGCAGTGTATGATACTGACGCAGGTGCTGCAGCCAATGACCTATCAGGCAGTTATGCAAGAAGTACTAACGGATCACTAGCCGTTTGGACAAAGATCGCGCCGGGTGTTTATGAGGTAGTAAACCCTGGGGGAGCTCCTACTGACCCAACGTTTACCGTAATGGTACTTAACCCAACAGGATTTGACATTTCAATGCCTCAGCAGCAATCAAGCAATGGAAGTACTGTAACAGCGTCAGGTGCTTTATACGATGGTATAGATGTGCCGGCAAGTTATCAATGGGAAATTGTAAATGCAGGATATGGAACATCAACAAGAGTCTTTACTAAACAATAAATTTATTAGTATGAAACAAAAGATAATATTAGTAGCTAGTGTGTTCATATTGCTGATTATAGTAGCAACTTCTTGTCAAAAAAGTTATGATGCAGGGACTACCAAGGCGTCAAAAATAAGTAATGAATGGTGGGTAACAACCTATATAGGCGGAAGCGCTATTGAAGGCCCTGGTAAGTTCAGTACCTACAATGATGCTGAAGGCGATGATTCTATTTGGTTAGATGATATTGATCCAAATGCTGCCACTCCTACACCTTCTATTTGGGGATTCAAGTGTAAGGCCGTTTACGATGCAAAGGCACTAACTTTTGAAACTGCTGATACAGGCTCATCAAACTATTATTTTTATCCTACGCCGATCAATGATGCGACAGCCCCTTGGGTCGTTATTATCGGAGGAAAAGTAATGTTGAATGCAGCGAAATCTACAACAGGCGTTACAACAGATAGTATCTACTTTAATGCAGTGTTTGGTGATGATCCCACTGATACTTTTAATGTTCAGGGAACGGCGAGAACAAACTGGGCAGCAGATGATTTTTAATTTGAGTTGAATTGATAAAACTATATATAAAAAAATAGCAGCTAATTTTAGCTGCTATTTTTTTTATTACATGATACCTTTTTGATGCTTCAGCACTTTTGCTTCCACATAAAAAATAATTTCTTCTGCTATATTTTTAGACTGATCTCCCACACGTTCTAATTTGCGTATGATCGATAAGATGAATACCGCTTCGCTGATATTTTCAGGGCTTGTTTTTATATAAACTGATATCGCATTGTCTGCATTCTTATTGATCTCATCAAGGATCTCATCTCTTGAGAAAATGGTACGGGCTAATAAAGTGTCTTCATTTTCAAAAGCTATTTTTATATCTGATAAGATATCAATCGAATCATCAAACATGCGAACCAGTTTGGTTCCTTCCAATAAGCTATTATCAAACTTCTTTTCTGATTTTATTACGTATTTAGCAATACCTTCTGCGATATCTCCAATACGCTCTAAATTATTATTGATCTTTAAAGCCGCTAACAAAAAACGCAGATCAACAGCTACAGGGCAAAATAAAGCGAATATATTTTCGCAGTCCCTATCTATCTTAAGCTCAAAAGCATTTACTCTTTTTTCTCTGGCAATTACCTCATGCGCAAGATCTTTATCAAATAATAGCATTGATTCCTTTGCTTTTATCAATTGCAAATGAACAAGCTCCGTCATGTTAATTACTTCAGTTTTAATGTGCTGTATTTCTAGCTCAAACTGTGTCATAGATTTATTTTTTGCTTTTAATAAATAGGATTAACTAAATCTTCCTGTAATATAATTTTGTGTACGTTCATCACTTGGGTTAGTAAACATTTGTTTAGTATTATCATATTCAACTAATTCTCCCATATAAAAGAAAGCTGTTTTATCGCTAACGCGGGCAGCCTGCTGCATATTGTGCGTTACGATCACCAGTGTGTAATTTTTCTTCAGGTCATGCAATAACTCTTCAACGCTTGAAGTAGAGATAGGATCCAATGCAGAAGTCGGCTCATCTAATAACAATACTTCCGGTTCCATCGCAATGGCACGGGCAATACACAAACGTTGCTGTTGTCCGCCTGAAAGGAAAGTTCCTTTTTTATGTAAAGAATCTTTTACTTCTTTCCATAAAGCTGCTTTTTGTAATGATTGCTCAACGATAGTATCCTTCTCTGTTTTAGATATTTTAAAACCGTTTAGCTTGTATCCGGCTATAACGTTCTCGTAAATACTTAAGTTCGGAAATGGATTAGGGCGTTGAAAAACCATCCCGATTTTAAGACGGGCAAAGATCGGGTGCATGCTGTAAATATCTTCTCCGCCTACAAGCATTTTGCCTTCCGCTCTTGCGCCATCTATCAATTCGTGCATACGGTTGATGCAGCGTAAAAAAGTAGTTTTGCCACAACCTGAAGGTCCCATTACTGCTACCACATTGTTCTTCGGAATTTCAATACTTACATTTTTCACTACATGATTTTCGCCGAAATAGGCATTAAAATCAGTAGCACTTACAATTGTACTTTCCATCTTCTTGTTGCTATTTTTGTAATGATGTTTAATAATAATACCCACACTAATAAAATAAGTGATGCACCCCATGCAAGGTCGTGCCAATCTTCATAAGGGCTTGTTGCATAGTTGTAGATCAACAACGGCAAGCTTTGCATCGGCTTCATAATATTTGTTGTTAAATAGGAGTTACCAAACGCCGTAAATAATAATGGTGCAGTTTCTCCTGCTATTCTTGCAACAGATAATATCACGCCCGATAAAACGCCGCTAATACCACAAGGCAATACGATCTTTAAA
This sequence comes from Ferruginibacter sp., assembly GCA_035317105.1. GTDB lineage: Bacteria > Bacteroidota > Bacteroidia > Chitinophagales > Chitinophagaceae > Ferruginibacter. Next base: position 9,471 of record DATHHR010000022.1, on the reverse strand, counting down.
ATAACTTTATGATAAGGCAAGCCTAAGGCAAGTCCTGCTTCTTTTAAAGTAGGCGGTAATAATTTTAATGTTTCTTCAGTAGAACGAACAACGATCGGTAACATCATCATTGCTAACGCAACACTACCAGACAATGCCGTGAATGTATAGTTGCCATTTGTTAAGTCGCCCATTGGCTTTACTACCCAGAAATAAATAACGATACCAATTACAATAGATGGTGTGCCCTGCATAACGTCTACCGAGAAACGAGCCCAGCTTGCCAGTTTACTGTTTTTATTTTCGCTTAAATAAATACCACCCAATATGCCAATGGGTATAGCTATTACAGCGGCTACCGCTACTATAATTAAACTACCTATCAGGGCATTGGAAATACCACCACCTGCTTCACCAACCGGTGCGGGCACATTCACAAAGAATGCCCAGTTTATTTTTGTGATCCCTTCCTTTGCTATGTAAATTAAAATAGCAAATAAAGGAACCGCACAAAGGAAAGAGAAGAAAATAATAGCTCCTTTGAAGAAACCACTTTTTCCGATCCGGTATTTTACACCCGCGCTTATATTACTATTCATTTGTAAATCTTTTAATGATCGATTTCCCAATAAGATTGATGATAACTGTTACTACAAACAATAACAAGCCAAGCTCGATTAATGATGATAAGTAAACAGTGCTGGCTGCTTCTGTAAATTCATTCGCTATTACACTTGCCATGGTATTGCCGGGGGCAAAAATACTTGTTGGTATAGCGCTGCTGTTACCGATAACCATAGTTACGGCCATCGTTTCAGCCAATGCTCTTCCCAATGATAATAGCACGCCTGCAAATAAACCCGATTTAGTGTAAGGAAGAATTACCGTTTTAATAACTTCAAACCTTGTAGCGCCTAATGAATAAGCACCTTCTTTTAGTGATGAAGGCACCATCCGTATCATCTCTCTGCCTAAAGAAGCGGCGTAAGGGATGATCATTATAGCTAAGATCAAGGAAGAAGTAAATATGCCAATACCGTAAGGTAATACACCAATGCTTGTTTCAAAAGAACGCACAATTGGCACTAGTACAAACAACCCCCAAAAGCCATAAATAACTGAGGGAACAGCTGCGATCAACTCTACAATATTTTTTAATATTTCTGATAGCCATCCTTTAGGCGCATACTCTCCTAAAAAGATCGCGATCGAAAAAGAAAATGGAATAGAGATAGCCAGTGCTAAAAAAGAAGTTAATAAGGTACCTAATAAAAACGGGTAAGCGCCGTAAATATCGCTAACAGGATCCCATATCTTCCCATATAAAAAACTAAACCCTAATGCTTTGATAGAAGGCATTGATTGTTGCACAAGCGTTATAAAAAAACCTACAGTTAATACGATCAGGAATATCGCTATACCGATCAAAGTTCTTTTAAAAACTTTTTCCATCCTTATCTGCCCGTGTAATGACTTGTCGTTAGAACTCTTCACTATTGTAGTTTTTAAAACTACTTATGCGACTAAGATATAGTCGCATAAGTAGGAGATAAATTAATTTGTTATCTGTAATTCCTATGAGGGAAAATTACTGTATCAAATAGTTATTACAAAATTGCTTTACCGTTAAAAGTAGCAGACTTTAAAATTGCTTCAGCAACTTTTAAAGCAGCAGGCGATAAAGGAGCGTAATTTAAAGCAGCGCAATATTGTTGTCCTTCGTGGATATTCCACCATAACAATTTAACTACTTTTTCAGCTTTTGCAGCAGAACGGCCATTGTAACTTTGTTCTTTATAGATCAAAGCCCATGTGAAACCCGCAATTGGGTAACCATCCGGAGCAACAGTATTAACGATGAATATTTTAGAATCAGCAGGTAATGTTACATTTCCGGCAGCAACTGTTGAAGCTACTGTAGGTGTAATGAAATTACCTTTTTTGTTTTGTATTTTAGAGATAGGCATTTTGTTTTGTGTAGCGTAATCCAGCTCAACATAACCAAGTGCACCCGGTGTTTGTTGGATCAAACCAGCAACACCAGCATTACCTTTTCCACCTAAACCTACAGGCCAGTTAACCGAACCACCTTTACCTACTTTTGTGCTCCACTCAGGACTAACATCAGATAAATAGTTAGTGAAGATATTTGTTGTACCGCTTCCGTCAGATCTGTGAGCGATAATGATCGGGAAAGCCGGGATGCTAACACCTTTATTGATCGCTGCAATTCTTGGATCGCTCCAGGTTGTTATCTTACCTAAGAAGATATCAGCCAATACATCCGGTGTAAAGTTTAAGTTAGCGCTACAACCAGGTAGGTTATAAGTTATAACAACAGCACCAGAACACATTGGGATGTGTAGAACATCAGCACTCATTTTTGCCGCTTGATCAGCAGATAAAGGAGCATCAGAATCACCAAAATCAACAGTTTTGTTTGTCAGCTGTAAGATACCGCCACCGCTACCGATAGACTGATAGTTAACCTGGATACCGGTTTTAGCATTGTAAACAGAAAATATCTTGGAGAACAATGGATTAACAAATGAACTACCAGCGCCCAAGATCGAATTATCATCTTGTGCAAATGCAGTAGCACTTGTTAGGGCAGCAGCCGCCATCATGATGGCCGGTGCTACGCTTTTAATTTTATTGAATAGTTTCATGTTTTTAATTTTTAATTTTTATCAATTAATTATTTACCAAAAGTATAAGCAAATGTTATGCGATAAACTGTAGTGTTATCTTTTTTAGCATCGCCTGCAGCATTTTTTGCCTGACTAGCGAAAGAATTATACCAAATATTAGGTATGATGTGAACATTTTTGTTAGGCGTAAAATCTAAACCTGCACTGATAAAGCTTTCTTTTGCAAAACCTGCAACTGTGTAACCACCACCTGCAGAGTTAGCAAATCCACCTGAATTGTAAGCAGAGTATTTACCGTTATTGATACTGTTGTTAGGATTGAATCCGTCCCAACGGGCAAAAATATTTAACCAGCTAGTAATGCTGCCACGGGCAAATATTGAAAGGCCTGTTGCAATAGGGCTTAATGTATCAACTTTTGCAGTTCCAGTAGCATTCATTTGGTTGCTTAGGTTAGTAATAAAACCTTCAACACCAACTGCAAATCTTTTATCAGTATATCCAACCATCAATTTAACCATGTTGCGAGACTGTTCAAAAGAAGAAGTTGTTGGTGTACCTGGTCTGCGGAAAGTAAGTGTGTAATCAGAATATAGATCAACAATTAATTTTTTGTTTAAGAATTTAGCATAAACATCTGCATAGATTGTTTTAAATGTACCAGGGTTCGTAGATTTAACTGTATCAGCAGGAGCTGCTTTAGTACCATTACCAAACATAACGTTATACCCGTAATTACCTTTTTTAGGATCGAATTTACCTTGTAAGCTGATACCCAGATCGTAAGAGTTTGTACCACGGAAATCAGCAATAGTTTTTTCTACTGAACGGTAACCCCAAACTGGTTCGCTTGATGTTGCAAAAGCAGGAGTTGCCATTTGACCAACTACCACATCAGACCCAGGGAATATTCCTTTCCAACGGATATTAGCATATTTAATGAATTGTGTAAGGCTACCAATTCCTGCTCCACCTGCACCTGTACCAGATACATCTCCACCCGGAACATCTTTTTCAGATGATAATAACAATTCAGCACTGAATTTAGGTGCGATATCATAGTTGTATCCTATGTAGATACGACGATATTGAAGTTCGTTTCTGTTTTTCGCATATTCACCTGTGATAGGTGTTTTTCCACCGTTAGAATATTGTCCTGTACCACGTCCAAGTGAATCCTGGTGAGCTACATAATAATAATCCATAAATACCTGTCCCCATAATTTACCGCCTGGAACAAAAACGTCTTTTTTAGGTTCCGGAGTTGGTGTAACAACAGTAACAGGTGTAGGAACTGTTGTTGAAGTTGGAGAAGTTAATGATGAATCCTTTACCTGTGCATTTGCTACCCCTACAGATAGCACCAGCGCCACACTTAACATTTTTAAAGAAATCGAAACGTTTTTCATAATATTTGTTTTTTGTTAATTTTGACGCAAAGGAAATCTTCGCACATAAAGGGAATGTTACCTCCGCGTTAACTTAATGTTACCAACCACCCTGTTTTTCAATGAAATTCAATACAGTAAATGGTTACAGCTCATTAACATATATTTTACATATAATTATTTCTTTTTATTTCTGCAAAGAGGGCCTTTTTGCGGTATACACGATAATAGATGGGATGGGGCAGGCAGGGATATATCCAAAAACAGCAAATCAATTTGTAATAATCCTGTTTTTTCCCCGAAATTTGCAACACTAACAATAACAACGCAATGTCAATAGAAATTAAAGTTCCTACAGTTGGAGAAAGCATTACTGAAGTAACCCTGGTTAAGTGGATAAAAAAAGATGGGGATTGGGTAGAAAGGGATGAAGTAATTGCCGAATTGGAAAGTGAAAAAGCCACTTTTGAAATAAATGCTGAACAAGCAGGCGTTCTTAAAACGATCGCTAAGGAAGATGATACATTGAAGATAGGAGATATAGCTGGCAACATTGATACAGCTGCGCCACGCCCTGCAGGTGTTGTTGCAAAAGCAGAAGCGCCAAAAGAAACAGCGGCACCAGCTGCAGCAACTAAATCAACCGCTGTAGCGGCTGATGTAAAAGCTACGCCTGTAGCTGCAGCGATCATTGCAGATAAAAAAGTTGACACTAAAACGGTTACGCCAAGTGGTAGCAACGGTAAAATTGTAAAACAAGATGTATTAGAAGCTTTAAATAACCCGGGTAGAAAGCCAGGCGTAGAATTATTCAGCCGCAATAACAGGCCTGAAAAAATGAGCAACCTGCGTAAAACCGTAAGTCGCCGTTTAGTAGAAGCTAAAAATACTACCGCCATGCTAACCACTTTTAATGAAGTGGATATGAGCGCTATCATGGAAATACGGGCTAAGAACAAAGATAAATTCAAAGAAAAACACGGCGTTAATCTTGGCTTCATGAGCTTTTTTACTAAAGCATGTTGTTTTGCATTACAAGAGTGGCCTGCAGTTAATGCTTCTATCGAAGGAGATAATATTGTTTACCATGATTATTGCGATGTATCAATAGCTGTATCTGCCCCAAAAGGCCTGGTGGTGCCGGTTATACGCAATGCTGAAAGTCTTAGTATGGCAGGCATTGAGCAGGAAGTAGTAAAGCTTGCCACTAAAGCAAAAGAAAATAAGCTAACCATTGAAGAAATGAGCGGTGGCACATTTACCATTACCAATGGTGGTATTTTTGGTTCTTTAATGAGCACGCCGATCATCAACATACCGCAATCTGCTATTTTGGGGATGCACAAAATTCAGGAGAGGCCGATGGCTATCAACGGACAAGTAGTTATCAAACCAATGATGTACCTGGCACTTAGCTACGATCACCGCTTAATTGATGGTAGAGAATCGGTTAGTTTTTTAGTTAGAGTGAAAGAGCTATTAGAAAACCCGGCTTTATTATTATTCGGCAAAGAGCCTGTTAAGAGTTTACTGGAATTATAATTTTATTTTTCAACATACTAGTGGCGCAATTGCTCAATACATTCAGTTGAGTAATTGCGCCACTTAATTTTCATATTAATATATATAATGAGCCGCCATCAGTCGCATATCAACACAGCAGTAAAAGTTATAGAATTGTACAAAGGCGATAACCCTTTTGCGATCTTTATTAAAGCATTTTTTAGTGAACATAAAAAATACGGGTCAAAAGACAGAAAGGCGATCGCCTCACTTTGCTACAATTATTTTCGTGTTGGCTTTGCTGCTACTGGCTATTCTATAGAAGATAAAATATTACTGGGTTGTTTTTTATGCGGACAGGAACCAACAGAATTATTGGCGTATAAAAAACCAGAGTGGAACGCGGGTATGCAGCTATCCTTAACGGAAAAGATCAAACTTATCGGGAAAGATTTTTCTACCAATGATATATTCCCTTTTACTGATCTGCTAAGTACAGGTATCGACGGTAAAAAACTTGCTACTTCATTTTTAATTCAACCCGACCTTTTTGTTAGGATAAGGCCAACCGAAAAAAAAGTAGTATTCCAGAAATTACAAAATGTAAAAGGCTATACATTGTTGAATGATGACAATTGTATTGAATTTGAAAACGCTACAAAATTAGATGAGTTATTTATGGCCGATAAGGAAGTAGTGATACAAGATTATAACTCTCAACAGGTATTCAACGCTTTACCCGGTTTTTTAACAGCAAACAAGGTTTCATCACCGGCTGTTTGGGATTGTTGTGCTGCAAGCGGCGGCAAATCAATTTTATTAAATGATCTTTTGGAAGAAAAATTAAAGCTCACTGTTTCAGATATACGCGAAAGTATTTTAATAAACCTTCGACAAAGATTTGCTACTGCAGGTATTCGATCATACAAACATTTTGTAGCAGATATTGGCAAAGCGGGCTTTAAACATCCGCCAACAGAACAAGATATAATTGTTTGTGATGTACCCTGCACCGGAAGCGGTACCTGGAGCAGAACACCGGAACAGCTATGTTTTTTTAAATCAAAGGAGATAGATAAATTCAATGCTATACAACAACAAATAGTAACGAATGTAATTCCTTATCTCAAAAAAGAAGGGCTGCTTGTTTATATAACCTGTTCCGTTTTTGAAAAGGAAAATGAAGCGGTTGTAAATTTCATAAAAGAAAAATTTCAGCTAACAGTATTGCATCAGGAGACATTAAAGGGCTATGAAAATAAAGCAGATACGATGTTCGTAGCGGTTTTGAAAAAGTAGGTATTAATCAGCCAGTGCTTTTCGTATCTCAGCCTTTGTATATTCAAGCAATAATTCCGAAACAATAAGAAGTGCAGCTAATAAAGCACCCAGGATAAAACCAACAATAGCCATTGTTATTGGTGTTGATCGCTTGCTTTCAAACGGAGGTTGTGGTTTATCTAATACCTCAACGATCGGCGTCATTTTTTGTAAGCGCCACATGGCTTCTTCTTTATTATTCAATAAAATATCTTTTCGGCGCGTAGCAATATCCTTTGCATCTGCCACATAATTTTTTGGTATTTGGTAGGCAAGTAATTTATCGGAAGTAAACATGGTAGTGTTTTGCATACCGATCGCTTTGCTATCTAATTTATCCAAAACTAACTGCACAGAGTCGAGCTGCGCAACAGTAAAATTATAATCAGCTAATGCTTTTTCTATTTTAAGGTTAATATAAAATTTTGTAATTTCTGTAATGATCGTATCAGTAACTGGTTCTAACAGTAAAGGATCGGTGTTGCTGTAATAGAGTTCCAGCACATTGTTCTTATTTATCCTGGCAGAAAAATTTCCGCTAAGAAGCGACCCGCCTAAAATTACCTGAGCAACACTATCAGACGGGTATACGATCTTTTTATCGAAGAGAGAAGTGCTGTTATTTCTTTCATTTACCAATAATTCAGCGATCATTTTGTTATCAAATGCAGGTAAACTTTTCGATGCAACTTCTTGTACTAATGTGCGGCTAACAGTCAGCTCAAGGATATTAACGGCATTATCGTTGCCAAAACTTCTCGTTGCATCGCTTAAACCTAATAACCCACTGAGCGAATTATTAGCGTTTTCGTTATCGCTATTTAATGGAAATAATGTTGCCTTAGCCGTATAAACCGTTTTTTTTGTTAGTTCAGGTATATAAAATATGATCGCGCAAATGATAGCTACTACAAGAATATGTATCTTATATTTTTTAACTCTTGCAGCTATATTTTTAAGCAGGTCTATCGTACTCACTGGTATTGTTTAATTTATATTTTTTATAATTATCGCGGCTACAATAATTGGTACTGCAGTAGCAATTGCCTGTAGCAAAATAGGTTCGGCCAGATTTTTTCCTACAGGTCTTTCAGGCACAGTAATGATAGATCCCCCTTTCACTTTTGGGTAAGAATGGATAAAAAGAAAATTTCTGGTACGCCTGCTTTGCCCGTCAGCATAAGTAACATATATCCTGCTTCTCCATGGCCTTGCACCGTAACCTCCTGCACGATCAATATAATAGCCCATATGTGAATGGTCATGATCATGTGCAATTCTAAGCGGTGATTGTACGCTTCCTTTTACTACAACAAATGGATTGGCTTCGGGAATGTATACGATATCATTTTCCTGCAGTACGATATCATAGCTTGAATTAGGGTTTTTAATTGCCTTTGCCAGGTCCAGGCTAATGGGTGCATCCAAATAAAGAGAAGCGCTATCCGTAGAATCCAACCGGTTTTTATTTATTAATCTTTCTCTGAATTGATCTGTCTTGTTTCTGTATAAGATCGCTCCATCAATATTTGCATTGTCTTTTAATCCGCCTGCCCTGCTTACGAAAGAGCTTAATCTTTCATTGGGGTCTGTTTTAGAATAGGAGCCAGGGTATTTAAACAATCCCGCCAGCTCTACATTTTGTTGTAATTGGAAAGTAGGATTTTTGCGGACAAATACCTGATCGAATGGTTTCAGTAGAACTTTTGCTGCCGCAGAATCCAATTGCAGGTCAGGAGATATCGAATAAGATCTGATAATTGTTTTTGTTGGCTTTAGTCCTTCTTCTGCTGAATCAACATCGCCAATACTTGCGATCTCTAAACGGCCATATTCAGCCGAAGGCTTTAATCCTCCTGCCATATACAAAAGGTCTTCCAGCGTCATGCCGGTATATATTCTTGTTTTGCCGATCGGCTTGCGAACCTCTCCGTATATCTGTACATATTGTTCTTCGCCAAAATCGTTATTCCCGAATAATTGTACCACATCATTTACTTGTAGCAAAATATTATCAGGACTGCTTACATCATTTTTATCAAAATCATTTAAGCTTACTTCTATTCTTTGTACTTTAAGATTGGTAGAATCACCCGCACCCCTGAAAACATAGGCCCTGTGCAAAAAAGTATTAGCAGTGATACCACCGGAACGGTTGATCAGGTCAAATAAACGGTCGCCACTTTTTAATTCATATAATCCGGGGTAACGTACTTCGCCTTTTAATTCAACCTTATTGCTGATGCCCGGGTTTATCAAACCAGCTTTTACAATATCTCCATCTGCTAATGAAAAATCAGCATCGGCATTATTGAGCAAGTCTACTACATCGACATTGCGGATCACTTGTTTTTCTTTTTCCGTGCTGATAACTTTTAAGCTGGAAGAAAGTGCGCTGGAAGTAAGTCCGCCGGAATATTTAAGCAATGCTTTAATGCCTTCATTTTTCTTTAACTGGTAATACATCGGCCTTTTGAATTGTCCGGTTGCCAATACTTTTTTATCGACAAATGTTACCAATACAAAATCATTATTTTGTAAGTAAATGCTTTTGCCTATATCTCCTGAGTTTAAGTATTCATACACATCCAGTGTTTCAATTATTTTGCCGCCTCTCTTCACCTGGATAT
>DATHHR010000021.1:0-14934 GCA_035317105.1 Ferruginibacter sp. | reverse complement strand
CAGCTTGCCTTTTTTCTCCTGGCAAGTATGTTTTATCCAATGCAACAAGGCATCGGGAGATTGCGTTTGATCTTCGTGTAAACTATTACCATAAGTAGATTCAATAATGATATAATCTGCCTGAGGAAATTCTTTGGGTGATTTTAATATCACATCACGGTAACGGCCAACATCGCCGCTAAATGTTATTCTTGTAAGCTTGCTATTTTCTGTAATTCTTAAATGAACAGCCGCGCTGCCAATTATATGGCCCACATCCGTAAAACAAAATTCTATGCCATCAGCAATTTTAAACCAGGTATCGTATTCAACCGGCACAAAAAGATCTTTTACCCTAAGTGCATCTTGCATTGAATACAAGGGCATTAAGTTAGGAAGATCTTGTAAGGCGCGTTGTTTGTTAGCAAATTTTATATCGTTCTCTTGTATGCCTGCCGAATCTTCCAACAATACACCAGCAAGATCAACAGTGGCGGGCGTGGCAAATACTTTTCCAGTAAACCCTTCGGCTACCATTTTAGGAATTAAACCGCTATGATCAATATGTGCATGCGATAAAATAAGGTAATCGATATCTTCTGCTTTAAAACCAAAATGATTATTTAGTTCGGCTGTCTCCAATCCCATTCCCTGAAACATGCCACAGTCTAACAATATTTTTTTACCATTCTTTAAAGTAAGTAGGTGTTTTGAGCCTGTAACAGTTCTGGCTGCCCCGTGAAACGCGATCTTCATATAGCTATAAGTTTACCTTTCGTTTGTCTATCTAAATTAAGCCTTTTATATGGAGTATGGCTTTATATTAATTTAGTCTTATTGTTATTTTTTCTGGCCTTAAACGACCAGGTAATATAAAATTCTGCCACAATTTCGCCATCATTATTCTTTCCAATTGATTGGCACTTTATTGTTTTTGATTCACCACTACTGATCGCCAATGCTACTATATCATTTATCGCTATTCCATCTTCACAAATAAAATTAGTAATGCCTGTAGCTTTTTTAAAATAGCTTGCTTCAAGCCCGATAACCAACATGGATATAGCAGGATCTTTTTCGTGTACATTCATCATGGCTAATAATCCGGTGCTTAATTCTGCCGCCATAGCCAGACAAGCAAAATAGGTAGACTTAAACGGATTTTGAGAAAACCATTTAAAGGGTACCGTTACTTCGCTTTTGTTTTCACCGATCGATCGTACACGAATACCTGAAAAGAAAGCGCTAGGTATTTTCGATAATAGAAACCACCTGAATGCGGGCCGATGAACAAAGTCGATAAATTTTTGCTTAGCAGGATCCATATCTCGTATATTAATTTGTAATCGCCGGTCGCAATATCGCTGTTGTTACGTTATCACCGTTCAATAAAAGCTTTGCGGCATCCTGCACATCTTTTTGCGTTAACGCATTTATATATTTTTCTGCGTGCAAAAATCTATCGGGGTCATTTCCTTTGAACGACATATCCTGTAACGCTTGTAACCAGGTGTTATTTTCCGTCATAGCCGTTTTATTTTTTTCCAGCCATTGTTGTTTTACTTTATTCAGGTCTTCTATTGATGGGCCATTCTTTTTTAAATTTTCTATCTCCTGGTTAGCAGCAAATATCAAGGTGTCAATCTTTGCCGGCCCGCAAGGCAGTTCCAAAATAAACGAATAATGAGGGTAAGGAATCTTGGTAAGCTTTGCATAAATGCCACCCGTATATATACCCTGAATTTTTTCGCGCAGGTCTTCAATGATCTTAATATTAAGCACTTCGCTTACGGCTTGGGCTTTAAGGTCAAGGTCTTGTGAGTAAGGAGTTTCGCCAGTATAAAAAGTCAGTATTAAACTTTTAGCTTCCGTGCCTTTATTTACATTGATATCAAGCTTCCCTTTTTGCGGACGAACTTTATTATCTACAGATTCGAACTTCTTTTTAGTGGTAGGCAGACTCGCAATATATTTTTCGATCAACGGTTCCATTTGCCCTTCGGTGAAATTTCCTACGAAAGTAAAATGCATACCGCTCATATCCCCAAAATGCTCTTTATACATCTGTAAAACCCTATCTACATTTATTTGATCAAAATAGTAAGGCTTAGGGATAATAATCGGCGTGAGCGGATCATTATTATACAATCTTGTGTACATGGTATCTATAAAAGCTGATTGCGGATTTGCAGTAATTAAATCGCTTTGCGATTTATTTCTTTCTACAAAAGACCGGAATAAAGTAGTGTCTTTACGTGGCGCTGTTACATATAAGTAAAGCAGCTGCAACATTGTTTCTACATCTTTAACACTACTATTGCCGCTGAATCCATCAGCTATATCAGTAAAGGTTGGACTTACTGCTGCCGTCTTACCAGCTAATATTTTCCTCAGATCTACCGGAGAAAAATCACCAACGCCCATCGTAGTAATTGCTTGTGTAAGATAATTGGCGTTGTATTTATCTGCCAAACCATAATTATTTTTTCCTCCAGGGCGTATTGCACTCATTAACACTTCATCATCCTTATAATTTGTTGGCGCTAATGTTACCCGGATCCCATTGCTCAATTGCAGTTCAGTTGTACCGAGCTGATCACTATCGCCAGGATATCGAACCATGTCACTATCTGTACGAAATTGTACCATGCCGGCAATTGCTCCCGGCGTAGGTTCGTGCTTTAATAAAGAGGTCGCCATTACTTTCTCTTCATAAGGTGTAACCGGCAATTTCTCTGTTGCGGTAACATTCGCTAATAAAGCATCGTTTGCAGGTAATACAAATTTATTGCTTGTTTCAGGACCCAGTATCGCAATGAATTTATTAGGGTATTCTTTCAGGCCATCCGATAAACTATTTATATCCTGCAATTTTACCTGAGGCAATAAATATTGAAAATATGCTTGTTCTTTTTCAATACCGGGCATTGGTTCATGTTCTAAAAAATTGCTGATATACTCATCTACATAATTTGAAGATTCAGTCTTTTCTTTTTCATTATAGGCTTGTTCTATACTATTTAGAAGATTCAGTTTAGCCCTGTCTAACTCAGCTTGTGTAAATCCGTATTTTTTTACTCTTTCTACTTCCTGCACAAAAGCATCAATGCCTTTTACCGGATCATTGCTACCCGTATTAACATCTCCGCTAAAAGCTTCATACCCTCTGGCATCAGATTCAAATCCTGCTGAAGCATTGGTGAACGGTGGTTCGTCTTTTTGAGTAAGCTCTTTTAAACGCTGGTTCAATAAAGTACTGTAAATGTCTTTTATGATATAGTTTTTAAAATCGGCCACCGTAGTGTCCGGATATTTTCTTTCTGCCGAATAATTTATCAAACCATAATAATCAGTTGCTTCTTTATCTGTTACAACCAGTGCTTTGCTTTTTGCATAAGCCGGGACATTGGCGTAAATGCGTGACCTTTCATTTACAGGATTGGTCAGTTTCGCAAAATGTTCTTTGATCATTGTTTCTGCCTGCGCAGGATCAATATCTCCTACAACAATAACAACCATCAGATCGGGGCGATACCAATCGTGATAAAAACGGCGCAATACATCATACTTGAAATTTTTAATGATGCTGTCTTTCCCGATCGGTAAACGATCAGCATACCTTGAGCCGGCATAATAATCAGGATATATTTTTCTTCCCATACGCTCATCAGCTCCTTTGCCTAAACGGCTTTCTTCTAATATTACAGGGCGTTCACCATCGATATCCGAATCTAAATAAGTTACATTATGCGCCCAGTCTTCCAATATCTGAAAACCTGTTTCAATATTTTTTGGTTTATCCGTTGGTATAGGTAAGATGTAGACTGTTTCATCAAACGAAGTATAGGCATTCAGGTCGTTACCAAAGCTTACGCCGATAGATTGCAAAAAAGAAACGATATCATTTCTTTTGAAATGTGTGGTACCATTAAAAGCCTGGTGCTCGCACATATGTGCCAATCCTTGCTGATCATCATCTTCGCAAATAGAGCCGGCATTCACCACCAAACGCAATTCAACTTTTTGTTCAGGCTTTTTATTTTGGCGGATATAATAAGTAAGTCCGTTAGGTAATTTCCCAATGATCACTTTCGGATCTGCTATTAATTTAGCTGCAGGACTGATCTGTGCAAAAGAAACGGTTGAGCAAAAGCTCAGCAGCACAATAAATAATACATACTGTTTGCGTTGGAAATAGTTATACATAGTTTATTATTTGAGTAGCAAATATACTGGCAAAGATGGGCTAATACACAAGTTTGTGTAGCAAATTGGCGCTACCTATTTCAATAAAGCAACGCAGGTGATCAAACTATCTTTCCATGCAGGAATAGCAATAGCAAAGGTTTCCCCGATCTTCGCCGTGTTCAGCACTGAATAGGAAGGGCGTTTTGCAGGCGTGGGATATTGTGAACTTGGAATAGAATTAACAATACATTTACTGTCGGTCAACTCTTTTATGGCAACAGCGAACTGGTGCCAGTTGATAATGCCTGAATTGCTATAATTAAATATCCTGTTTACGGAATGGATAGTTCCAGGCGATTGAATTATTTGCATGATCGCATTCGCCAGATCCGCAGCATAAGTTGGACAACCCTCCTGATCATTTACAACGCTGATGCTTTCTCTTTCTTTCATTAAACGCAACATCGTTTTTACAAAATTATTGCCGAAAGAAGAATACACCCATGAGGTACGAATGATAATAGTGCCAGGATCATTTTGTAATGCTAGCTCCTCGCCCTTTAATTTAGATGCGCCGTATACACCAATTGGTTTTACCGGATCTGATTCCAGGTAAGGTGTTGTGTTAGTGCCATCAAAAACATAATCGGTTGAAATATGAATGAACTGAGCTCCTTTTGTTTTACATACAGCAGCAAGGTTTCCCACTGCATCTCCGTTGATCAAAAAAGCTTTCGCTGTTTCAGTTTCTGCTTTATCAACGGCTGTGTAAGCAGCGCAGTTCACACAATACTGAATGCTGTGTTGATCAAAATATTTTTTAACGGCATCAATGTCATCGATAGGCAATTCGTCTTTGGCAACCAATAAAAAATTGTATTGCGGAAATTTTTTTGATAAAACCCTGAACTCGCTACCAACCTGGCCATTAGCTCCCGTAATTAATATCGTTTTTGCTGATGACATATTGCTATCCTTTGAAAATAAAATTATTTACACAATTGATAAGGGTGGGATGATTGGCGTCTCTTTCCGCAACAATTGCTTTATCTGCCGGTATCTTCCAATCGATCGCTAAGGCAGGGTCGTTGTATACCAAACCGCCTTCGCTTTGTTTACTATAAAAGGCATCGCATTTGTACATTACTTCTGCCGTTTCAGTTAATACAGAATAGCCATGCGCAAACCCTTGTGGCACTAATAATTGCTTTTTATTTTCTGCCGATAATTCTATCGTAAAAACTTTGCCATAAGCCGGTGAGCCTTTTCTGATATCAACTGCCACATCCAAAATAGTTCCGCTTAAAGCCCTGATCAGTTTTGTTTGTGAGTTAGGATCAAGCTGGTAATGCAATCCGCGAATAACACCGTAAGATGATTTGGCCTGATTATCCTGCACAAATTTTATTTCTACGCCATTAGCCCCAAAAGTTTTTTCGTTATAACTTTCGAAAAAATAACCACGGTCATCTTTATGCACTACAGGTTCATAGACCATTAATCCGGGGATATCTGTTTTAATAAAAGGCATAGTAAGTAAGTTGTATTATACTGAATATTTTTTTCTAAAGAATTCAACTGTATCGGCCAATCCATCTTTGAAACGCTTTGTTGGGTGATAGTCCAACATTTTTTTTGCCAAAGAAATATCTGCTAAAGAATTTCTAATATCTCCCGGCCTGTCTTTTCTATATGTTGCCAAAAAATCGCTTGCCAAATCTTCCTGACAGGCATCGTATAAGTAATTTACCGAAAAACTCTCGCCAACGGCTACATTATATACTTTATTCAATGCTTCTTCATTATCTGTTAACATGCCTTTTATATTGATCTGCACGGCATTATCTATAAAAGTAAAATCTCTTGTCTGTTCGCCATCTCCATTAATATAGACCGGCGTTCTTGTTATTATCCCTTTTATAAATAAAGGTATCACTGCGGCATAAGCCCCATCAGGGTCTTGCCTTGGGCCAAAAATATTGAAATACCTGAACCCCATTAATTTTATTCCATACACATCAGCAAATACCTGTGCATACAATTCATTCGTTTTTTTAGTAGCGGCATACGGCGATAAACAATTGCCTACCCTGCTTTCTATTTTCGGTAATGTTGCTTCATCTCCATAAACAGAAGAAGAAGAAGCGTAAACAAATTGTTTTACTTTATTATCGATGGCAGCTTTTAGCATATTTACAAAACCGCCAACATTTACGTCGTTAAAATAAACAGGTTCTACTATGCTGCGGGGCACACTGCCTAAGGCCGCCTGGTGACTAACATAATCTATTCCTACGCATGCCTTCTGGCAAGTGTCGGCATTTCTTATATCGCCTTCAATAAATTCAAATGCCTTGTATTGTTGCAGGATATCAATATTGCTTTGAAAGCCGTTTGAAAAATTATCCAGCACCCTTACTTTTTTTGCGCCGTTTTGTAAAAGGTATTCCGCAATATGGCTTCCAATAAAACCTGCACCTCCTGTAATGAGGAAAGATAATTGATCCAGGTTTTTTTTATGAAAAAGTTGCGTCATTATAAATAATCGAATTTCAACACCTTACAAGCTCCAGTAAGCCCTGCTGTTGATCTTTCCACGAAAGATGCCTTTAATATCAGCGATCATCGCAATTGGTTTAGTGATGCCGGCAAAATAAGCATCATCCAAATTTTTATATGCGTTATGCGGCACTGTAATTATGATAGCTTCGTAATCCTTACTTAATTCCGGGATCAATTCAAATCCATACTCATGTTTCAATTCGTCGCTATCGGCATAAGGATCTGTTACATGCACCTGTAGTGAAAAAGATTTTAGTTCCCTAACAACATCAGCCACTTTAGAATTTCTAATATCGCTTACATTTTCTTTAAATGTAGCGCCCATCACCAAAATTTTTGCATCTTTTACGTTGCCATTTTTCTGGATGATATGTTGTAATATTTTTTTAGCAACATACCCTGCCATCCCATCATTGATAGCGCGGCCCGCTAAAATAACCTGGCTATTATAGCCTAATTTTTTTGATTTGTAAGTAAGGTAATACGGATCAACGCCAATGCAATGGCCGCCGACCAAACCCGGTTGAAATTTTAAAAAATTCCATTTGGTCCCTGCAGCTTCCAATACCTCGAAAGTATTGATATTCATTTTATCAAAGATGATAGAGAGCTCATTCATCAATGCAATATTCAGATCGCGTTGTGTATTCTCAATAATTTTTGCTGCTTCAGCTACTTTAATGGATGAAGCCTTGTGCACACCTGCTGTAACAACTAACTCATATACTTTAGCGATCTCTTCTAAAGATTCAGCATCGCAACCGCTAACCACTTTTACAATTTTTGCCAGTGTATGTTCTTTATCTCCCGGATTAATTCTTTCAGGAGAATAACCCGATTTATAATCTATGATATTTTTTAAGCCTGACAAATTTTCAATGATCGGTAAACAATCTTCTTCTGTACAACCAGGATAGACGGTGCTTTCAAACACCACATAATCTCCTTTCTTGATCACTTTACCAACGGTTTCACTTGCTTTTTGAACAGGAATTAAATTGGGTACATTTTGCTGATCAACAGGTGTTGGTACAGCTACTATAAAAAAATTAGCTTGTTTTAATACTTCGATATCGTGTGTAAATTCAATATCGCAACCTTCAAATGCTTCTTTGGAAATTTCTTTGCTAGGATCAATGCCTTCCTGCATCATCGCAATTCTTTTCGCGCTAATATCAAACCCTATCACTTTTATTTTTTTTGCAAAAGCCAACGCAATAGGTAAGCCCACGTACCCTAAACCGATCACGGCTAGTTTATTTTTTTTATCGAGCAATTCCTGATACATGTAGTAATATTTTATAAAGCACCGTCTTCTCAAGTCAAAAGTTAAAAGTCAAAACCCATAAGTTATTCTGACTCTTTTACTTTTTGGTTTTGACTTTTAACTTTTAGGTTTATACTATTTTCTGCTTTCAAATTCTTTAGGCAGCTTATTCAATTCATCCGCAGATAATGTTTTGAAATAATCGTACGTTATTTTCAAACCTTCTGCTCTTGCAACTTTTGGCTGCCAGTGTAAAATCTCTTTTGCCTTGGTAATATCCGGCTTTCTTTGCTTAGGATCATCTTTTGGCAAAGGTTTGTAAACGATCTTTTGTTTAGTGCCTGTCAGCTTTATAATTTCTTCTGCAAAATCTTTTAATGAAATCTCATCCGGATTACCGATGTTAACCGGTTGTTCATAGTCGCTTAATAATAAGCGATAGATACCTTCAACTAAGTCATCTACATAACAAAAACTTCTTGTTTGGCTACCATCACCAAAAACAGTAAGGTCTTCGCCACGCAAAGCTTGTCCAATAAATGCCGGTAATGCACGTCCGTCATTCAGCCTCATTCTTGGACCATAGGTATTAAATATTCTTATGATCCTTGTTTCAACATCATGAAATGTATGGTAGGCCATTGTTATAGCTTCCTGAAATCTTTTTGCTTCATCATATACACCGCGCGGACCAACAGGATTTACATTACCCCAGTACTCTTCTGTTTGTGGATGCACTAACGGATCTCCGTATACTTCGCTTGTGCTTGCTACAAGTATGCGCGCTTTTTTTGCTAATGCTAACCCTAAACAATTATGTGTTCCTAAAGAACCGACTTTTAATGTTTGAATGGGGATCTTTAGATAATCGATCGGACTTGCGGGTGAAGCAAAATGTAAAATATAATCAAGCTCACCGCTTACATGAATAAATTTAGAGATATCATGATTGTAGAATTCAAATTCTTTCAATTTAAAAAGATGCTCAATATTTTTAAGATCGCCTGTGATCAGGTTATCCATTGCCAATACAGTGCATTCTTCTTTGATAAAACGATCGCACAAATGAGATCCCAAAAATCCTGCTGCGCCTGTTATTAAAACTCTTTTGCCTTTTAAATTATTACTCACGTTTATATATTATTAGTAGTTATCTAATTAAGCTGTTGTGATCTTTCTTCTTCCGATACTTTCGTAATGAAACCCTAATGTTTCCATTTGAGAAAGATCGAATAAATTTCTTCCGTCAAAGATCACTTTGTTCTTTAGCGTAGAAACAATTTTAGCAAAATCAGGTGTTCTGAATTCACTCCATTCTGTTGCGATCACTAATGCATCTGCATCTTTCAGCGCATCATACTGGTTGTCGACATAAGCGATCTTATTGCCGATAACGCTTTTTACGTTCGGCATTGCTTCCGGGTCAAAAGCTGTAACAGTTGCACCTGCTGCAACCAATGCATCAATAATATATAAAGCCGGGGCTTCGCGGATATCATCTGTGTTTGGTTTGAACGCCAATCCCCACAAAGCAATTTTTTTGCCTTTCAAATTATTTTTAAAGTAAGCTTCTATTTTAGGAAGCAGGTGTAATTTTTGTTTTTCATTTACATCCATTACCGCTTCTAATATTTTAAACTCGTAGTTTACTTCTGAAGATGACCTGGCCAAAGCCTGTACATCTTTAGGAAAACAGCTTCCACCGTAACCAATACCAGGAAATAAAAATCTTCTGCCAATACGTTCATCGCTGCCAATTCCTTTGCGCACCATATCAACATCGGCTCCCAGTTTTTCGCAAAGCTGCGCGATCTCGTTCATGAAAGTTATTTTAGTAGCCAGGAATGAATTAGCCGCATACTTTGTAAGCTCCGCAGATTTTTCATCCATAAAAATTATCGGGTTACCCTGGCGAACAAACGGCGCATATAATTCGTTCAATATTTTTATTGCTTTTTCAGATGTTGTACCGATCACCACCCTGTCTGGTTTCATAAAATCATCCACTGCTACACCCTCACGTAAAAATTCCGGGTTACTTACTACATCAAATGCAACTGTTGCATTTTTTGCAATCGCAGCGGTTACTTTATCTGCAGTGCCAACCGGTACTGTACTCTTATCGATGATAACTTTATATTCAGTGATGATCTTGCCAAGATCGTTGGCAACACCCAAAATATATTTTAGATCGGCACTGCCATCTTCACCCGGAGGCGTTGGTAATGCCAGAAAAATGATTGTTGCACCTTTGATGCCATCGTCCAAAGAAGTAGTAAAATGAAGACGGCCTTCTTTCTGGTTTCTTAAAAATATCTTTTCAAGTCCGGGTTCGTAAATGGTTATTTGTCCTGATGCTAATTTATCAACTTTAACTTTGTCGATATCGATACAGGTAACATCATTCCCTGTTTCTGCGAAACAAGTTCCTGTTACTAAGCCTACGTAGCCGGTTCCTACAACTGCTATTTTCATTTGTTATTTATTTATAAATTCAAAAACTTTTGATACGATAAATTTTTGTTGTTCTTCATCTAACTCCGTGTGGATAGGCAAAGAGATCACTCTTTCTGTTAACCAATCCGTGATCGGTAAATTATAACCGCTTCCGCCAAATGCATCAAACATTTTTTGTTTGTGGCAAGGCACAGGGTAATATATCATTGATGGAACACCGTTATCTGCCAAATATTGATTCAATCCATCTCTGTCAACACCTTCTAACACCAACGTATACTGGTGAAAAACATGTGTATTGTTAGCCGCTCTGTAAGGAACTTTTATTATAGGATTGCTGCTGAAAGCTCTATCATAAAAATCTGCCGCTTTTCTTCTGGCAACAATATATTCATCCAAATGTTTCAACTTGATATCCAATACCGCAGCCTGTACCGCATCTAATCTTGAATTACAGCCAACGATATCATGATAATATCTTTTGCTTTGTCCGTGTGCCGCGATCATTTTCATTCTGTCCGCCAGCTTATCATCATTCGTAAACATCGCGCCGCCGTCACCGAAAGCGCCTAAGTTTTTTGAAGGATAGAAAGACGTACAACCAATATGCCCGATGCTGCCTGTTTTTTCAACCCTTCCATCGGTGAATGTAAAATTGCAACCGATCGCCTGTGCGTTATCTTCAATCACAAAAAGATTATGCTTTTTTGCAATAGCCATTATCCTTTCCATATCTGCAGCATGGCCATATAAATGAACCGGCACAATGGCTTTTGTTTTTGGCGTGATGGCTTTTTCAACCGCATCAGCATCCATACAAAAGGTTTTTTTATCTACTTCAACAAAAACAGGCTTTAATTTTAATATGGCCGCTGCTTCAACAGTAGCAATATAAGTAAATGATGGTGTAATTACTTCATCTCCAGGCTGAAGATCAAGCGCCATCATAGCAATTTGTAACGCATCTGTTCCATTGGCACATGGAATAGCATGTTTTACGCCATGATAAACGGCCAGGTTAGCCGCAAAATCATTTACCACTTTGCCTCCGATAAACATAGAACTCTCCATCACCGATAAGACCGCAGCGTCCACCTCAGGCTTAATTTTAAGGTACTGCGTCTTAGTATCAACCATTTGTAAAGGCCTCATAACAACTTTTTTTTAAGTGTGGCAAAGATAACGTTCCAAGAGTAATTATAAATCAGCAATTAGGAATTAGATTTGCCTAAAATCAAACTCATTGTCTATATTTTTTTATAATATTTTTCTGGGCCTTTACCTTATTGGGGTTAGGCTATTATCCTTCTGGAATCCGAAGGCTAAATTATGGCTCAGTGGCCGAAAAAAATTTCCTGCTATTACTGTAAAGCCGGGCTCATCCGTAGTTTGGATGCATTGTGCCAGCCTTGGTGAATTTGAACAAGGCAGGCCTGTATTGGAATCTGTAAAAGATCAATATCCTACTGCCATAATAATCCTGACCTTTTTTTCGCCAAGCGGGTACGAAGTTCAAAAAAATTACAAGGGTGCCGATCATGTTTTTTATCTGCCGATGGATTCTGCCGCTAACGCTAAGAAGTTTATAGATGCCATACAACCCACATTGGTATTATGGGTTAAATATGAATACTGGTTCTATTACCTGGCAGAATTACAAAAAAGGAATATCCCAACTTTATTGATCTCCGGCATTTTCAGGGAGGGGCAGCCGTTTTTTAAATGGTATGGATCGATGTGGAAAAAGGTACTGGGTGCTTTCACTCATTTTTTTGTACAGAATGAAGCATCGGTAAAACTGCTATCAGGCGTTGGCGTTATCGCGAATGTTTCTATTAGCGGTGATACCAGGTTCGATAGGGTAATTGCGATCGCAGAAAAATTTGAACCGGTTGCAGGCATTGAAGAATTTTGTGGCGATAGCCAGGTGATCGTTGCCGGAAGCACCTGGGAAGATGATGAGGCGGAATTGGTACACTATGTAAAAGCAAATGCCAACATAAAATTCATCATTGCGCCACATGAAATTGGTGCAGATAATTTAAAAGTAGTTAAAGCGGCTTTTCCAAATGCTATATTCTATTCTGAATTGTTGGAGCTTCAAGAAAAAGGCATCAGTTCAAACTGCCTGATCATTGATAATATAGGGATGTTATCAAGATTATATAAGTATGCTGATATAACTTACGTTGGCGGCGCTTTTGGAGAAGGGCTGCACAATATTTTAGAAGCTGCTGTGTATGGAAAACCAATACTATT
The DNA here is from genome assembly GCA_035317105.1 of Ferruginibacter sp. Lineage (GTDB taxonomy): Bacteria > Bacteroidota > Bacteroidia > Chitinophagales > Chitinophagaceae > Ferruginibacter. The sequence continues at coordinate 2,222 of DATHHR010000021.1, read as the reverse complement.
CGGACCGGATTATGATAAATATGCAGAAGCTGTTGACTTGATAGATCGTTGCGCTGCTATCAGTATTAACAATGCACTTGAATTGGAAGAAGAATTCATTTACCTGCTGACAAACGCCGATGAATTAGCAGCTGCAAGTAAAGAAGCGAAAGATTATGTGTATGCTAAAAAGGGGGCGACAGAAAAGATCAGTCGGTTTATTTACGAGAACCGTCTCTTAACGATCTGATCAAATTGTTTTACAATTTCATTATTATCCTGCCAGCTTAATTTTAATTTTAATTCTCTGCGTATCCAGTATTCGGCCTCTGGCCAGATATCAAAACTGTTGATCGTTTTAATGCTGCGATCATACGCTACCTCATCCCCGCGAAACAATTCATTGATAAATACAAAGCGGTCATTTACACCGATCGCTTTCTTCATATCCTTAACAGGCGTATCTATCAGCATTTCTGCTACTTCGGTTTTAGATTCCTTTAAGCGGTCGTTCACCGATGGTTTTTCTGCCACTGCGGTTTCATTAATTTCTCTTGCGATCATTTTAGTTGCAGTCGCCTGATGCCGCAAAGTTGGTATCTCTTCTTCATGATCTACATCAAACATAATATGTTGTTTGTTTTGACTCGCAACTTTTTGTCTTACATCTGCATTTCTTTTTATTTCTTCTAATTCTGCTTCTATTTCTGCTTCGTCTATTTGTAGTATTTCAATTATTTTTTCTTCCACCACAGGTTTTTGTTCTTCCACTTTTTCAGGCGCTGCCTGTGTTGCTGCATATATATTAGTTGGCACAGTTAAAGAAAAAGGCATAGAAACTTTCACAGCAGTCGATTCATTTTCAACTGAAGCATTTTTTGCGTGAACCAATTCATGTTGTAGCATGTGCACCGTTAATAATAACTGGTTTACATCTGCCTGTTCTTGTAATTGTTGCTGTAGTTTTTCTACAAGCGTTTCTATTCTTTGCATAAAAAATCGTGTTAATTTAAAAATTGACTACAAGTCAATGCTGTCGCAGGTATAAAGGTAGTCTCTCAAATTATAAAATTTACTTAAATGTTATTCACGTGGTCTAATAACTCTATATCGGCAGTGCTAAAGTGTTCTTAATTTCACCCATTACGAATATACTTTTAACACTTCCTATACTTTTTAAAGAGCCCAGCCTGTTCATCACAAATTTTTGATAGCCCGGCATATCGGCCACTAAAACCTTCAATAAAAAATCATAATCACCCGATATATTATAGCACTCTACCACTTCTTCCAGCAATCCGATTTCAGCAACAAATTCGTTGCCGATCTTGCTTGTATGCTGCTTTAGCGAAATATTACAGAATACCGTGAGGCCCTTGTTCAGTTTTTCTTTATCCAATATGGCCACATACTTTTTTATATAGCCGTCCTTCTCTAACCGCTTGATACGCTCGTGTATAGGTGTAGTGGTAAGATGAAGCCGTAGCGATATCTCTTTGGTGGTCGCGTTCGCATTTTCCTGTAATATTTTCAATATGTCGATATCTATCGCGTCGATCATGGAAGATTATTTTTCTACAATGGGCTGATTATTAGTATTAAAATAGCCGATTATTCGGCAAAAATACAGTAAAACAGCATAAAATACCAAATATTTACCAATCTACCAGAATAATAATCTTACAATCTAATATTGTGTAGAAAATAAAACATAAATACCATGATAACCCACAATTTAGGCTACCCAAGGATCGGTAGTGAGCGTGAACTTAAAAAAGCCAATGAACAATATTGGGCAGGAAAAATTTCTGCCAACGAACTACAGTTAGTAGCACAGAATATCCGTTTAAAAAACTGGAAACTGCAAAAGGATCTGGGAATCGACCTGATCCCCTGCAATGATTTTTCTTTTTACGACCATGTATTAGATACCTCATTAATGGTGGGCGCTATTCCTGAAAGATATCATTCATTAGCGCAAGACAAACAGCTCCCGGAGATCGACCTGCTATTTGCCATGGCACGTGGCTATCAAAAAGATGGTTATGATGTTACCGCCATGGAAATGACAAAATGGTTTGATACCAATTATCATTATATCGTTCCCGAATTTACAACGAATCAAAAATTCAGTTTTTTTTCAAATAAAGTCATTAACCAATTTAACGAAGCAAAGCGCGAAGGATACAATGTAAAGCCTGTTCTATTAGGCCCTGTATCTTTTTTATTATTAGGAAAAGAAA
>DATHHR010000020.1:0-7614 GCA_035317105.1 Ferruginibacter sp. | reverse complement strand
CGCACATCAACATTCTTTCCTGGCTCTCGCTCAATAAAATTTCCCATGCTTTCATATTTTTTTGACGCATTGGAACCTTATCAAGATCGATCCTCATTCCTACTTCACCCTTTGCACTCATTTCTGCAGTAGAGCATATAATGCCCGCTGCGCCCATATCCTGCATACCTACAACGGCTCCGGTTTTTATTACTTCCAGACAAGCTTCTAATAATTTCTTTTCCTGGAACGGATCGCCTACCTGTACAGCCGGCAGGTCTTCTGCGCTATCAGCCGTAATATCTGCAGAAGCAAAGGATGCACCGCCGATACCATCTTTACCGGTTGCACTTCCTACAAAAAATATCGGGTTGCCTTTTCCTGTAGCGATCGCAGAAACCGTTGTGCCATTTTTCAATGTACCAACGCTCATCGCGTTTACTAATGGATTGGTATGATAACAATCTTCAAAATATATTTCGCCGCCAACTGTTGGTACGCCAAAACAATTTCCATAATGGCCGATGCCATGTACAACGCCTGCTAACAAATGTTGTGTCTTCGCTTCTTTCAAATTACCGAAACGCAAAGAGTTCAAAGATGCGATCGGCCTTGCCCCCATTGTAAAAATATCACGGTGAATACCGCCCACACCTGTTGCTGCTCCCTGGAAAGGTTCAATGGCGCTTGGGTGGTTATGGCTTTCAATTTTAAATACAACGCCGTATCCATCTCCAATATCCATCAGGCCCGCATTTTCTTCACCGGCTTTAACTAACATTTTCTTTCCGTCGCGTGGCAATGTTTTTAGCCATTTGATAGAATTTTTATAACTGCAATGCTCGCTCCACATAGCGCTAAAGCAGCATAATTCATTAAAATTAGGGGTGCGACCAAGCTTTTGCTTGATCAATTCAAATTCCTCAGCTGTTAATCTTAACTGTTCGGCGGTTGTAACTGTAATATCCATAATTGTAAAAATAGAGTGCAAAAATACAAACTGCTTTCCTTTTTTAATGAAGCATTGGCAGTTATTATTTTAACTATCTTCCCACACTAAATCTGGTAGTATTGACTTGGTTACTTTTTACCCTTTATTTACTGATCTTTTGCTGGCTGGTGGCCAATAACCGTTTTATGCTAAATAGCGGCATTACGCCTAAAATACTGATCGCCCTTTTTCTATTAAAAGTAATGATTGGCATAGCGAACGGCTGGCTAATGCTGCATTATTTTAATGGTGGCGATACCTGGGAATACCATAACCAGGCACTAAATGAATATCATTTACTATTTACAGATCCGAAGGAGTACGTGTTAAATATTTTTCGCTCCGGTTATCAAACAGGGTATGCGGGCCTTTTTAGTTCTGTCAATTCTTACTGGAATGATCTTAAGATCAACCTTATTATCAAGCTGCTTTCTATTTTTGATATTTTTAGCGGTGGTAATTATTATACCAATGTTATTTTCTTCAACTTTATTGTATTGTTTGGAAACCTTGCTTTATATAAAGTATTCGCCGCTATTTATAAAGGGAAAGAGAACCTTGTACTGATCGGCTGCTTTTTATTACCCTCCTTTTTATTATTTACAAGCGCTATCCATAAAGAGGGGTTAATATTATTGGCGCTTGGCATTGCGCTATATTATATATATACCAGTCTCGACAAAAAGCGTATACACGTTGCTGATATAACGGTCGTCTTTATTTGCTTAGTGTATATATTTTTGCAACGCAACTTTGTTCTAATTGCCTTAGTACCCGCGCTTATAGCATGGATATGGGTTTCAGCTAAACAATATGCTCCTTTAAAAATTTTTCTGGTAGTGTATGGCATTGGCGCTATTGTTTTTTTTACTGCGGGTATAGTATCGCCATCGCTCGACCTGCCTAATTACGTTGCACAAAAACAAGCATCTTTTTTAACGATCAACAATGCACACTCTTCTATTTCAATTGATACCCTGTATCCAAATTTTACCAGCTTTATACATAATGCGCCCCAGGCATTTATACATGCTACTATGCGGCCTGATATTTTGGATGGGAAAAAGGTAGTTTTTCTATACCCCTTTGCTATAGAGTTTATTTTATACCAATTACTGCTTATTCTTTTCATTTTTGTTCGGGTACAAAAACCAGTGCTATCAATAAATGCCCGGTCGTTCATCTTATTTGGCTTCTTTTTTAGCTTTTCGCTGATCATGATAATTGGCTACACTATCCCCATAACTGGTGCTATTATAAGGTACCGGTCTATTTATCTGCCTTTCATTTTAACCCCTGTTTTATGTACTATCAATTGGGAAAGGATAAAATCCCATAAACATTAAAAAATAATATAATATTTGTATTTTCTCGTTTTTTTGTTAAAAAATTTACTTTTAAAGAAATTATAATTGATTTATTGAAATTATTTCCTTTTTTTTGTAACTCTAAATTATAATCTTTATGCAATCACTTCGTTTTAAGTCAATTGACAATTTGAGTACAATGCCTGGGGATATCACAGGAAAGCCTACACCAAGAATTACCGCGATCTTTGGTGAAAATGTTTTTACCCTAAAAACTGCCCGCCAGTTTTTAAGTGATGAAGCATATAAAAGTCTTGTTGCGTCGATCAAAGGCGGCAAAAAAATCGACCGCTTTATGGGTAACCAGATCGCTAACGGTTTAAAAGCCTGGGCTGAAACTAAAGGTGTTACTCATTACACGCATTGGTTTCAACCACTGACTGAACTTTCTGCAGAAAAACATGATTCTTTCTTTACTTTAAAAGGAGACGGAACACCTATCGAAGAATTTGAAGGTAATGCACTTATCCAACAAGAACCGGATGCATCTTCTTTTCCAAATGGCGGTTTAAGAGCAACTTTTGAAGCGCGTGGATATACAGCATGGGATCCATCTTCTCCTGCATTCATCATGGAGATCGGAACTGGTAGAACACTATGTATCCCTACTATTTTCGTTTCTTATACCGGTGAATCTTTAGATGCTAAAACACCTTTAATTAAAGCATTGGTTGCGCTTGATAAAGCTGCAGTTGATGTTTGTCAATATTTTGATAAGAACGTTACTAAAGTAAATTCTTCTTTAGGATGGGAACAGGAATATTTTGTAATTGATGCCGGTATGGTAAATGCCCGTCCTGATCTGATCATGACAGGCCGTACTGTATTTGGTCATCCTCCTGCAAAAGGCCAACAATTGGAAGACCATTATTTTGGTGCAATACCAGAAAGAGTGTATGCTTTCATGAGAGATTACGAAGAAGAAGCATACAAACTAGGTATACCTCTACGTACACGTCATAATGAAGTAGCTCCTTCTCAGTTTGAATGTGCGCCTATTTATGAAGAAGCAAACCTTGCGGTAGATCATAACACTTTATTAATGGATGTTATGACGCGCGTTGCTAAACGTCATGGCCTAATTGTTTTATTACACGAAAAACCATTTGCCGGTATCAACGGTAGTGGTAAACATAATAACTGGAGTATCTCTACTGATACTGGTGTTAACTTATTAGCGCCTGGTAAAACACCAAAAACCAACTTGATGTTCTTAACGTTCTTCGTTAACACGATCAAAGCGGTGCATGATTATGCTGAATTATTAAGAGCGTCTATTGCAAGTGCGGGTAACGATCACCGTTTAGGTGCTAACGAAGCTCCTCCTGCTATCATCTCTATCTTCATTGGTAAATATTTGACTGAAGTTTTAAGTCAGGTTGAAACACGTGTTGGTGGCAAGTTTGATGAACAAGATGAAGCAATGCTTAAATTAGATATCCATAAAACAATTCCAGAATTGATGTTGGATAATACAGATAGAAACAGAACTTCTCCATTCGCATTTACAGGAAACAAATTTGAGTTCCGTGCGGTAGGTTCTGCAGCTAACTGTGCTAATGCCATGACCGTTTTAAACACGATCGTAGCTGAAACATTGAAACATTTCAAGAAAGAAGTTGATGCATTGATCGAAAAAGGTGATAAAAAAGAGATCGCTATCATGCATATCATTCAGAAATATGTTGTTGAAAGCAAAAAAGTTTTATTTGAAGGAGATGGCTATAGCGAAGAATGGGCTAAAGAAGCTGAAAGAAGAGGTTTACCTAACGTAAAAACTACTCCTTTGGCATTGGATGCTTATATCGCTAAAAAATCTTACACGCTGTTCGAATCAAATGAAATATACAGTCATTCTGAATTAGAAGCTCGTCATGAAATTATGCTTGAAGCGTATATTAAGAAAGTACAAATTGAAGCAAGAGTGATCGGTGAATTAGCTACAACTGTTATTTTACCTTGCGCTGTTAAATATCAAAATGTATTATTGGAAAATATCAAAGGCTTAAAAGATGCAGGTTTACCGGCAGATACATACGCTAACCAAATGAACATTTTGAAGAAAGTGAGCGAACATATTGCTAAGATGAGCAGTGGTGTTGAGCACATGATCGAAGAAAGAAAGAAAATAAACACTTTGACTGATAACCGCGAAAAAGCAATTGCTTATTGCGAAAATATCAAGAACAAATACTTTGATACGATCAGGTATAGTGTTGATAAATTAGAAATCTTAGTAGATGATTCTTTCTGGACATTACCTAAATACAGAGAAATGCTTTTCTTAAGATAGTCGCATTCTAAATAAGTAAATAATAAAGATCGGCCACAGTAAAATGTGGCCGATCTTTATTTTACACCTGTTTAAACTTCCGCTTGGATAACAGGTCTATACAAAAAATAGCTATGAAAAAGATATTGATCGTTTTGTTTTTATTATCTGTTACTGCAGCATCATTTGCCCAGATCCAGCGCGATGCCCCTTTACCCGGAGCTACAGATTCTACTGATCAAACCACTAAGCCTCCTTCTTTACGACAACAATTACAGGCTTTACATCTTACAAAAGATCAAAAGATCCAATTAAGAGCGCTGCGTCAAAATGCCAAGGCCAATAAAGAAACGATAATGGCAGATGACAGCCTTACGCAAGATCAAAAACTAACACAACTAAAAGCATTGCGTAAGCAGACTGCCGCAAGCTTTAATACTATCCTTACGCCCGACCAAAGTGCACAATGGCAAGCCATGAGAGCTGAAGCAAAGAAGAACAAAAATAACCAGGATACACAGGCGATGGAAGAAGAGATCATGTCGCTGCCGGCAAATTAGCGGTAACAAAAAAGACAGCTTGCGCTGTCTTTCAAATAAAATTATGATCGCTTTATATAGGGACGGGATCATTTTCCAAATGCTATAATATTTGTAGTGAATATTTTAACCGCAATTGCCAGCAATATCACGCCAAAAAATTTTCTTATTACTAACAACCCACTAGGGCCTAATATTTTCTCGATCCATGTTAAGGATTTTAATACCAGGTAAATAACCACACAATTAATTAATATTCCGATCAAAATATTTACAACAGCATAATTTGCCCGTAAGCTCATGATGGTAGTTAATGTCCCTGAACCGGCGATGATGGGGAAAGCTATCGGGATAACACTGCTGGTTTTATCATTTTTATCCTGCTTAAAAAATTCCATCCCTAATATCATTTCAAGACCGAGTATAAAGATCACGATACTACCGGCCACTGCAAAAGAGCGTATATCCAGACTTAATATATTCAATACCTCTTTTCCAAAAAATAAGAACAAGATCATTAACCCGCCTGATACCAATGTGATCTGCGTTGTTTTTATGGTGCCCCCGATCTTTCCTTTTAATGAAACCAATATTGGGATGGAGCCTAACATATCGATCACAGCAAACAAGGTGAATGCGATGGTAACTATTTCTCTACCTGATATGCTGTCCAGATTAAACATTGCAGTACAAACTTTTACTAAATATAAATCAATTTCACTATACCTATTGCAGATCCTATTGAAACCGCAGCAATTTTTTAAGCCATCCCGAAAATTTGCTATTGTTATAGGCTGTACTTTCTGCTATGATACAGTTTATACAGAGACAATCACGGTATCGGGCACTAATGAACATTTGCGCATCTTCCGTTAAATTAATGTTTGAACATTGACATTGGGCAATATCATCCACCCTGCACTCAAAGGCAATGGTACAACGTGGACAATATTTTTGCTCATGTTTATTCATTCAACATCACTAGTAATTATTTTCTTAGAAATGCTACTTTTATAGGACTTGGTGTCGGCGCTACAGAAAAAGAGAATTTCTTTTTTCCTGTGTTATCAAAACAAAAAACCTCTCCCGGGGATGTATAATCTTTTGCATCGCTGATATATACATTACCTGTTGAATCATCAATATCCAGGCCATAAGCAGCTTCTACAGTGGTGCCATCTGAAACAAATGATGTTGATAATACGCTAAGGTCTGTAGTGCTTAAAACCTCTGTACTAAATAATCCAAGGTAGTCACCAGTTACATACAGTTTATTATTATAATAACGAACAACGGCTGCACCGATACTGGATGATGTTGTAACCGTATTCGATGTCGTACTTACTTTCACCAATTGAGGTGCAACACTACCATAATCTCCTGTGCATGCAACATAAATATTCCCCGAAGCATCTGCTGCAATATAGCCAGGATTCAAGCCCACTTTTATTTTTCTTGTTTCTGTAAGTGTATTCAAATCGATCACAGAAACTGTAGAATCGTAAGTACTAAAGCCTCCCGTATTACTAACATATAAATTGGTGCCTACTATCGCCATTTGCGCGGGGTTTGCTCCTACCGCAATATTTTTTGTTATAGCCAGGGTTGCTGTATCAATAACAGATACGGAATCATCTGTAGTAGATACAAATACCTTGCCGCCATAAGCTACTATATTTTCAGGCCCCTTATTACCGCTGCCATTTTGAAAGCTGACAGAATCTATATAACGTGCGTTTAAAGCATTCGCTACGGATACATAACCTGAGTTATTCATAACGATATATATTCTACCGCCGTAAATAATAAAATCGCTACCCGTGTCTCCTAACTTAAAGCCATTAATATTTTCGAAAGTGTCGGTAGATGCCGTGTTCGTAGCAAAATTATAGTAAGTAAGCGTTGTATTATTGGCTCCATAAGTCCCCTGGCCTAATGCATACAAACCTATAATAGCAGTATCTGTATGGTTCACGGTTGTGTCTTGCGGTGAATGATTCCCGCTGCTGCTTTTTTTACAAGAAGAGGCAATAGCTATCACAGTTATTACCATAAAGAAAATACTGAATTTTTTCATTTCTATTTTTTTTGATTTATAAATTATTAAATATTATACTTATGTTGTATGATCTTCCGGGCATAGGATAATAATTAACGACGTAATACTTTGTGTCGAAAATATTTTCTACCGCTAATTTTATATTTGCCTGAACCTGGTGTATAGCAACCGTTTTGTTAACAAATGCACCCTGCGTTATCCATCCCGGTAATCTGTTGGCCGGACTGTTTGCACCCAATACATACCTGTAATCTGAAAACAATAAATTGTAACCGGCTCTCCACCCTTTATAACCTGCTGCGACTATTGCTGAACCTGAATTATTGGGTGTGTAAGGGATCTGATCCTTATACTCTTCGCTTGCAGGATCGCTGTTCAATGCTTGTTGCCATGTGTAAGCAATTCTT
>DATHHR010000019.1:0-6037 GCA_035317105.1 Ferruginibacter sp. | reverse complement strand
AAGATTCCCATTGATAAGTTTAGTGGTTTATAGTTTAGCAGTTTAGTTATAATTGTTACAACCCAAGCTAACTAAAATTAAGAAAGCCGTTCCGAAATAAATCAGAACAGCTTTAATATTATTATTCCCTTAAGCTAAAATTAGTTAGCTAAGTATTCTTTGATCTTGTCTTTATGAACGATCGCTTCTTTAAAAGTATAAGCGCCTGATTTAGGGCTACGTACTGCACGTATCACTTTTGTCCAGTTCTTCGCATCTGCTGCGGCCTTGCTATCTTTAATTTTCGAGTTCTTTGAAACTGCTTTTGCCATGACTACTTAATTTATGTTTGATTTGCTGTAATGATCAGATCATCAACAGATCGTCAAATCGATTAATTTATTTAATTTCTTTGTGAACAGTTACTTTTTTCAGGATAGGGTTGAATTTTTTCAACTCCAAACGTTCAGGTGAGTTCTTTTTGTTCTTTTTAGTAATGTAACGGCTTGTACCAGCTTTACCGCTAGCTTTATGCTCTGTACATTCTAAAATAACCTGAACCCTGTTGCCTTTCTTTGCCATTGTTGCTTGTTTTTATTAATTACTTCCCGCCTTACAACGGGATAAGTGCTTTTATAATTTTACGCCTTCAGCACGCAGTTGCTTTACAACTGAATACAAACCATTTTTATTAATGGTGCGAATTGCCTCTGAAGAAACTTTTAAGGTTACCCATTTGTCTTCTTCAGCCAAGAAATAACGCTTTGTTTGCAGGTTAGGCAAAAAACGACGTTTTGTCTTAATATTTGAATGCGATACTTTGTTACCAGTAATAGGCTTCTTACCTGTAACCTGACATACTCTAGCCATTTGTACTAAAATTTTAGGACGGCGAAGGTAAGGATTAATTAATTAATAATTGATAATTAGCAATGAATAATTTTAAATAGTGGATAATTTCCGCCTATTCGCCCTAAATACCCTTATCATTTGAAAAATGATAGATAAAAGGATCAATCCTACTCCCAGGTAAAAATGCCAGTTGAACAGCTTGTTCTCATGAAATAATAAAAACCCGAAGATTATACCATAGATAGGCTCTAGATTATAAGTAAGGCTGGCAGTAAAAGCTGATATTTTTTTTAGCGCATTCAGTTGTAGATCAAAGCATAACACGGTACACAACCAGGCTAACACCAGCAACCAGGCCCAATCTGACAGTGTTGGCAGGTAATAAGCCGCAGGAAAATGTGCCAGGTAAAAAGGCATTAAGATAGTCAGGATTATCAGTCCGCCACTCAGTTCGTATAAGGTCAATATCCTTGGAGAAAAGTCTTCGACCAGTTTTTTATTGAAGATGGGAAATAAAGAGCTGCAGACCGCGTAGCCAATATCCCAAAAATTATACCCACTTTATATTGTGGATGAAAATCGAAAATAATATAGATACCTATAATTGTGAGCACGCCCAGCAATACTTCTATGATGCTGATCTTTCTTTTTAAAATAAGCGGTTCGAAAAAGGACGTGAAAAATCCTGCGGCGGCTAAACATACAACCCCAACAGATACATTGGCATATTTTACACTGCCATAAAATAATACCCAGTGAATGCCTACGATCGCTCCCACACCTGCTATCTTAAGCACATCTTTTGGTGAGATCCTCTCCAATTCTTTACGGAAGAATAATATTAGTCCGAGTGTTAGTACAGTTATTAAAAGCCTGTACCAAACCAATATTCCTTCATTCAACCCGATCAATTTTCCTAAAATAGCGGTAAACCCTGCTAAAAAAACCGCAATATGTAATTGTAGAAACGCTTTCTTCATTTTGGCAAAGGTAAGCGCTCATTTTTAGTGTTTATTTATTAAAACATTGATTAAAAACCAAGTTCTCTAAAAAAACATATAAAAAACATTTCCCTAACACGGGTAAACAACAAACTACTATATATTTGCCGACTTATAACCAATTACATATGAATCTGAATTACAAACGTATCAACAATATTACCGGATGGGTGATATGCATTATTGCCTGTGCAGTATTTCTTATGACAATGGAAGCCACCGGCAGTTTGTGGGATTGCGGCGAGTTTGCTTCGAGTGCTTATAAAATACAAATTCCCCATCCACCGGGAGCGCCTCTTTTTGTATTAATTGGTAGAATTTTTATGATGCCTTTCGGTCCGCATACAGCTGTTAGAGGATTGAATAGCATGAGTGCTTTAGCAAGTGGTTTCAGTATCCTTTTCTTGTTTTGGACCATTACGCATTTTGCAAAAAAGATGTTTGTTGGCCCGGGGCTTGCCGCAAAAGAATTAACCGGTAACCAGATATTCATGATCATGGCTGCTGGTGCGGTTGGTGCACTTGCTTATACATTTACAGATTCATTTTGGTACAGTGCTGTTGAAGGTGAAGTTTACGGACTTTCTTCTTTTTTTACTGCGATCGTTTTTTGGACCATGGTTAAATGGGATGCTGCTGCTGAAGAAGAACAATTGGCCGGTAGCACCGCTAAATTTACAAAGGCTGATAAATGGATCATTCTTATATTTTATCTAATGGGCCTTTCAATAGGTGTTCACTTATTGAACTTATTAACGATCCCTGCTATGGTAATGATGTATTACCTAAGACGCTATACGCCTACAACATGGGGATTGATCATTACTTTCTTTATTGGTTGTGCCATTACAGGTTTTGTACAAAAAGCAGTTATTCAATGGATCATTAATTGGGCCAGCGATATGGATGTACTTTTTGTCAACAGCTTTGGCCTGCCTTTCTTTACAGGCTTCGGATTTTTCTTTGTTTTGGCGGCTGCAATAATTGCCGGAGGTATTTATATCGCCAATAAGAATAACTGGTCTTTTTTAAGATTAGGTTTATGGAGTTTAGCTTTTATGATACTTGGTTATTCTACTTACTTCACTACAATGATCCGCTCTAATGCAGATGTTGCTATTGATATGTACAATGTAGATAACCCTGTTAGTTTGGAAGGATATTTAAGCCGTGATCAATATGGCGACTGGCCAATTGTTTACGGACAGGATTTTACTGCAGAAGTTGAAAATACAAAGGTTGAACCAACCTATGTAAAAGAGGTAACACAGTATGCAGAGACAGGCAGAAAAGTAACGTACGAATATTCTGATGATGATCAACATCTTTTCCCTCGTATGTGGGATGCAAGTAATGATCAGGGGCATGCAAGCTATTACGCAAGTTTTGCCGGCATTGGTAAAGATTCTAAATCCGGCGCCTGGCTAGATAAACCAACCATGATGGATAATATAGAATTCTTCCTTGCCTATCAGTGCAACTGGATGTATGGCAGATACTTTATGTGGAATTTTGTAGGTAAGCAAGATGATATTGAAGGCGTTGACATGGGGAATGTGAGAGATGGTAACTGGAAAAGCGGTATCAGTTTTTGGGACAATGCCCGTTTAGGCGACCAAAAATATATGCCTGATAGCATGAAGCACAATAAATCTAATAACACCTTATTTGCGCTTCCGTTGATATTGGGGCTTATTGGAATTTATTACCATGTACAAAAAAGAAGAAATGATGCATTGGTTGTATTGTTGCTTTTCTTTTTTACAGGCCTTGCCATCGGTATCTATTTAAATATGCCGGGCAATCAGCCTCGTGAAAGGGATTATGCTTTTGTAGGATCCGGTTATGCATTTGCGATGTGGATAGGATTTGGCGTGATGTTCGTAAAAGAGCAGTTCGATAAATTTATGAGCAGCAGGGTGGCGAACTATGCTGCTGCAGGTATCTGTTTACTGGCAGTACCGGTATTGATGGCCAACCAGGAATGGGATGACCACGACCGTAGCAATAAAACTTTAGCAAGAGACCTTGCCATTGATTATTTAGAAAGCTGTCCGAAAAATACGATCCTGATAACATTTGGAGATAACGATACTTATCCTTTATGGTATGCACAGGAAGTGGAAGGTATACGAAGAGATATCAGGGTTATTAATTCCAGTTTATTAGGTACCGATTGGTATATCAATCAGGAACGTTATAAAGTAAATGAAAGCGATCCTATTGCACAGGTATTTACTCCTGATCAGATAGAAGGAGCCAGAAGAGATGTATTGTACTATTCACCGGTATCTGGTGTTGATCCTGCTCAATCAATGGATCTATATACAATGATGAAAAATTATGCGGGAAGTGATGACCCCGATAAAGTAAGGATCAATGAGGGGGATACATTAAATATCTATCCAAGCAAAAAAGTTACTGTTCCTGTTGACCTTAGTCTTGTTCGTGCGAACGGAACTGTTAATGCAGATGATAGCGTAGTATCGCAATTGCAATTTGAGATACCTAAAACAGTATTGTTTAAAAATGACGCGGCTATTTTAAACATCATCGCAGCTAATAACTGGAAACGCCCTATTTGCTTTACATCAAATTATGGTGAATTAGGCTTTGGCCAATACCTTCGTCAGAGTGGCCTTGTTTGCCAATTAGTTCCTGTATTGAATAGTCCTATTAATGCGGATTGGACGATTGATAAAATGATGAACAAATTTAAATTTTGTAACGCAGACAAACCGGGCGTTTATTATGATGAAGAAAACCGCCGTCATTTACTTACCATTCGTGAATCATTTGCTCAAGCTGCCCTTGCTTTAGAAGAGATGGGAAGAACAGCCGACGCTGTAAAAATATTGGAAAGATGTGATTCGAATATGTTAGATGAAAACTTCCCTTATGGCTTGGTTTCCCGCTTTCAGCAACATGATTATATTTCAATGCAATTTTTATTAGCTGCTTACAGAGCTAACGATAGCACATTAGCCGCAAAAGTATCACGTAGTTTGAAGAAAGACCTTGAACAACAGCTAACCTATGCATCTAATTTAAATGAAGATCAACAAGCTGGTATCGCAAACGAAACACAACAAGCAGGAGCTCTTTTAAGAAATATCCAGCAAATAGAAACGCAGTTTAAAAACCCGCATCCGGCGAGTGCCCCTCCAATAGATAGCAGTTCTGCACAATAAAGAATTCAAATTATAATATAAAAAAGTCCTCGTTCAATTGAACGAGGATTTTTTTGTCTGAACCATTGATTGAAGCTGATTGTTTTAATTTAGTTGATTTCGAAATCATGGCGATCACCTTAATCAACTTCAATCAACGGTTCAGATCTACTCTCTTAAAAATTTCTTTTTTGCCCAGCCAGCTTTCTTTTGCAGGGATGATCCATTTTTCTAACAGCTCTTTTTTTGTTTGCACCAGGTTATTAAAATACAAGGTATCCGCATTGATAAAATTATTTTCTACCGCATAATTCAATTGAGATAATGGCAACAATTGAATTTTATCTTTTACTATAAAAGCCAGTGTTTGCCTTTCAAACATTTGCACATTGAATTTTTGTTCTATCTCTTTTATCAATCGCACAGAACTATCCGTACTGCAACCGCTAACGCCTGTTGCGCTTTCATCCGCTATTAATACAATGAATTGTCCGAAAAATAAATTGGCATAACCCTTTACTTCATCGCCATGGCTTTTCCATGTGCTGACAAAAGCTTTCAGCATATCTTCCATTTCAAATGCTTCGCTCATCAAAAACAGGCGACTACTTTGATAGATCCATACGCGGGATGAATCGGAAAAATCTTCGGGAATATGTTCTTTAATATCGATGGTCATCTTACTAATTGTTAATGGTAAATGATAAATGGTAAACGCATGGCAAAATTAACTATTAACCATTAACCATTAACCATTGATTCTGCAACTAATTCAGCGATATCCAGCACCTGCATGCTATCTTCTTTATTGGTCATTTTAACCCCATCGGTTAGCATGGTATTGCAAAAAGGGCAAGCTGCGGCAACTATTGAAGCGCCGGTTTCGATCATATCTTTTGCTCTTTCCTGGTTAATGCGCAGGTCGCCTTTTTCTTCTTCTTTAAACATCTGGGCGCCGCCGGCACCACAACACAGGCCATTGCTTTTGCAGCGTTTCATTTCTACCAATTCGCCATCTAAGGCTTCTAATACTTT
>DATHHR010000018.1:0-10726 GCA_035317105.1 Ferruginibacter sp. | reverse complement strand
CAGATCAGGCAACTCGCTCATGCAAAAGAGATCTCAACTACAACTTCTTTTTATAGTGATCAAGATGGTTATATAACTCAATTAAATGTTAGAGAAGGGGACTATGTAATGGAAGGGGTTTCATTAATAGAAACAGCAGATATGTCTACTTTGTGGGCAGAGGCGCAAGTTTACACATCTCAATTATCAATGTTCGACAGAGATGGAACAGCTACAGTACAAATACCTGATCTGGATAATCTTGAGATCAAAGGGCATATTGATTTTGTAAATCCTGAAATTAACCCTGATACACGGATTAATCTTGTTCGGGTTACAATACCCAATGTAAATAAACAATTACATCCCGGTATGCCTGTTTATGTATTAATTGAAAACAATCAACATGTATCAATTTCGCTGCCGGTCGATGCTGTTTTGAGGGATGAAAATGGGGCTACAATTTGGGTAGAGACAAGACCAGGAGTATATAGTGCCAGAATGGTAAAAACAGGTATTGATGATGGATACTCTATAGAGATAACTTCGGGTTTGCATGCAGGAGAGGTAGTAGTAACTAGTGGCGCTTACTTACTTAATAGTGAGTATATATATAGAAATGGGGTTAGTCCAATGGGTGCTATGAAAATGTAATTTACCTGCGTATCAGCGTTTTATCATTTTATCCTTTACAATTTCCCTGATCACTTTTTCCCGTAGGTTTTGACTGATCGCAATTTTTTCAGCTCCGATATTTAATATATTACCTTCTATGCTATCTACCTTGTGTATGTTCACAATAAAGGATTTGTGTACTTTAATAAATATGTCGGTCGGCAATTGTTCTTCTAAACTCTTGATAGTAATATAGACCATCATTTTTTTTGCTTTGGTATACAACATTACATAGTTCAGCATGGCTT
Source organism: Ferruginibacter sp. (assembly GCA_035317105.1). GTDB lineage: Bacteria > Bacteroidota > Bacteroidia > Chitinophagales > Chitinophagaceae > Ferruginibacter. Next base: position 9,824 of record DATHHR010000018.1, on the reverse strand, counting down.
CTGCGTAGATCAGGTCATTGTAAAATATCTTTTCGATCTGTGTATCACATTTTATAAAAAAATGATCATTTATTGCAGGGATTGTTTTTGTTGATCTTTCTGCCGCCCTTGCCTTATTACATGCTTTCAGAAAACGTTCAAAGGCGATCGGCTTTACTAAATAATCCAGCACATCCAAACCGTATGCTTCTATAGCATGTTCGGTGTAAGCAGTTGTCATAATGATACTGGCATTTATTGTTGAGTTCTTTAAAAAATCAATGCCGTTTATTTTGGGCATGTTGATGTCTAAAAAAACAATATCAATGGCATTATTATTTAATAAAGGCATCGCTTTTAACGGATCTTCCACTTGGCCTACTAATTCTAAATAATCTATTTCTTCAATAAATTCCTGCAACACTTTTCTGGCAATGGGTTCATCATCTATTATGATACATTTTAGTTTCATGATAAATTGATATTTAAATTTGTTACATAAAGATCGTTGCTATTCGTTGATGTGAAATCATACTTATCGGGGTATAATAATTCTAACCTTCTTTTTAAATTAGTGATCCCAATACCATTAGCGTCCTTTACTGTTGAGGGCTCCTGTAACTCTTTTGTATTTATAATTGAGCTATATAAAAAACCGTCCTTTGTAAATAGGTTGATAGTTATCTTATTTTCTTTATCAGAAAAATTACTAACAAATTTGAATGCATTTTCGATAAGCACTACTAATAGAAGCGGTGCGATATTAAGATCAGGTTCGATCTCTTTTATGTCAAGTGATACTGTTAATTGATCATCTTTTCTCAAACGCTGAAAAAGTATATAGTTTTTTATATAGGCTATTTCTTTTTCCAAATTTACTTTTTCGGCACCGCAATCATATAATTGATATCGTAATAATTCTGAGAATTGTAACAAGGTATTTCTTGCCGTTTGGTTACCCTTATCAATATGCCCATAAATAGTATTTAATGAATTAAAAAGCGCATGCGGATTGATTTGCGCTTTTAAATAATCCAGTTCGTTTTTTATTCTTTCTTTTTCCAGTAACTCAAGCTGTTGTTGCGTTTGCTTGCTATCAATTAACATCTTGCCCAATGTAATTATCAGTACCCAAAGCGAAATATTAGTTACTGAATTTAAATATAGCGTACTGAGATCTACAGGAGCCGTATGAAAAAAATGCCCATTCATTTGTAGCGCGAGCAAAGCCCTGCAATATGCCGAAAGTAAAATGATCCCGATTGTTGCTAAAACAAAAAGGGCGTATTTCTTTTTGGTCAGAAATTTTGGAATGATGAAACTACTAATGGCATAATAGTCTATCGTAATAAAAATCAAATAGCAAAACTCGATCGTCATCGTTTTGGTAAGCGGAAAAGAATAGCTACGAAAAACAATGATCCAAAAGAGATAAATGGCTGCCCAAAAAAGAAAATGATATATAACTGTTCTGCTTTTCACAATTGCTTTTTTCAAAGTTAATAACACTGGGCCAGCTTAAAATATTATTACACCATATAAGTGGGATCCTTGATAAACCAGTATTTAATCAAGTAAAACCTATAGATAATGTAATTGAATTTTAAAATAATGGCTGAGTGTTGATGTTTGCGGTATTATTCACCTAAAATGATAGCAATGAAAAAGATTATTAATTGGTTCCTTAATCCGCCTGTTACCGGGCAATCAAGTATTTTAATTATTCGTTTAATGGCCGGGACCGTATTTTTTTGGGAGGGCATCTTAAAATTTGTTTACACAAACCAGGGCGTAGGAAGGTTCACGAAATTGGGATTTCCTTTCCCCGAAACTACTGCTCATTTTGTAGCAGTAGGCGAGATCATCGGAGGGCTACTATTGATCTTTGGATTACTGACAAGGGTTACAGCTTTCTATTTTGTTATACAAATGATCGTTGCCGTGCTCAGCACCAAAATTGCACTATATCTTGGCACCAGTCCATTGCCATTGCCGCCGGCACCTCCAAAAGTAGGTATTTGGGCCGTTTTGCATGAAATACGGTCTGATTATGCACAAATACTTACCTGTCTTTTTTTAGTAATCGAAGGCGCCGGAAGAAGATCACTTGATTTTGCAATTGCCACTTCCAAGCAGGTATTCAATATTGCGGAGAAATAAATATGCAGCTGAGGTCTGTAAACATCTGTTTAGTTGGAAAGCCATTCTATTTACAGATGGCTTTATTTTGACCAATTTGATGATAAAACCTTTATTTAAGCGAGAAAATGAAGCTTGGTAAGCATTAAATATATTTTATATACCTTTGCCAAACCAACCAAAACTTGCTACGATAAAAAACTTGCTATTATTACTTCCGTTTGCCGCGGTATCTCTTACGGCTTGCGATGCAACTTATGCTGTTAAGGCAGAAGAACATATTACCGTGGGACAAATGTGGCGCGCTGAAGAGTTTAAAGACATTAGTCCAACTGATGTTAGGGTAGCTGTACTCGATAGAAAACGCCACACAGTTACCTTTGTACTAGATAATCAATACGACATAGAGAATATCAGGGATTTTAGACATGATTATAGAAGACTTACCCATTTCGATGGCAATATTGTCTTGCAAAGAAGACATACCAAAGAAACGGTAGATGAAATAGTTAAAAGATAATCAGCCCTTTTTAGTATCCAGCGTATCTGTTCTAGCTCTTTTATCAGCCGGCAGCATGGCAAATTTGTCCTATTACTAAGAGCAATATAAATAACCGGTCATAATTGATTGAACAGCCATAAAATAGGGCTCAAAGCGAACGACAACTCAATAGTTCTCTTTTTATTGTGTATCTTCTATCATAGTTATGCACATTTTTTTAACATTCATTAGATTGTAGTATTATTTCTATTTTTTACAGATACATTTGCTTTTTTTAAATGTAAAAATTGCTATAAACAAGATGAAAAAAATATTAACGGTTGTAATAGCCGCAATTATTACTCAGTCTTTAACAGCGCAAATTAGAATTAAAGTATCTCATGATACTACTAATGACATACAGTATGATGCTGTACCTGTGCCACAGGCTACTACAACGGTAAATGTTCATTCTTGTTCTAAATTCAGGATACAGGTAACTAACGACAATCGCTGTTTGCTTGGTTCAAGAACACGTTGGATCCTTGGGTATGTAACTACAGGAAATAGTACTCAATATTGGGATTTTTGGGGTACACAGATTGATAAAAGCAAAGTGGTATCTTATACCGAGTTACCAAAATACAATAGATCATTGTTTAGCGATAAAAAGTCTTCGTCCCAAACTAGTACGTTGGATGTTGTGAAAAACAACTAAAAATATTTCTTACCGTTTTAGTTCAACGAATTATACAATGCTCCTTTCCAAAAAGGAGCATTGTTATTTGTATTAAAAAGATTACAGCAGGATCGGGCTATATCTATTAAATATTAATAATTACTTAGGATCCATCGTATCCGTTTTAGATTCAATATTTTTCAAGATCTGCATGATGATCACGTTCTGATTCTCAAGGTGCATTAATATCGTTTCATTTTCTATCTCTGCCAATTCATTTATTTTAAGATCTGTTTCAGCCCTTGCATCTGCTTGCAGCGATTGTAAATTTTGTCCGATCATGATCAGTGGCAATAAAAACAACTGGATCATATTTGAAATGAACAGCCATAATACAAATGCAGGATAAGGATCAAAGCGAACGGCAACCGGCGCCAGCATATTCCACAATAACCAGGTAAATGTCCAGAAAAAAATGATCAAAAAGAAGCCGATACTACCTACTTTATTGGTGATCCACACCGCAAATTTACCAAGCGCAGAGATCTTTTTTCCTCCTTTAAGCTCTTTCATGCATAGTTCTCTGCGGTGTTTTAATTCAGCAAGTTTAAGGGGGATGTTTTGTGCCTGTGCCATAAGATAAAATGAATTTTATAAAAAGGATTTATACAATGATTGGTTACAGAGGTAATTTAAAGAATAAAACTCGAACCGAAAGGGTTTAACAAACGGTTAATCCCGCTTATTTATTTGTCGCCTTTCTTAATAAGAGCACCGGTTTTATTTGGTTTGAAATAGTATGCCGCAGAAACGCCAAAGAAAGAAGTGTTAGTTGCTGCCGTTCTTCCGCTATAATAATAGTTGCCAAAAAATACATTAAAATGCATTTGCTCTGTGCAGGAATATTCTATACCATAAGTGACTTCAGTCAGTAAATTATCTTTAGCACCAAAAACATAACCGATACCTGCCGTAAATGTGTTGGTAAATTTCCCTTCCTGAAAAATATTTAAGTTGGGGCGTATCTCTAAATAAGTACTGGTGTCTTTTCCGTGCTGAGGGCTCAGGGTTGTTTGTCCCAGGTCCAAACCTAAACTAAAAACATCCCATTGTTGACCTACTTCAAGTGCCAGATTAGATTTATCGGCAAGCGTTCCGGCAGTATTAGTGACCGAAGGTGCAAGTGAAACATAGGTTTGTGCAAACGATGTGTAACCAGCCAATAGCAATAGCGTAAAAAAAAATATTCTCATGGTTCAATAGTTAATGAGTTATGAAAATACGGTTAATTGTATAATCTGCTCTTAAGTCTGATATAATAAATATAAAAAAGCTCCCGATCATTTCGGGAGCTTTTTATATACAAAACGGTATGTATTATTTTGTGATCGCTACAATTGGTTTACCGATACAGCCATTTGGCATTTGGATATGAAGCAAGGCAGCGATAGTTGGCGCTATATCCGTCATGTACACTTCATTGTTAGTTTGTCCGTGTGCAATATCCCAACCAAACCAAACTAAAGGTATATGCGCATCATACGGGTTCCATAAACCATGTGTGGTGCCTGTTGGCCCGCCATCGATCCAGCCTGGCTGATAAATTAATTGTATATCTCCGCAATGCCTGGCAAAATATCCATTGCTAAGCATTTTCTTTTGTATGTCGGGAAGTGTTACTGTGTTGATATTGGCGATATCAAATGCATTCGCAACACCAGTTATTTTTTTTATCAAAGGCAATAAAAAATCGATCATTGCTTCTCTGTTGATCTTAGCCGAATCCATTAAAGGATGATTTAATGTCAGCTGATAATTATCTGCGTCAACGATCATATTTTCCAAACCGTATTTTGCTTTCACGTTCATATTCAGATAATATATCATCGCATTCGCGTCTAAAAAACCTGAAGGTATTTTGTTTGCTTCTAAAAAGCCCGGTATATGGGCAACGCCATGATCAGCCGTTAAAAACAATAAATAATTTCCTTTGCCGTATTTGGTATCCAGAAATTTTAAAAAATCAGCAATGTCTTTATCTAACCGTAAATAATCATCTTCATTTTCTACAGAATTTGGGCCGAATTGATGGCCGATATAATCGGTAGAAGAGCAGCTGATAGCTAAAAAATCCGTATTGCCATGCATGCCCAATTGTTCTCCTTCGATAGCAGCTTTTGCAAAATCAAGGGTTAACGTATTTCCTTGCGGAACAGATCTTACAATGCCATATTTTTTGTCTCCTAATTTATTGGTGTTGTGCGGAAATGACGTACCGTTTTCTCCATCAAATTTGCGTTCGTAACTTTCTTCGTCAGGAGCGCTTTGTGTATAGGTGTTGGCAGCGTCTACCATTGTCCAGTTGATCGCCATCAAACTATCTACCACTTTTCTGCTATTGAATTGATCGGCCCAATCAGGCAATGCGCTCATGTAATAACTACTGGTTATCCAGTTGCCATTATCTCCATCATACCAATAAGCAGCGTTAGCGCTATGCCCTGCAGGTAATATCGCACCGCGGTCTTTTAAAGCAATGCCGATCACTTTGCTTTTAAAATTTGTTGCTAATCTTAATTCATCGGTAATAGTTGTAACGAGCATTCTGTTCGGGCTCATTTGCCCGGCTTTAGTGTTACTACCGACAGTTATATAATTGGTATCTTCTGTACAATACACTTCTTTATTGACATCCTGGTCCCACCAATTATTACCGGTAATGCCTGTAATGGCAGGAACGCTTCCGGTGTAAATACAGGTATGTCCGCAGGCTGTAACAGTAGGAGTATAAGGCAACATGGTGTTTTCGCAGCTAAATCCTTCGCGTAATAAACGCTTAAAGCCATTTTCGCTGTAATGATCTGCATAGCGGTATAAATTGTCCCAACGCATTTGGTCAATCACCAGTCCAATGATCAGCTTCGGCTTTGTTTTTGACAGTGATTGAGCAGTGGAAAAACTCACAATTAATAATAAACAAGGAACAAATAAGATCAGGCGCTTCATGTTGTTAAATTTTACCAAAGGTAGCAGCCTATCCACCCATTTGTTGCAAATTTGAATGTTAAGAGAAGGTTACGCTTTTTGAGGTCAAAACCTTAAATTTGCAGGCGTTCAATCCTACTCGGATAGAATAATATACTAAATACTAAAAATCAGGATCATTATGGATGTTTTCGACAAATTAGTAAAAGACGGCGGACCGATCGGTCAGCATATGGACAGGGCTCACGGTTATTTTGCTTTTCCAAAATTAGAAGGTGAACTAGGGCCAAGAATGAATTTCAGGGGTAAAGAAATGATCGTATGGAGTTTAAATAATTACCTGGGTTTAGTAAATCATCCGACAATTAGAAAAATAGATACGGAAGCGGCAGCAATGTACGGAATGGGCAACCCGATGGGTGCCAGAATGATGAGTGGTAATTCAGATAAGCATGACGAGTTGGAAAGAGTGATCAGCAAATTTGTGAATAGAGAAGATACGATGTTATTGAATTTCGGCTACCAGGGTATCATGAGCTGTATCGATGCACTGGTGAATCGCCGTGATGTAATTGTCTATGATGCAGAAGCACATGCCTGTATCGTTGACGGTACAAGATTGCACATGGGGCACCGTTATGCATTTAAACACAATGATATTGTTGATTGCGAAAAACAATTACACAGAGCAAAAGAATTAGCGGCAAAAAATGGCGGTGGTATTCTAGTGATCACTGAAGGCGTTTTTGGAATGGATGGTGAGCAGGGGATCTTAAAAGAAATTGTTGCGCTGAAAAGAAAATTCGAATTCAGGTTATTGATAGATGATGCACATGGCTTTGGTTATATGGGCCCAACAGGCGCCGGCGCTGATGAAGCGCAAGGTTGCCAGGATGGGGTTGATCTTTATTTTTCAACTTTTGTAAAAAGTATGGGAAGTATCGGTGCATTTATCAGCGGACCAAAAAATGTATTGAAATACTTACGCTACAATACCCGCTCTCAGATCTTTGCCAAGAGCTTACCATTGATGATCGTAGAAGGGATGTTGACGCGCATGGAAATGGTAAAAAGCATGCCTGAGCTCAGAGAAAAATTATGGCACAATGTACGCCGCTTACAAAATGGCTTGAAAGAAAGAGGGTTTGATATTGGCAGCACTAATTCTCCTGTTACACCAATATTCATGAAAGGTGATATTCCTGAAGCAACGCAGATGGTAATGGACCTTAGAGAGAACTATCGTATTTTTTGTTCGATAGTAGTATACCCTGTTATTCCTAAAGGAGATATTATTTATCGCCTTATCCCAACTGCCTCTCATAGCGATGAAGATATTGACCTTACATTAAAAGCTTTTGAAGAAACGAAAAAGAAATTAGATGTAGGAGATTATAAAGCCGCTAATATTCCTGATATGGCAGAAAAATCATTCAAATAAATTCAGATCCCATTTGTATAAAATGGGATTTTTTTTACTGCTACTATGAGAGCATACAAGAAAATATTTTTTATTATTTTATTTCTGCCATTTACATCAATGGCCTGGGGAGTGCAAGGGCACCGCATTGTAGGACAAATAGCAGAAAGCTATTTAACGCCCAAAGCAAAACAAGCCATTCAGCAAATATTAGGGAATGAGTCTATTGCGATGGCAAGTAATTGGGCTGATCTTATAAAATCTGATAGCAGCTATAGTTATTTAACGCCCATGCATTATATCGATCTTCCAGATGGGTTGAGTTATATACAGCTGAAAGAATATTTATCAAAAGATACTGCGGCAAATGTGTACACCGAATTGAATTTTTTAATAAAGCAATTGAAGAGTACTATTCTTCCGAAGGAAAAGCAGATCATGTACCTGCGCTTATTGATCCACCTGGTAGGTGACATACATCAGCCAATGCATGTAAGCAGGGCAGCAGATGAAGGAGGCAATAAAATAAGGTTGATGTGGTTCAGAGAACCAACTAACCTGCATGCAGTATGGGATGAAAAATTAATAGACTTTCAACAATTGAGTTATACCGAATATGCTGCTGCTATCAATTTTTCAACTTTGGCAGAAAGGCAATCCCTGCAAAAAGCACCGGTGAGCCAATGGTTATACGAATCAAACCAGATCGCAGAAAAATTATACAGCGAGATAGATCAGAATGAACAAAAATTAAGCTACCGCTATAATTATGATCATATTGCTATACTAAATAATCAATTACTTAAAGCAGGTATACGGTTGGCAGGATTGCTGAATGAAATATTTGGATAATATGGCATTGATCAGAAAAATAAAAAGCCTGTAGTTTTTGCTACAGGCTTTGTCATTATAGATGTCAGAATTATTTATCTGTGATCGCCGTGATGAAAATGATGATGGTGGTGATGATGGTATGGAGGATTGCCTTCATTTGAAGAGCCCTGAGCCATAGCAAAACCCGTAACTCCAAGAACCAGTACGATCGCTAGTATTACTTTTTTCATAGCAAATTGTTTTTAATGATGTAAAAATATTGTACTTCAATTTACAACAATTTTATTTGAATCACTGATTTTCAGGTATGTTTATTTAAAAGGGAACTATGTAAGATGAGCGGTACTAGTTGTTGCAAATGTCCTGTATCATTTTACCATTTTGCAGAAAATGTTTTTGAAAAATCTACAAAAGTTTCTGTTTTGTAAGCACCGCTACCAAAAAATTCCAATGGCACTTCAAATTCATTAGGTTTTAAATAACCTGGTAATGGCGCAGGCTGTGTATTGATATCAGCAATAAAAACCGTTGTAGGAAAACTCATTTGTCCGTTCAGTAAATAAGCTGCAAATCCGTTGGCTTTGTATTCGGGTTTATATACATACCTGTTTCCGCCCCATGCGATCGTATCTCTTGTTTCCGCGTCTAATTTTACAGCATAATAATGTGTGTTGATATAATTAGCAACGCTATCGTTAGTGTAGGTCTCTTTCTCCATTACCTTACACCAGCTACACCAGCTTGTGTATACATCCACTAAAAAAGGTTTAGGATTTGTCTGGTATTCTTTTTGTGCTTCTGCAATAGTGATCCAATGGATACTATTCTCTTTAGGAGCGGTAATAAATGATCCTGCTATCATCACGATCAATACAAGAATAAATAAGTAGGCAATCTTTTTCATACAGCAATTGTTTAGTAGCTTAGACATTAATTTAAGTACAAATTAATGCATAAAATTGTTGTAGCAATAACCGGGGCCAGCGGATCTATATATCCGAAGGTATTATTAGATAAATTGATTGGGATAAAGAGCCAGTGGAGTGAGCTTTCGGTTGTTTTAACTGAAAATGCCAAATTGGTTTGGCAAACGGAGCTGGGCAATAAAAATTATGAGCATTATCCCGTAAAATTTTATACTCAACAAGATTTTAACGCTCCATTTGCATCAGGATCAGGGCAATATGATACGATGATCATTATTCCCTGTAGCGTTGGTACATTAGGTAGAATAGCTTCAGGCATCAGTAACGATCTTATTACAAGAGCTGCAGATGTAGTACTGAAAGAAAGAAGGAAATTAATTT
>DATHHR010000017.1:0-7804 GCA_035317105.1 Ferruginibacter sp. | reverse complement strand
ATAAAGATCAAAACATCTTTTAGTTGTTTGTGTTTTCGCGGAGCAAATACATTTAATTTTTCTTCCGTAGTATTAATTGTTGAATCAGCCATTTGGTAAGTGATATTTTTTGAACGCGTTACACTTTTAAACGCACAACTGCTAAAAAGAAGCAATAGGGCAAATAACAGGGACAGTGATTGGAAAGAAACAGTTTTTAGCATATTAGTTAGTTTTATTTCGCGTTTCTCGCTACTGAGGTAGACTAACGAAAAAATTATGCCAAAAGATTTATGGCTAATGAAGTAGGTCTATGTTGCAACATTAATTATCCTCTATAAATGTAAAATGTAAAATATCGAATGTAAAATGTAAAATGTAAAACTAAATGCAAGAGCCTTCCAGCGGCTTACGCCTCAACTTTTACATTTTACATTTATGATTCAATATTTTACATTTAATAAAAGTTGTAACAATCTATTTTATTAAGATATATTTTCTCCACTTTTCAATCACATCTTTCATATCAGCCGGTAATTCACTTTCAAAAAATATAGGTTCTTTTGTTGTAGGATGGATAAATCCTAATTCTTTAGCGTGTAAAGCCTGTCGCTTGCAAATGGCAAAACAATTATCTACAAATTGTTTATATTTAGTGAACACGGTTCCCTTTACAATTTTTTCACCGCCATAAAAATCATCGTTGAATAACGGATGCCCGATCGATTGCATATGAACCCTTATCTGGTGCGTTCTGCCGGTTTCTAATCTACATTCAATTAGCGTTACATAATTAAAACGCTCTAACACTTTGTAATGCGTAATAGCTTCTTTACCATAATCACCATCAGGATAAACAGTAAATAATTTTCTAAAGCGCTGGTGCCTGCCTACATGTCCGCGTATTGTTCCTTCATCTTCTTCAAAATCTCCCCACACCAAAGCAATGTATCTTCTGTGCACTGTATGATCGTAAAATTGTTTAGCAAGATTCGTCATGGCCGCCGGATTTTTTGCGATCACTAACAAACCGGTTGTATTTTTATCGATACGATGCACCATCCCAAAACGAGGCAAAGTATTTTCTTCAACCGTTGGATTTTGTTGTTGCAGGTAATAAGCAACACCATTAACCAATGTGCCGTTATAATTTCCGCTCCCGGGATGCACTACCATTCCCGCAGGTTTATTGATGATCAGAATATCATCATCTTCAAAACCAATATTTAAGGGAATATTTTCGGGGATGATATCCGTTGTTTCAGGGTTCTTGTTATCAAAAACAACGATCTTATCGTAGGGCCTAACCTTATAATTTGATTTTACCGGTTTATCATTCACCAATACCATCTCATTATCAATGCCTTGCTGAATTTTATTCCTGGTAGCGCCTTCTACTTTCGTCATTAAAAATTTATCAATGCGCAGCGAATCCTGCCCTTTAGGAACCTCTATTACCAGTCGTTCATACAGTTCTTCGCTTTCTTGTAATTCGTCGTCAATATTTGTTAGATCTGTGCTCACTTGTCTTTTTTTGCTGATGTTTGATCCATCCGATACCTCCCGGATTTGATTATCTTTGCAAAATTAAACCAATACATTGAATAAGCAGACTGTTATATATAAAGACCTCGGAATAATTGAGTACAAAAAGGCCTGGGATTACCAGGAGCAATTGTTGCAAGAGAATGTGCAGATCAAAATTGCTAACAGGGTTTTGACGGCAGACGATGGCATATCGCCTAATGAAGAACTGGAAGACACCACCAATTATTTACTTATTTGCGAACATCCATCCGTGTACACAATAGGGAAAAGCGGCGATATCCATAATATTTTGATCAGTGAAGAAAAAATGCAGGAAGGCGGTATGCAATTTTTTCAGACAAACAGGGGTGGTGATATTACTTTTCATGGATTGCAGCAAATAGTAGGCTATCCTATATTAGATCTTGAAAAATTTTATACTGATATTGGCAAATACCTGCGTGCACTGGAAGAGATCATCATACTTACTTTATCTGATTACGGCATTAAGGGCGAGCGTAGCAAAGGAGAAACTGGCGTGTGGATAGAACCTGGCGTGATCGGCAAAGAAAGAAAAATTTGTGCTATGGGTGTTCGCTGCAGCAGGTGGATAACGATGCATGGTTTTGCTTTGAATGTAAATAATGACCTGGATTATTTCAACAATATCATTCCTTGCGGTATACCGGATAAACAGGTTACTTCATTGAAAAAAGAGTTGGGAAAAGAAGTTAACTATGAGGAAGTGAAACAAAAGATACAACACTATTTTGAACAAGTGTTTTCTGTAGAGCTGAAAAGCTAATGAATGATTTATTATCTTTCTTTTATTGGGTCAGCTTTCTCCTTCACTATCGGTACTGTTTTATCATCTATCGCTATATAGATCTTATATTTTTCAACTAAGGCACCAAAGCTGTACAGGTGATACCTGAACCAACCCGAGTGCCTGAAATTTGCCTTCTCTAATATCAGGTACGGCTCTGTTATTTTGTTTATTTCAAATAGTACCGAAGTATCTTTTTCGTTATAAAACCTAATAGAATATTTTTTACTGGCAAATAATGGAAGGTTTATCACTACATCATTATCCTTTCCAATATTGATAAATTTACTTGGCGCAAATGGCATCCTGGCAATAATATCCGTGCTGTCTCTTTTTATATTGATATGTATGCGTTTCACATCCCTGCTATCAGGGTTAATATCTATAGCAAGCCGTTGGCGCACCAGGGCCGGACTGTTAAGCGGCTGTATCTTCATATATCTTGTTGAAGCATAATGATAATCCACTGTCACAATATTTTTCGGTAAGCGCTTTAAATTTATCAGGTCTTCTTTCGCAACTACCACATCAGTTTTTTTAGGTATTACTATTACTGGTGCTGGCGTTGATTCAGTTTGAACAGTATCTTTTTTTACCGGTATTACTTTAACAGGAACAGCCTTAGCAGGCGGGGTTTTTATGGGTGTTACAGGATTAGGTGTTGCAATAATAATATTATCGGGCGTTTTAACCGGAACAATTGTGTTTTGAGTAGGTATATTATTATGCTCAGGGGCTGCAATTACCGGAGAAATCTTTTCTGGTTTTCGATATGATCTCGAAAACACATAATCACCGCCTTCAAAAGCTATGAATAAGCGATAATAACATTTAACTTTTGGAGGTTTGGTATCAACAAATCCATTGTCTTCACTTTCAGGATTTAAGATAGTGCCGATGGTGGCGAAATTTCTAATGCTATCATAGGAGCGTTGGATATCAATGATCGTTACTGTTTTTTTATATTCATTTCTCCAGCTAACTAATATTTTATTGCTGAGTGCGCGAATAGAGATCTTAGGCAAAGTATCTTGCGCAAATACAGAACAGGTTGAAACCAGTAAAAAAAGTATCAGTGCAAATAATATCTTCCTCATGCAGTTAGCGTCAATTCTTAACAAGACAAATATACTGCGATGTCAACGCTAAATCACTGAAAAATCAAAGTATTAACAGGCAAAGATAAATTACCCTGAAGGCCGCCAGTATGTAGACAAATGATCTTACTTCCTTTAGGAAATTTGTTTTTATTGATGGCATCAAAAATGGCAAAAAATAGCTTAGCGGTGTATACAAAATCAGTTGGTAATTGATATTGTTTGTACAGATCATTCATAAAAGCGATCAATTCAGGCGAATATTTAGCATAACCACCAAAATGGTAATTATCCATTATTTGTAAACTGCTTTTGTAGGGATCATCACCCAACAAAAAACTGATCCTTTCATGAATATCATTTAATCCTTTTAATACCGGCACTGCAATTACCTGCTGATCTTTTTTTGCGGCGCTTACTAAACCGGCAACAGTCGTTGCTGTACCGAGTGCACAGCAGATATGTGTTGTATTGTCGTCAATATAATTTGATATAAGTGCCGCACCTTTTGCTCCAATCGCATTGTAGCCACCTTCTGGAATTATAATAGTGTCTCCAAATTCAGTAAGCAGGGTTTGTTGAAAAGCTGCTGTTTCTTTTTGATCATACTCCTGCCGGGAAATAAATTTCAATTGCATTCCATATTCAAGGCAGTTTTGCAAGGAATGAGATAATTGCGCAGGCTTTTCGCCTCTTACAATACCTATGGTTTTTAAACCTGCTTGTTTACCCGCATAAGCAGTAGCCACTAAATGATTAGAATAAGCGCCACCAAAGGTTATAATTTGTTTCTGAGGATTTTTTTTCGCATCTTGTAGAAAATAGAAAAGCTTAAATAACTTATTTCCGGAAATAATGGGATGGATAAGGTCTAACCGGATAACAGAAAGTTTGATCTCTAATTGGTCCAATAATTGACTTTCAAGGTGATCAACTTTTATATTTGAGTTATCAAGAAGCATTTTCATCTATAATTTGTACGATTACCCTATTTTCGTAACACAAATTTACAATTAAATAACCGCCTGATCATAAAACGGGCAATTTATAGATATAGATTAAAAAATAATATGAAACCAACTCTTTTGATTTTAGCTGCAGGCATGGCAAGTCGCTATGGAAGCATGAAGCAAACCCAATCTTTCGGGCCCTCTGGTGAAACGATCATGGACTATTCTATTTACGATGCTATTCGTGCAGGATTTGGCAAAGTGGTTTTTATTATCAGACGAGATTTTGCAGATGATTTCAAAGCCAGTTTTGAGCCTAAGCTGAAAGGTAAGATCGCTACAGAATATGTTTACCAGGATAAAGATGCTTTTATACCGAATTATGTATCCATCCCCGAAGACAGAACAAAACCATGGGGAACAGGTCATGCTGTTCTTTGTGCAAAAGATGTTATACACGAACCTTTTGCTGTAATTAATGCAGATGATTTTTATGGTAAAGATTCTTTTGTAAAAGCGGCGCAGTTCATGCAAAATGAATCGGGCACTAATAAATATTCTTTGATCGGGTATCAATTATCAAAAACTTTAAGTGAGAACGGAACTGTTAGTCGCGGTGTTTGTGAAGTAAGTAAAGATGGCAACCTGGTAAGTATCCACGAAAGAACAAAGATCTATAAGGATGAAAATAATAAGATCTTATACGAAGACAGTGAAGGAAAAAAACACGAAGTGCCTTTTGATTCAAGTGTATCGATGAACTTCTGGTGTTTTCATCCAACGGTATTTCCTGTAACGGAAAAGCTGTTTCATGAGTTTGTGAAAAAGAACCATACTGATCTTAAATCTGAATTTTTTATTCCTTTATTAGCCGAAGATTTTATAGAAAATCAAAATGGCGTTATTAAAGTAATTCCTACTACGGCGCAATGGTTTGGTGTTACGTATAAAGAAGATGCACCAACAGTACAGGCAAGCCTGGATAAATTAGTTGCGGCAGGAGAGTATCCTAAGTCGTTATGGGCATAAGATAGTTGTTTCACGCAAAGAAAGAAATAAGATAGCAAAGCCGCAAAGTGAAAATCTTTGCGGCTTTTGTATTTGCTTTGGCGTCTTTGCGTGAAACAAATCACAGCTTCACCCGAATTCCATTTGCAGAGCAATACCGTATAAATTCTTTTATTAATTCACCAATACAAGCCTCAACAGCCGGTCTTTCTTTTTGAAATGTCAGTAGGGTAAGTCCGCAGTTCATACATATTTCAGCATTGGTACGACTACTATCGATTTCATCCTGTACAGTTGATCGCTCCGCTTCAAAACCATTTGCGGCAAGTGTTGCATCGATATCGCTTAATATTTCCTGGTGACTTCTCATTACAAGTGAAGATAATAATCTTTTAGTAGGCCAATGAAATCAGCTGTGTATTGCCCTTCTTTATTTTTGATGGACATTTCAACAATATGTGGTTTTGTTTCTTTTTTGGAGAAAGATAAACAACCACGAAAAAGATCATGTGTTGGCGTTTGTTTTATAAAAAGTATTTCATCCGGGTATAAGCCTGCCTTTTTTGCTGCGGTTTCAAAATAATGTACGCGATGAAAAGGTAGCAGCACAAAGAAAGTCCCATCATCACTTAAGTTCTCTTCAACAACTTTAATTAACTGATCTAATGTAAGTGAGTTATCATGCCTGGCCTTATTTTTTTTGTCATTATCAGATCGAAGATCATTGTCAAAAAAAGGAGGGTTTGAAATAATGCAATCGTATTTTTTATCTGCCGTAAACGTCAACACATCTTTATTAATAGCAACCAGCCTTTCTTTCCAGGGAGAGGCCGTAAAATTATCCTGCGCTTGTTGGTATGCATCAGCATCAATTTCAATGGCATCAATAACTCCATTATTTTTTTGCGCCAACATAAGACTTAATAAACCTGTGCCAGTACCAATATCAAGGGTATGTACGATGTTCGATGTACGACATACGATGTTAGCGGCAAAACCTCCAAAAATGCAGGCATCTGTGCAAACCTTCATGGCACATTTATCCTGGTAGACAGTAAATTGTTTGAATTGAAAATAATTGTTAGGCATATAATATAAATAATTTCTGATTTCTGATCGCTGATATAAGATTTGAAGAAATCAGCGATCCTATATCAGCGATCAGAAATTATTTTACCATTCTGCTCTTGCAGAAGGACTAATACTCAAGGGTGCAAAATCCTTTTCTAAAAATTTATAATAACCTGCAATGGCTATCATTGCGGCATTATCGGTACAATATTCAAATGCAGGAATAAAAGTACGCCAGCCATTTTCTTCTCCCATAGTAGTTAAAGCCGAACGTAACCCACTGTTAGCGCTAACGCCGCCGGCTATGCAAATATCTTTAACGCCCGTTTCTTTAACAGCTTTTTTCAATTTATTTAAAAGGATAGAAACAATACGACTTTGAATAGACGCACAGATATCATTCAGGTTATCTTTTATAAATTGTTGCCTGGTTGCTTCATCAACAACAAATTCTTCTTTGTAAACATTGCTTGCGCCGCCATTTTTTAAGAAATATAAAATTGATGTTTTCAATCCGCTAAAACTAAAATCTAATCCCGCTATTTGCGGTTCTGTAAATTTGAACCTGTTAGGGTCGCCTAACTTCGCGTACTTATCTATTAATGGTCCGCCGGGATAGGGTAGTCCTAATAATTTCGCACTCTTATCAAATGCTTCGCCTGCTGCGTCATCAATGGTTTCACCAATGACCTTCATTTTAAGCGGACTTTCACACAAAACGATTTGTGTATGTCCGCCGCTAACGGTCAGGCATAAAAAAGGGAAACCAGGTTTATCATCTCCGATCAAATTTGCTAATACATGTGCCTGCATATGATGCACAGCTATCAAAGGTTTATCTAAAGCAAGCGATAAAGATTTGGCAAATTGAGTGCCTACTAATAACGCACCGATCAATCCAGGCGCTTGTGTAAAAGCAATTGCATCCACAGAAAATAGATCACAACCTGCGGCAGCTAAAGCCGTATCAACAACAGGAACAATATTTTGCATATGCGCCCTGCTTGCTAATTCGGGTATAACGCCACCGTATTTTTCATGAACGGTTTGTCCGGCGATATAATTAGACAATATCTTTCCATCCCTGCAAATAGCTGCTGAGGTTTCATCACAAGAAGATTCTATGGCGAGGATTGTTATGATAAATGTTGAATTTTAAATGTTGAATGATAAGAATGCAAAAGTAATTCAACATTTAGCATTTACCATTCAAAATATTTAAGATCGAATAGCGACGACAGGATCCATCTTTGCAGCTCTTGAGGCCGGAAAAATACCTGCAAGGATACCGACCACCAAACAGATAATGATCGTTGAGATCAATAAAGAGAAAGAAATATATACCG
>DATHHR010000016.1:0-7039 GCA_035317105.1 Ferruginibacter sp. | reverse complement strand
TTAATGTATTTTGATGCTATACAAGATACACTTAATTTTATCTTTTTAGAAATCACTAACCAACGCTAACATATGCAAAACAATATTGTAAAATTCCGCTTTTTAAGCGAGCCTTCTGATGTAAATTTTGGTGGTAAAGTGCATGGCGGCGCCGTGATGAAATGGATCGACCAGGCCGCATTTACCTGTGCCGTAAACTGGAGCAGCCAGTATTGTGTAACGGTATATGTTGGCGGTATCCGATTTTTTAACCCCATTATGATCGGGTATATAGTTGAAGTGGAAGCGCGTTTAATTTACACCGGCACAAGCAGCATGCATATTGCGGTTGATATCAGTACGATTGATCCGATAACGAAAAAAGAAACAAATGCTACGCACTGTATCATTGTATTTGCCGCAGTAGACCAGGATGGTAAAACGATCGCGGTACCAAAATGGGTTCCGCCAACTGAAGAAGATAAAAAATTAGAGCTGTATGCTATCCGCCTTAGCGAAATGCGCAAAGAATTGAATAGTGAGATGCAGGATTATTTTGAGAAGAAGAAAAGTTAAATAGAAAGATCCCAAAATACAATAAAACAAATCTCAATGTAGTCTTTAAAGAGACTTACAAACCTTCATCAACCGAGCGTTTGAAGAGTATGGTGTAAGTATTGTTGATATCATCTTTTGTTATAACCAGTTCTGGTTTATATACAACACCATTTACGTACGCAGTGTATAAAATAGTTTCTTGTGTGCCTTTAGTTGTGATATTTTTTTGGTAACTAAGGTTTCCTAATGAATTGGCTATTTGCGAAATGGCATAATCCTCATCTCCGTCATTGTTGAATACCAGCCATAGCTGGGCACCTTTTTCGAACATGCCATCTACTGTAAAAAATTCTATACGGCCCTCCTTCAGTTTAAAATCAAAGAACGGATGCTTTTTAAAGCTCATTGTTGTGATAGAATGGGTAGAGCTGGTGCCTTCAGGCGGTGTTAAATAACCATCTTCCGGTTTGGGCCTTGTTAGATAAGAAAAATGATTTTGTAAAAAATTAAAAGTGGCCGTATCTGCTTTTTCATACGCATAGGCATTGCATAAAAGCTTATTAGAATAGTCGTTGATGGTTTCTTTTTGCGCGAATGAGCTAAGGGAAATCATTGACAATAGTAATAAAGGGAATAAGTGCTTTTTCATACAATAATAACGTAGAAGTATTTAATTTATTTTCTTTAAGATAGCGGTATCAAATCTTGTTTCTACTCTTATCATTTCTAAACTATCAAATTTTGATGATTTTTCACAAACCCATTTGCCATTTTTGTATGCATATACTATATCGATTACACCCGATCCTTCAGCATACATTGTATCTAGATCATAAGTCAGGTAATAAACTTCTTTGGGTGAATCATTAAAATAAATAAACTTTTTCAGAGGCAGACAATCACAATTGCAACTATCGCTTCCACGCATATTAGAAGCCATCGAATCAGAAAGTAAGTATTGAGGGTTTGTTTTTAAAAATTTATTCAATAAGGTGTCGAATTTTTCACCACGGTATTTCGTTGTAAAGTATATTCTATTGTTTATATTATCATAATATTCCTGGCTGGCTGGTTTGTCATGCACAAAATTTTCTCCAAATTGATGAATGAAAACCATAAATAATAAAGGTGCACCAACTATAATAGCTATCACAGTTACAAGCATAAATTTAGTAGTATTCGTCATTGCTATTTAAATAATAATAAGCTCATTAAAGGTATACAGTACAAGAGTGCGACGCAATGATGCTGAATAAAGAACAAATAGCTGGTAACCAAATTAATCTTCCATTTCTTCCCGGATAGTTTCAGAGATCGTTAGCAGTAATTTATCGATACGCTGGCCATCCATATCTACTATTTCGAAAGTGAAGCCGCGCCACTCAAATTTATCGGAAGTGCGTGGTATGCGCTCGAGTTGGTGCAATACAAAGCCTGCAAGGGTATCGAATTCCTGTTCGCCTTCATTCATCCAGTCTGCCTTATTGAAATGCGTTAAGAAATCATAGAACGGTATCTGTGCATCAATTAAAAAAGTGCCATCTGCTCTTTCTGTTACTTCGTATTCGTCTTGTCCGGTTTGTGGAAGGTCGCCTACGATCGCTTCGAGGATATCGTTTAGCGTGATCATGCCTTCCATGGTGCCATACTCATTTATAACAAAGCAGGAGTGGATCCTTTTTTGTTTTATTTTTTCTAGCAGCTGGTAAGAGGTATTGTTATCAGGAACAAACAAAGCGGGCTTTGCCAGGTCTTTCAATTGCATTTGTGGTGAGACTTTCAGCAGGTCCTTTATATAAATGATGCCCTTGATATCATCGATCTGTTTATCACAGACAGGATAAGTGGAGTAGGGTATCTGTTCAAATTTATCTTTTACCATTTGCACCGTATCACTCATATCGAACCAAATGATATCGGTACGGTGCGTCATGATGGAAGTGATATTTCTATCGCCCAGATGCAGGATGCGTTCTATGATATCTTTTTCTTCTTCTTCGATAGAGCCCTGTTCGGTGCCTTCTGATATCAATGCTTTTATTTCATCATCCGTAACGGAATTATCGGGCGTAGTTTTTTGTACATTAAAAACTTTGATGGTGATATTGGTCAAAAAAGTTAGCAGCCAAACGATAGGGTGTACTATTGTTGATAATAGATTCATTGGCCCGGCAACAAAGCGTGCGATGGGCTCGGCACGTAACATGCCAAAACGTTTGGGTATCAGCTCGCCTAAAATGATGGATACAAAAGTTACAATAATTACAACGAAACCGGTAGAGATATCGGCAGCATATTGTTGCAAAAGGTAAACATGTATGTGTAAGAGATAAGGCTTTAAATAACCGCCGAATTTTTCTCCGGAATAAACACCGGTAAAGATGGAGATGAGGGTGATACCTATTTGGGCTACGGATAAAAACTTTTCGGGGTCTTCTGCTAATTCGAGCGCTGCTTTGGCTTTGGCATCGCCTTTATTGGCCATGGCTTCTAAGCGGGGTTTTCGGGCACTTACTAATGCGATCTCACTCATTACGAAAAGTCCGTTGAGTAATATTAGTAACAATAAAATGACGACCTCTGACATTTGACTAAGCTACTGATTTTTTTGGTAATGAGCATTATGACTTTAAAATATCACGATCAAAAAAATAAAATCCAAAAGGCAAAAAATAAAAATCCAAGAAAAAAATTAAAGCCCAAATTCGAGTTTTGTTTTTTGTCTTTTTGTTATTTGGGATTTTTCTTCGTTATCATTATTAACCTTTGAGAACTATTTATATCGTATGGTGCAAAATTATAATCGCCGTATACTTCCTGTATTTGCAAGCCTTGTTTTTCAAACATTTTGGTAAAATCTTCTAAAGTAAATTTTTCTACCCTTTCAATATATTCTAACGGTTCTTTCAGGGCTGTGTGTGTGATGATTATTTTTTTGTAGAAATGTTTGGCGTCTGTCCATTTGGTAATAGCATAGTGTACGCCATGAATATCTTTTTCCGTATTGTAGATAGCATTCGCTTCGGCGCAATGTGTATTGAGGTAGTCCATTACAAAGCGGCCATTGGCATTGATAGATTGAGCAATGGTTCTTATGGCATTGTCGTTTTCGCGCTGCGTTTCAAAATAACCGAAGCTGGTAAAAAAGTTAAAAGCAAAATCAAAATAATTTATCCAGAAGGGCAAACGCATATCATGGATATAGAAATGCAGGTTATCTGTTTGATGTATTAATGCTTCTGCAATGCTTTCTTCGCTTAGATCAATGCCCGTAACATCAAAACCTTTTTGGGCGAGATGGATAGAATGCCTTCCCTTGCCACAAGCTACATCCAGCATTGTTGCGCCGGGTGCAGGGTGTAAATGCGCTATCAGCTTATCAATAAATTCTGCCGCTTCCTTAAGATCCCTGTTAGCATATAACAAGTGATAATAAGGCGAGTTGAACCAATCTTTAAACCAGGGATGATCTTCCATAATCCTAAAAAAATGTTTTTATAATTAAGATGGCAATACCGTAAATGCCCGTGGCAAAGAAAAGGCCTTTAGCTGTTTTATCAATATGCGCATTGATATAATAGGTAAAGATGGCGGCGTTAGCTAATAAGGAAACGCTTAATGCAGCAGATAGCAAAGCATGCTGTGAAAAAACAAACTGAACCGCTTCCATAAATGGAATAGATTGCAGTCGGGTGTATTTGAAAGCGATAAAACCAAAAACAGGTGCTATCAATCCTATGCCAAATCCAAAAGCGTAATTATCTTTTTTTAGTATCATTTAATTTCCAGGTTTTTTCGAGTTGTTGTTTTAGTGTATAGTTTGTTAGGTCAAATTGAATGGGTACTACGCTTACATAATTATTATCCAGCGCCCATACATCGGTATCTTTTCCTTTATCAAAATTTATAAATGCTCCGGTCAGCCAATAATATTTTCTGCCATGCGGGTCCTTACGTTCTTTAAAATCTTCTTCGTATTTGGCGTATGCTTGTCTGCAGACCTTGATCCCTTTGATCAGCTCTTTTGGTACCGAAGGTATGTTTACGTTCAGTAAATAATGTTTTTCCTTTTTTTGTTTCAGTACGGCCATCACAATTTCTCTAACGTAATGCCTTGCTGCGGTAAAATCGGCTTCGATGCTATCATTCAATAAAGAAAAACCAACGCTTGGAATACTCTCGATCGCGGCTTCCATGGCTGCGCTCATGGTACCGCTATAAATAACATTGATAGAATGGTTGGCGCCATGGTTGATACCGCTTAAACAAATATCCGGTTTTTTGCGGAGTACTTTGTTTACGGCCAGCTTTACACAATCTACCGGTGTGCCGGTAGTTTCCCAGGCTTCGATGCCATCAAATAGCTTTTCCATTTTGGTTAACCGCAACGGATGTCCGATAGTGATCGCATGGCCCATGCCGCTTTGTGCTTTATCGGGAGCTACTACTACAATTTTACCAAGGTCCTTTACCGCTTCAATTAAATTGCGTATACCCGGAGCTGTTATGCCGTCGTCATTCGTAATTAATATAGTAGGGAGGGGTTTACTTTTTGTTTTCGTCATTTTTATTTGTTGATCTATATATCTTTTCCTTGGCATTATTAATTGAACCACCTGAACCATTGGTGAACACCAAGCTCGTGCCTGAACGGCCATGGAATAGCTGCAATGATCAGCAGCATCGCCAATCCAAAAAATAATAAAGAGCGTTTATGTTTGGTTGCATCTCCTGCTGCATTTTTAGTAATGGATCTGCCAACATGAACCAGTATCCATGCCGTTAGCATCATTACCAGGTGTTCCATTGTAAAAAAGCGGTTGTAGGGATCTTGCATATTATTACCCAGGTCTTTCAGTTTATCGAACCATGGCCCCTTGAAATAAAGTATCAAACCGAGGATCAGTTGTATATCACAGCTGATCATGAAAAACAGGTTGGTGCGGTTATCGGATGGGGCGTAGGCTCTTTTGCCAAAAACACCGGTAAGGGCATTAAAAACTGCCCATAACCCGAACAGCATAATGAACCAGCGGATTAAACTGTGTAATACTAATATGGCTTGCATAAAGGCTATTTTATGCAAAAATACGGGCTATATATATTATCTGTAAATATTTGTTGATTCTGAAGCAGATCAGTGAATTAAATTTTGGTTACCGGCATTTGTGCGTTTGGCAACCTCGTTGTGTCACTCACTTCAACAATATACCATTACTGAACTTTTTTTAATAAGGAAGGGGGATTTGCAAACCTTTCTTTGTCTTTTCTCGTACATGTATATAAGAGCATATTTACTACATAAAGTGACTCGACGATTAAGACTCAACGGGCCTTGGTTTCTACCAGGGCCCTTTTCTTTTTCAAAAAAATAAAAATAAATTTTGTAAAACTAAAAATGTTAGTATATTTGTGCTAATCAAATTAGTTTAGCTATGTCACAAGCCGGACAAAACCTTAAATATTTGCGCAAACTTCGTGGTTGGACACAAGAAGAATTTGCCATCAAATTGGGTATTAAACGCTCGCTTATTGGTGCGTACGAAGAAGAAAGAGCCGATCCTCGTTTGGAAGTATTGGAAATTGTAAGTGATACTTTTAAACTAAGCCTGGATGATCTTTTACTAAAAGACCTGAGCAATACGGGTAACAGCTACCTTGCCAAACGCAGGCAGCAAAAAATGATGACTGCCGACCGCAATGTTATTCATTTTGTACCTGTAAAAGCAGCAGCAGGTTATTTAGCCGGTTATGCCGATAGCGAATTTATTGATGAGCTGAACACATTCACCCTACCAATGTTAGCAGGCGGTAATTATCGCGCATTTGAAATAATAGGAGACAGTATGTTGCCCACGCCAAGCGGTAGTATTATAGTAGCTGAAAAAGTAGAGAATGCCGATGATGTAAAAAATGATCAGGCATATATTGTTGTCAGCAGAAACGAAGGGATCGTGTACAAAAGGCTGGTGCGTAACAACCGTACAAAAAATAAGATAACCATGGTAAGCGATAACCCGCAATACCAGCCTTACCAGGTAAATGCGGAAGATGTGGTAGAATTATGGCAGGCGCAAATGATCATTAACAAGGTAAGCCAGCAACAACGCTGGGATGTTAACTCATTAGCCAACATGGTCAATAACCTGCAAACACAGGTAACTACCTTGAAAAAGAAAATGAATTAAAATAGAAAATATTAAAAATACAAGACCCAATAAAACAAAAATCAAAAAAGCGAATTATAACGTGCAATTAATTATAGTTTCTTGAGATTTGGGATTTGTATTTTGGAATTTTAAATCCGTACCCTACACTGAGAACTTAAAATAGATATCCACAAAGATTTATCATAAAGGATTTTTCATTTTTTGTTTTTTACTTTTGAATTAAGAGCACAACCAGATACATCGATTAAACATTTAAAAAAAACAGCTATGATCAAATTACAAATTGTAGGCAATCTTGGGAAAGATTGCATCGTGAAAGAAGTTAACGGAAA
>DATHHR010000015.1:0-12830 GCA_035317105.1 Ferruginibacter sp. | reverse complement strand
CCGCCTACCGCGAAATGCCTTTGGCTGTTGCCATCCCTAGATCCATTGCTGATATAAAAAAGCTGATAAATTTTGCACGCATTCAAAAAACATCACTCATTCCAAGAACCGCGGGCACTTCATTGGCAGGCCAGGTTGTGGGCAACGGTATCATTGTAGATGTATCGAAAAATTTTACAAAAATTCTTGAATTAAATACAGCAGAAAATTGGGTTCGTGTTCAACCAGGTGTGATACGTGATGAACTGAATATGTTCTTAAACCCACATGGCCTGTTTTTCGGACCAGAAACGTCTACCGCCAACCGTGCGATGATCGGCGGTATGGTGGGTAATAATTCTTGCGGCTCTAATTCTATTATTTACAGAAGTACCAGAGAACATTTACTCGAAGTGAATGCCATATTAAGTGATGGCACTGAAACAATATTCAAAGCTTTAAACATTGATGAGTTTCACGAAAAATGTGAAGCTGCAACTTTAGAGGGCGGAATTTACAAAGCAGTACGTAGCTTACTAAGCAATTACGATAACCAGGTAGAAATAAGAAAACAGTTCCCCAAAAAATCTGTTGAAAGAAGAAATACAGGCTATGCGATCGATGTGTTATTAGATACAGCGCCATTTACAGCAGGTACAGAAGATTTTAATTTTTGTAAATTAATTGCAGGTTCTGAAGGCACACTGGCATTTATCACCGAAATAAAACTGAACGTGAATCCCCTGCCACCAAAAGAAATGGGATTGCTATGTGTTCATTTTAACTCCATCGATGAATCATTAAGAGCTAACCTGATCGCATTAAAATACAAGCCTCGTGCAAGTGAATTGATCGATCATTATATTTTAGAATGCACAAAAGATAATATTGAGCAAAATAAGAACAGGTTCTTTGTACAAGGAGATCCTGGCGCTATTTTAGTTGTAGAGTATTCAGGAAAAGACAGGGAAGAAATAACTGCGATTGCTAAACAAGTAGAAGCTGATATGCGAGCGCAAGGCTTAGGTTACCATTTTCCTTTATTGTTTGGTGACGATACTAAAAAAATATGGACACTGCGCAAAGCCGGTCTGGGCTTATTAAGTAACCTTCCCGGCGATGAAAAGGCTGTACCTGTTATTGAAGACACTGCCGTTGATGTAAATGATCTTCCTGCCTATATCCGCGATTTCAACGATATCTTAAAGAAATATAATTTACATTCTGTGCATTACGCACATGCTGGTTCAGGAGAAATACATTTGCGCCCCATCATTAATTTAAAAACTGTTGAAGGCAATCAATTATTCAGAACGATCGCCGAAGAGATCGCCACGCTGGTAAAAAAATACGATGGATCATTAAGCGGTGAACATGGTGACGGAAGGTTGCGCGGCGAGTTCATCAAACAAATGGTGGGCGAAAAAAATTACCAGTTACTAAAAGATGTAAAACGCACCTGGGACCCTGAAAATATTTTCAATCCAAACAAGATCGTCGATACACCGCCGATGAATACCATGTTGCGGTATACACCAGGACAACATACACCCGAATTCAAAACAGTTTTTCGTTTTCATAACCAGGATGTGTTACAACACGCAGAGCAATGCAATGGATCAGGAGATTGCAGAAAGACGCCGTTAAGTGGTGGTACCATGTGCCCGTCATTTATGGCTACGCGAAATGAAAAAGATACGACAAGAGCAAGGGCCAACATTTTAAGAGAGTTTTTAACCAACTCAGATAAGATGAACCGCTTCGATCATAAAGAAATTTATGAAGTGATGGACCTTTGCTTAAGCTGCAAAGGATGTAAATCTGAATGTCCATCAAATGTTGATGTGGCAAAATTAAAAGCTGAATTTTTACAGCATTATTATGATGCCAATGGCGTTCCGTTCCGCTCAAGGCTGATCGCTAATTTTAGTACGTTCGGGAAATTAGGGGCCATCATGCCGGGCTTGTACAATTTTGCAGTGACTGCACCAGGACTAAGTACGTTGATCAAACGCTTTTCGGGATTCGCTGTAAAACGCTCTATGCCTACATTAGGGAAGACAACTGTTAAAAAATGGTATGATAAGCATCAAAAAACAAAATCCAAAAAACAAAATCCAAAAAACAAGACTGTCTATTTGTTTTGCGACGAGTTTACTAATTATAATGACAGCGAGATCGGTATCAAAGGAATTTTATTGTTAGAGAAATTAGGCTACGAAGTAATTATTCCTGAGCATGGAGAAAGCGGCCGCGCTTCTTTATCAAAGGGTTTGATACGCGATGCAAAAAAAATAGTGAATAAAAATATTGCGTTGTTAAGTCCGATCATAACCGCCGAAACACCGTTGATCGGAATAGAACCTTCAGCCATTCTTACTTTCAGAGATGAATATCCTGATCTGGCAGATGATGATAAATTAGTCGCGGCAAATGCATTGGCAAAAAATGTTTTTCTGATAGATGAATTCATCGCTGCGGAAATTGAAAAAGGCCATATCAATTCAAATCAATTTACGAAAGAGAAAAAAGAAATAAAATTGCATGGTCATTGTCAGCAAAAAGCGTTGTCTTCTGTTGCTCCTTCTGTAAAAATGTTATCGTTACCCGAAAATTATACCGTAGAAACAATTCCTTCTGGCTGTTGCGGCATGGCCGGTTCTTTTGGTTTTGAAAAAGAACATTATGACTTATCAATGAATATTGGTGAAATGGTTTTGTTCCCAGCAGTACGCAAGCATCCGGAAAATGGTATTGTTGCCGCACCGGGCACAAGCTGCCGTCACCAAATAAAAGATGGTACGGGAAAAATTGCATTACATACGGTGGAGGTTTTGTATGATGCATTGATACAATAACGCTACTTACTTCTTTCTACACGGAAATCATTACTGCCATTTTCGATCATCACTCTGTTTAGGATGAGATGAGCTGCATTAACAACATTATAATCGGGCAGTACAGATGTTGCACGAATAGTAGACAACATGTTTTTTATAAATATGGCGTTACTGTATTGCCCTCCATTTACCGTTGGAAATGAACCCTTTCCTATATTATAACGATTGTTAATTAACGCATAGTTTTGCCCGGATGCATTCATATCATACATGTTTGCCGTCGGATCATTCCATGATAAATTTCCTAAGCAAAGGAATTGGGCCTTGCCTGCCTTATCTGAAAAGTGAATAGTTTTACTTGCTGTGTTATTGCAAATGATCTGGGCTAATATAATTTTCCCGCTAAAACTATCAATAGTAATAAATGGCGCCTTAACACTATTTGTGTTTGCTATCTTACCACCGTTCAAAATAAATTCCCCGCTGTTTTTTAAAGAAAGGAATTGAGCTTTATTTCCATCTTCATACCAGGTGTCATATATCAATATCCGGCCATTTTTATCAACGCTATATGAATTATTATTACCCGCAGATTCGCCACCAAAAATCCTAAAAATAGTTGCGTTAGGTTTCGACCGGCCTGTTACTTCTATAGATGTTCCATTTGTGCAATAATTATGTTGCAGATCTTCAAAACGAAAGCTTGTATTTTCAAACCCGTTTATAGAAATGTTAGTTTTTACCCCATGATAGGCCAATAGCTGATCCGCATATATCGAATTTCCGGATTGGTCATTGTCGTATACCAAAATACCATCAGCCTTATTTCCACCGAATATTTTAATATTGCGCATAATACATTTAGCAGGAGAAGCAATTTGAATAACAGGTTTATTGGAAGTATCCCTCCAGTTTAATACCGATTGCAATCCATCGCCATCAATAATTAATGGGGCGCCTGATGGTATTTGTAATGATCCGGTGATGTTATAATTGCCATATTTAAAATGCAGGATGGCCTTTTTATTTTTTAGCGCAGCGCTGTTAATGATAGCCTGGATCGCGCTAACCGTCATGGTGTTAGTTATTTCGTACACCGGATATTTTATTAAAGGCGCAAAAGGCTTTGGATCCAGAGAAGGAAGCGCCGGTGCCCTGATCCCATACTTACTATCAATATCGATCACTCTATCATTGGTATCTGTTTGAACGATCTGTTTTGTTGCAGTAAATTGATTACCTATCATTATTAGATCTGAAGGAGAATCATCCCAGCTATCTTGTTGTTGTATTATATAATTTTTTTCTTCGTCAGGTGAGACAAAAGTATTATCCAGGAAAAGGACATTGCCTTTTGTAAACAGGTAGGCCATCATTACGTTCTTATCATTAATGATCAGATTATTCTGAATGGTTATTGGCGATGTGTTACTAAATTGACGTGCGACAATAAAAGCAGCCGAATTATAAGAAATATTATTTCTAAAAGAAAAAAACATAGAGTTCCCTAATGAAATATCTGCCAGTACGGAATATTTAAAAATACTTCTGTACACATGAAAATTACCTGCGCCATTTTTAGGAAAATTATTAGCGACACCTGTGTAGCATCTCTCAAAATAACAATCCCATACCCACCAGTCTAATGCGTTCCATCCTTGCAAGGAAATACCCGCAGCAGAGCAATTATAAAAACGGCAACGGCGAATGCTAAATTCGGCATCCATATTATTTCCGGATTTTAGCCCTACGCCTACATTTTTAAATATTTCATCATAATGCGCCGTACCGCTATTGGCATACTTAACTTTCTCATCCCATTCATGGGCTATTGCTACTGCTGCTGCATTGCTCCCATCCCATGTTAACCGGCCATATTCACTGTAAGCTACACCATTCAATAAAAACATATCGCTTCCGGAAGGGCCATCCCACTTAATAATAGTGGTTAGTGGATCTTCGCCAATTATAGCAATACCATTAACGCTTTTCATTGTTAAAGTTGACGTGATCCGGTAAGTTCCTTTAGGAATGAATAATACGTTGGCATGTTTTCCATCACTTAGATCATCCAAAGCTTTTTGTATGGCTTTCGTATCATCCTGTACGCCATCGCCTGCTGCATGATACACCTGCTTTAAATTTGTCCAGCTTGGGAACGCTCCATAAAATTCCTCTGATTGAGCTGTGGTTATTAATGGTAATAAATACAAAAGGGTAACAAAAAAAAGCAACCTGTTTTTCATATACTGACATTTACAAAATGAAGGTAATTGTTTTGATAAATAAATAATGCTAAATAGAAGTTATTGCAATGAAATGCGCGATGGGTAAAGTTGGACCAATAAAAATCCCATCTAAAAAGATGGGATCAAAATATTAAATATAAAATATTAATTATTCAATAACTACGCAACCGCTTTACCAACCAATGCTGCAGCTTCGCTTAACAAAATAGCGCTTTGTACTTTTAATCCGCTTTCGTCAATTAATTTTTTTGCCACGTCAGCATTTGTTCCTTGCAAACGAACGATGATAGGAATATTAATGGTACCAATTGATTGGTAAGCATCAATAACGCCTTGTGCTACCCTATCGCAACGAACGATACCACCAAAAATATTGATCAATATCGCTTTTACTTTAGGATCTTTTAAAATGATGCGGAAACCGGCTTCAACTGTTGTTGCATTGGCAGTACCGCCTACGTCCAAAAAGTTAGCAGGCTCTCCACCACTTAATTTGATCATATCCATTGTTGCCATTGCCAAACCGGCACCGTTAACCATACAGCCCACGTTACCATCTAACTTAACAAAATTCAAATTGAATTTGCCTGCTTCAACTTCGGTAGGATCTTCTTCACTGATATCTCTTAATGCTGCAACATCGGGATGACGCGTTAATGAATTATCATCAACATCCATTTTACAATCTACCGCAATTATTTTTTCATCGCTGGTTTTAAATAGCGGGTTAATTTCTAACATGCTACAATCTAACCCAACAAATGCGTTGTATAAATTCGTTACAAACTTTACGCAATTCTTAAACGCTTCTCCGCTCAATCCAAAATTGAAAGCAATTTTACGCGCCTGAAAACCTAATAGGCCGCCACCAGGGTGAACCCATTCTTTAAATATTTTATCCGGTGTATCATGTGCCACATCTTCAATGTTCATTCCACCTTCGGTACTGTACATGATCACGTTTTGTCCTTTTGTTCTGTCCATTAAAATAGACAGGTAATATTCTTTTACAGGATTAGGCCCATCATAATAAACATCTTGTGCCACTAAAATTTTGCTAACCAATTTACCAGCAGGGCCGGTTTGAATAGTCACCAAAGTTCCGCCTAACAAATTTTCTGCAATTTGTTTAACGCCTTCTGCATTTTTTGCAACGGCTACGCCACGTTGTTCTTTACCAATGATATTTCCTTTACCACGTCCGCCGGCATGTATCTGCGCTTTAACTACGGCAAATTTGCTATTGTATTGAGTGTGAATTTGTTTGTATGCATCTTCAGCTTCAGTAACGGTGCTGCAAGCGATCCCTTCCTGAACCGGAACATTGTATTTCTTTAAAAGCTCTTTGGCTTGATATTCATGGAGATTCATCTATAAAAAATTTTGACGAAGATAAACAATTCGGCATATTTATGATGTATGATGTCGGATTTCTGATTTTTTGCTCTCGCCTAATTAAAAAAGCTTCTATATCAGCGATCTTATATCAGAAATCAGCAATAATTTTTAGCATTTTGAATTTAGATACTCCTATTGGAAGCCTTATCTTTGAAGTTTAACCATAACAGTTAGCGGTTTTATGATGACAAAGATCAATGAAGCGGTAGCCTTCATTCAGAATATATATAAAGATGAGCCAACAGTTGGCATTGTGCTGGGTAGCGGATTGGGTAATTTCGCTGAAGAGATAACCGTTGAAAAAGAAATTCCTTACGGCGATATTCCACACTTTCCGGTTAGCACTGTTGAAGGGCATAGTGGTAAATTATTATTGGGAGAATTAAGCGGAAAAAAAGTAGTAGCAATGGCGGGCCGTTTTCATTTTTATGAGGGCTACTCCATGCAGGAAATTGTTTTCCCGATAAGGGTAATGAAATTTTTAGGCATTAAAACACTATTATTAAGTAACGCAGCAGGTGGTGTTAATCCAAAATTGCGTGTGGGCGATCTAATGATCATTACCGATCATATCAGTCAGCTCACAGTAAATCCATTGATCGGAAAAAATTACAAAGAATTGGGAACAAGATTTCCTGACATGACCGAACCTTATAAAAAAGACCTGATCAATAAAGTAAGAAATATCGCAACGGCTAAAGGAATAAAATTACAGGAAGGTGTTTACTTGGGAGTAACCGGTCCGACTTTTGAAACAAAAGCAGAATATTTAATGATACAGGCAATGGGCGGAGATGCTGTGGGAATGAGCACTGTACCGGAAACTATTGCAGCAGTTCATATGGGGTTAGCGGTTTTTGCCATGAGCATTATAACAGATCTGGGAATTAGAGGCGATGATGAAACGCCAATAACACATGCAGAAGTATTAGCTGCAGCAAAAGAAGCAGAACCTGTATTTAGTCATATTTTTAAAGAGCTTGTTGCTCAATTATAGGAATAGTAATGATGAAGAAGGTCATTCTTGGTTTAATATTATTGTTGTGTTACCAGTTGTCTCAGGCGCAGTTTGGAGGGCTTGGTAGCAAGATTGGCAGTATAGGTTCGCGTGCGTCCGCTTCTGGTGGTAAGGGAAGCGATACAGCAGGCATAGGTTTTCAATCGAGAAAAGATTATGATGCAAAAGATTCTAATACCATCAAATATAAATACCTCGATTCTTCTAAATATACCCTATTTGAAAGGCCGGCATTAAGTGATTTTTATCAATATTTTCCTATCCCCGAAACAGAACAATATTTAGGCAATACCGGTAATGCAGGGTATTCAATTATTTATTCGCCTTTGATGAAGATCGGCTGGGATGCCGGCTTTCATGCTTTTGATGTATACCGTTATTCCTTACAAGATACCCGGTTCTTTAAAACGGATAAGCCCGTCACGCAGCTTAACTATGAGCTGGCTTCAGGAAAAGAGCAGGTGATCAGTGTTTTACACACCCAAAACCCCGCACCTAATTTTAATTTTACATTTGAATACCGCCTTATTAACGCTCCCGGTTTTTTTGTAACACAAAATACCAATCATAATAATTTTCGTTTTGTTAGTTCCTATCAGGGCAAAAGAAAAAGATATGCCGCTTCTTTAATTGTTTTGAGCAATACATTAAAGAGCTCGGAGAATGGTGGTGTATTAAACCCTGCTAATTTATCCGATCCAAATTATTCACAACGATTTACAGTTCCGGTAAAACTGGGCGGGGATGCAGCTTACGAGCCAAGCCCTTTTCAAATATCTGTTTCTACAGGAAATATCTATAAAGAGATCTCGGTCTTTTTGCGGCAGAGCTATGACTTTGGCAAAAAGGATTCAATAGCCATTAATGACTCTACTACTAATTATCTTTTTTATCCTAAACTCCGCTTTCAACATACATTTGTTTTTAGCAGTTATACTTATAAATTTCAGGATAACGCGGTTGAAGACACCAGTGCAGTTACTTATGGATCCTATGGCATAGCGGTAAAGCCAATAGATGATGTAACAAATTTTGCTGACACAATATTGATACAAGAAAAATGGAGCGTCATCACGAATGATTTTTCTATTTTACAATTTCCTGATACTAAAAACCAGGCGCAGTTTTTTTCTGTAGGCGCCAGACTTGAAAACATCCATGGCAATTTTCTTTACCAGGTCGCAACGAACGATACTTCCAGCAATAGTTATTATAATGTAGCTGCACATGGAGAATACCGCAATAGAACAAGGAACAAATTATGGGATATAGCTGCCAAGGGTGAGCTGTATCTGAATGGATTAAATAGCGGAGACTATAGCGTATATGCTACTTTGGCAAGGTACCTTAATAAAACCTGGGGTAATATTCGGCTAACATTTGATAACATTAGTCGTACGCCATCTTTCATTTATAATTCCGCTTCAGCATTTAATTTTAAAAATGGGACGCTCGATAAAAAAGAAAACATCACTATGATGAGCGCTACCGCAGAAAATCGTTTTGTAAATTTATCTGTTACTAATTATGTTATTGCAAACCTTCCTTATTTTAAAGATTATACAACGGAAGCCCAGTACTCCACTATTTTTAATTTATTACAATTAGATGCCTCTACAAAATTTAGGCTCACCAAACATATCAACTGGTACATTGATGCTATCCTTCAACAAACAGATGGCGGTGCGCCGGTAAAAGTGCCCTTGTTATATACAAGAAACAGGATCGCATTTGAAGGAAGATTTTTTCAAAACCTTGAGTTAAGCACCGGGTTTGATGTGCGGTATTACACGGCTTATAATGCGTATAACTATTCTCCGGTAGTAGGACAATTCATTTCGCAATCCAATGCACCTAGTCTGAGTAACAGGCCAGACATTAGCGCCTTTGTACATTTTCGTATAAAATCATTTACAGGTTATGTCCGTGCAGAGAACCTCAATGCTGTCAACTTTACCAATGGCTTTGCTTTTACCAATAATAATTATGCAGTACCCAATGCCTATGCTTATCCCGGTTTCATTTTAAGGCTCGGTATCTCCTGGAATTTCGTAAATTAGCATTACCAAATCATCCTATAATTTCTTTTAGAGGACAAAAATGCAATATTACTCCGCTGAACACTACCAATAATTAGACTATTTTTTACCTTTTATTAAAATCAGGCAATAATGAAAAAGTTTTTTCGTTTTATAGTATCATTATTCAGAAAGAAAAATTGTTGTGAATGAAAACTATACTAGCGACAGCGATATTTCTTTTGGTAGCTAACGCCGGCATTGCACAAATTGATGTTGGCCAGTCAGCCCCGGAAATCTCCTTACCTAACAGCACTGATAGTGCTATTAATTTATCTTCCTTTAGAAACAAGGTAGTATTGATCGATTTTTGGGCAAGCTGGTGCACGCCCTGCAGAAGATCTATCCCCCGAGTTATAAAATTGTACAAAAAGTACAAGGATCAAGGATTTGTAGTGTATGGCATTTCCATAGATGCCAACAAAAATGAATGGCTCGCAGCGGTTGACCAGGAGAAAATAACATATACCCAGGTAAATGACAAAAGCGGCTGGAATTCTTTTACTGCATCGCAATATAATGTGAATGCTATCCCATCCACTTATTTACTGGATAAAGATGGAAAGATCGTAGCGATCAATGCAGAAGGTGCAGAATTGCAAAGAATGATCAAGCGTTTATTAAAAAAGGCATAAGGACAAATAACAAACAATAAAAAAAGCTGCCTCAAATGAGACAGCTTTTTTTATTACCAATTCAATATTATAACCCAAAAGCTTTTTTCACTTTTGAAACGTAATCTAATTTTTCCCAGGTAAATAATTCTACTTTTTTCACTACTACTTTCCCTTCAGGAGATTTAAAAGTTTTAGTAACTATTTCAGATTTGCGGCCCATGTGCCCGTAAGCAGCAGTTTCGCTATAGATCGGGTTACGCAATTTTAATCTTTGTTCAATAAAGTAAGGGCGCATATCAAAAACCGATTCAACGATCTTTGAAATTTGTCCGTCGGTCATTTTTACTTTTGCTGTACCGTATGTATTTACGTTAATAGAAGTTGGTTGAGCAACGCCGATAGCATAAGAAACCTGCACTAATACTTCGCTTGCAACACCCGCTGCCACTAAGTTCTTAGCGATATGGCGTGTAGCATAAGCAGCAGAACGATCAACCTTACTTGGATCTTTGCCGCTGAAAGCGCCACCACCGTGTGCGCCTTTACCGCCATAAGTATCAACGATGATCTTGCGGCCTGTTAAACCTGTATCACCATGCGGACCGCCAATTACAAACTTACCTGTTGGATTGATATGGTATTTGATATCGTTATTAAAAAGCTTTGCATATTTTTTATACTTTGATTTTACTCTTGGTATTAAAATTTCAACAATGTCCTTTTTAATTTTCGCCAACATTTTAGCTTCTGCATCAAAATCGTCATGTTGTGTTGATACAACGATCGCATCAATACGAACAGGTACATTTTTATCGTTGTACTCTAACGTTACCTGGCTCTTGGCATCCGGACGAAGGTATTTTATTGCTTTATTTTCTCTTCTTAAAGCAGCTAATTCAATTAATATCTTATGTGCAAGATCAAGTGCCAATGGCATATAATCATCTGTTTCGTTAGTTGCGTAACCAAACATCATACCCTGGTCTCCTGCACCTTGTTCTTCTTTTTTCTTTTTGTCAACTCCCTGGTTAATATCAGCAGATTGTTCGTGAATGGCTGATAAAACACCGCAGCTATCCGCTTCGAACATGTATTCACTTTTAGTGTATCCTATTTTACGGATAACGCCTCTTGCAATTTCCTGTACATCTAAATATGCTTTACTTTTTACTTCGCCAGCTAAAATAACCTGTCCCGTTGTAACCAAAGTTTCGCAAGCAACCTTGCTATTGGCATCAAACGCTAGAAAATTATCAATTAATGCATCGCTGATCTGATCAGCTACTTTGTCAGG
Source organism: Ferruginibacter sp. (assembly GCA_035317105.1). Classification (GTDB taxonomy): domain Bacteria; phylum Bacteroidota; class Bacteroidia; order Chitinophagales; family Chitinophagaceae; genus Ferruginibacter. Next base: position 1,357 of record DATHHR010000015.1, on the reverse strand, counting down.
ATGTCCTTCGCTCACTGACTCTGATGTAAATAAATAAGGCATATGGGTTTTTAAATTTTGAGTGCAAAGATAAGCGTGTCGTTTGTAACAACAAAGCTGTTGTTACAAACTATAAATACAGGCAGCAGAGTGTCGTGAAAAAGCATCTTTTGAATCTATTGAAAGATAGGAATGCATCGAAAAAAGCCGATAGATAGTGATTGTTCAGAGAAAAACAGGGTTTATAGCCTTCCAAGAAAAAAAGTTATAGTTTCCTTAAAATTAATATCTTGCAGAGCAAAATTTAACGATTGTTACTTTTTACCCGATCCATACCTATTTCAACCCTTAGAAAATAAACATAAGAATTTCATTATAATAATTTCATTAACACGATCGGAGTATGTTCGATTACAACAGGTCTAAATTGTTTGACGCATGAAAAAAACTACACACTACGGTGGTACTGTTTCTTTACCACAAAATTTACTGAAAAAATTACTGCTGACCTGCTTCGCGATGCTAGCTTTGCTTTCGAGTTCAGTTTTTGCACAGGTAGCGCACACTTCTACCGGAGCCGGTGGAAACTGGAATGTTGCTGCAACGTGGAACCCTGCATCCGTTCCTGTAGCAAATGACCCTGTAACGATCGCATCGGGTTCACCTGTTACACTAACCGCAGCTGTTACACAGACTAATACAATTACTGTAAATTCCGGTGGAATATTAACATTAGGGGCAACCTTAACCAGTAATGGAGCTTTTGCTTTAAATGGAACATTGATCACTGGTACCAATATAGTCAACGGTACAGGTAGTTTTATTATAGCAAACAATAACCCTATCACTACCACTTTACAAATAGGAAGTGCAGATGGTATTACTAGCAGTGGTGCACTAGGTAATATTCAAAATACAGGTACTCGTACTTTTAGTTTGCAAACCAATTACATATACAATGGAACTGTAAATCAGGTTACAGGTAATGGATTACCGGCAACTATAGCAACGCTAACTATCAATAATACTGGTACTGCAGGCAACAACGTTGTAACATTAACTAATAATAATACTAAAATACAAGCCAATCCGGGACCTGGTACTTTAACCTTAACAGCGGGTGTATTTAAAATTGGAACGGGAAATACACTTCTTTTCAATAACAATTCTTCGGGTAGTTTTGGTATTGTTAATAACGGTGGTAACCTTGCAACAACTGGCGCTTTAGGCTCGGATGGTGGTACAGTACAAGTACTTCAGGCAAATGGAAACACTTTTACCATTGCGGGCCCTTCAACTACCACTTTTTATAATCTGTTATTAGGAACCAGTGTAGGGAATGGAAATATTCATGTTGCAGAATCTACAGGTTCAAGTG
>DATHHR010000014.1:0-12052 GCA_035317105.1 Ferruginibacter sp. | reverse complement strand
TCAAAAGAGGTCATAAGCTTTCGGGTTTTAACTTAGTGATACAAGGTGATGTGCCAATAGGAGCGGGACTATCTTCATCCGCATCGGTAGAATGTGCCACGGCAGTGGCTTTGAATGAATTATTTCAATTGTATATTCCTGCAATAGAGCTGATCGATATTGCACAAAAGGCAGAACACATATTTGCCGGCGTATTATGTGGTGTAATGGATCAGTTCATCAGCATCCTCGGAAAAAAGGATCATGTAATAAAATTGGATTGCCGTTCGATGCAATATGAATACGAGCCATTAGTGTTAAAAGGAATTAAGATCGTGCTGTTTAATACCAATGTGAAACATAGCCTGGCTTCTTCGGAATATAATACACGCAGGCACGAATGTGCTGCAGGAGTTGAACTGGTACAACAAAAAGTGGAGGGAGTAAATAGTTTGCGTGATATCACGCCGAAAATGTTGCGCCAATATGTTGAGCCAGCAGATAGAAAACTCTACGAGCGTTGTAAATATGTTGTGGAAGAAAATATCCGCTTGCAGGAAGCATGTGATGCATTAAAAAAAGGAGACCTTGCAGTTGTAGGAAATAAAATGTTTGCCTCGCATGATGGGTTAAGTAACGAGTACGAAGTAAGCTGTAAAGAACTCGATTTTTTGGTTGATCATGTAAGAAATATACCGCAGGTTTTAGGTGCACGCATGATGGGCGGCGGCTTTGGGGGCTGTACCATCAACCTTGTTAAAGAAGAATATGTAGAGGAGTTGATCACTAATATTAGTGATGCTTATGCTAAAGATATGGGAAAAGAATTGACTACGTATATCGCATCAACTTCAGATGGAGCATCGGTCATTCATCAATAATTAACCGGCAAAAAAACGAAAGATAGTGGTGCTTTGATACATATCGCCGGGCAGTAATGTTGTTGAAGGAAAATTTTTCTGGTTAGGCGAATCAGGAAAATGCTGTGTCTCCAAACAAAAAGCTGTACGCCGGTCATCCGTAGTTCCATTCGCTAAAATATTGCTGCCATCCATAAAATTACCGCTGTAAAACTGCATGCCGGGCTCTGTGGTTATAACATCCATTTTTATTTTGCTGATATTTCCCTGGGCCGTAGCAGCAAGGGATAGCTCATCATTTTTTTTATTCAGGATGAAATTATGATCATACCCATGGCCATATCTTAATTGAAAGTCATCCTGTATAGCATCGCCTATTTTTTTCGGTTGCCTGAAATCAAAAGGCGTGTCAATCACAGAAGCAATACTTCCAATGGGGATCAGATTTTTATTGATGGGTGTGTAGTAGTCGGCATTGATGCAAAGCGTATGATCTTCGATATTGCCCGCTCCGTTCAAATTAAAGTAGGCATGGTTCGTTACATTGATAACAGTGGTTTGATCGGTTGTTGCCGTAAATGCTATTGTCATTTCATTATCATCCGTTAAGGTGTAGCGAACAGTTACTTCCAAATTGCCGGGGTAGCCTTCTTCTCCGTCAGGCGATAAATATTTTAATAGCATAGTATTCTCCTCTGTTGATACGGCCTCCCAAACAACATGGTTAAAACCTTTTTTCCCTCCATGCAAATGATTAGGCCCGTTGTTTTTATCTACAATATATTCTTTGCCTTCCAAAGTAAATCTACCATTGGCAATTCGATTGGCATAGCGCCCGATCGTAGCGCCGTAATATGCGGCAGAAGGTTTTTGGTATGGTTCAATAGCATTGAAACCGGCGATAACATTAATGAGATCCTTTTTCGCATCGGGTACAAACATGGATACCCATCTTGCTCCATAATTTGAAATGGCCGCCTGCAAACCATTTTTATTTTTTAGAATGAACAGGTCGGTGTTTTTGCTATCGATACTTTTTTGAAAAGCAGCGGGGTTTTCAAAAACATAGGAGTTTGCTTGCATAGTAAGGTTTACAATAACTGCGGAACAGAAAAGAAATAATTTTCTTCTATATCAGCTAAGCAATCTTCATAATCAGGGTTTTCATATTTTTTACCCGATATATCCGTTTGCTGAATGCTTAACAAATAATTAAAATTATCTATTGCTAATAAAATTAAGTGGTAGGCTAAATTATAATTTCTTATCTCGCTTTCTTTAATACTGTACCTGTCAATCGTTTTAAAATAACAGGCGTTGTTTTTATGCTTTATCGTTAATAACGGCAAAACCGATAATTCAAAATATCCATCCTTTATATCGCTTACGATCAACTCAAATGAATATAGATCAGATGGAGGGCCACTTGCTTTTTGAGCATTCCTGGGCAATGTATTTATTACAACGCGCGATTCTTCTAATGTATTGTATTGGAGTGCTGTATTCATTGTATAAATAAGTTAGGCAACAAACTTACCATAATATCAGGTAGCGGTATGTTACCTTTTCTTTATATTTTACTAAGCAAATTGCCTGCCACTATTATGATGGCAGGCAATTTGAAAATGAAGGGGTTAGTGCTATTATTTTTTCGCTGCTGCTTTTTTAGCAGGAGCTTTCGCGGTTTTTTTAACTGGCTTTTTTGCCGATTTTTCAGGAGCTGTTGCTTTTTTAGCTTTTATTTTTTTACCTGCTTTTTCAATGCCTTCAATAAATAGCTTGCTTGCCTTCTTTAATTTCTTTTCGAATTTTTTTTCTCCCAATGCACCTTTGAAACTGCTTAAAGCAGCTGTTAGTTTTTGGTGTATTTCGTCATGAAGGCTCTTTTCTGCAGTTTTTTTTGGAGGGGTTATTTTCTTATCAGCCATTGTATTGTATTTATAATAATGATTTAATAACAGTAAATTAATATAAAATAACTATACCCAATGTTAAGTTTTGAGTAAAAATCCAATTTGCCCCTGAATTGCATCCCTGTTTTTTTATTATCTTTAAAATAACTTAACCAGTTTATGCAATTCTAAAATAAGACCAAATGAAACTCAAAGCATTTTACGCAACATGGTGGCCCGTTCTTTTTCCTGTTCTTTCCTGCGTGTTTTTACTATTGCATTGGTGTGTTGGCGGGCATGTTATGCTGCTAATATTGGCGACAGCCTTGTTAGCCAGTGTTTTTTCCGCTGTGCATCATGCCGAAGTTGTGTCACATAAAATAGGAGATCCGTATGGCACTTTGTTATTGGCATTGGCTGTTACTATTATAGAGGTTTCGCTTATTGTTTCGTTGATGTTGAGCCATGGTGCAAAAGAATCTGCGTTGGCCAGGGATACTATATTTTCAGAGATCATGATCATCCTGAATGGCATGATCGGCATATCTCTTTTAATAGGCGGATTAAAATTTAAAGAACAGGTTTTTCATTTGCAGGGAGTGAGCTCAACCTTGATCATCCTTGTCGCCATGTCTGTACTAACATTGGTTTTACCAAACTATACCAAAAGTATTCCGGGCCCCGTTTACAGTAACAGCCAGCTTATTTTTGTTGCTACCGTTACGCTTGTATTATATGGCAGCTTTGTATTTTTTCAAAACGTACGGCACCGTTCTTATTTTTTATCTATTGATATCCCGGAAGAAGTAATTGATAAACCAACAACGCGGGCTACTACAATTAGTTTGGTTTTTTTATTTGTTAGCCTGATAACAGTTGTTGTTATTGCTGAAACCTTATCTCCTACAATGGAGCATGTTATTTATTCGGCAGGGTTTCCCAAATCAATAATGGGCGCTATCATTGCCTGTATCGTATTATTGCCCGAAGCTTTTTCGGCGATACAGGCTGCCAAGACAAATAACCTGCAAAAAAGTTTAAATTTTTCGCTTGGCTCAGCACTGGCAAGTATTGGCTTAACCATACCGGCTGTAGCGATCGTTTCGATCGTATCAGGTTTGCCTTTATCATTAGGGATCGATATAAAATCCAGTGTGCTGTTTGCATTAACGCTTTTGGTGATCACTTTATCATTGGGTACCGGTAAAACAACAGGAGTGGAGGGCATAGTATTATTGGTAATACTGGCTGTATATTTCTTTACTATTATTGTTCCTTAAAATTATATACTATGAATTGGTTCAACATTACAGGATTAGTAGCCGCTTTTTTTACTACCACTTCCTTTTTGCCGCAGGCTGTAAAAACGATACGCTCTAAGGATACTTCTGCCATCTCTATGTACATGTATATCATGTTTACATTCGGCACGTTGATGTGGCTTATTTATGGAATAGAGATCCATAATATTCCTGTATCTGTTGCTAACGGCATTACATTAATTCTCGCGACAGTTATTTTATTTTTTAAGGTCAACCAGACATTTAACAAAAAGAAAATGGAGTAGCGTTTTGTTAACCGCAAAGCGCGCTGAGTTATCGCAAAGAAGCCGCAAAGGAAGACTTAGCGTCCCTTTGCGGCTTCTTTGTGTTCTTTGCGGTTAAATATTTAATCAGACACTTTCCTACATAGGATCAGTAAATGAAATTATTATTTTCTATTTCTTTTGTAACAGTTTAAAGAACTGATCTAACTGCGGTAAGATGATGATACGTGTGCGCCTGTTCGCTGCACGGCCCTCAGCTGTAGCATTTGATGCGATAGGGAAATATTGGCCACGGCCACTTGCTGAGATACGCGTTGCATCCAATCCGTATTTATCCTGCAAGATACGCACTACCGAAGTAGCTCTCTTAACACTGAGGTCCCAGTTATCTAATAATAAGCCTCTGCTGAAGGGGTTATTATCTGTATGGCCTTCTACCATGAATTCAATATCCGGTTGATTTTTTAATACAAGCGCTACTTTACCTAAAACAGTTTTTGCCTGCTCTGTTACATCATAGCTTCCGCTTTTAAATAATAGCTTATCGGAAATATCAATATAAATAACTCCTTTATCGATCTTCACATTAATATCCTTATCATTTAAATTGCCGATCACACTTTTCAGGTTTTGTACCAGGGTAGCTTGCATAGAATCTTTGCGTGCCAGGGCAGATTCAAGGTTATGTATATAACTATCTTTTGCACCAAGACTATCCATTGATCTTTGTATGCTTTGTGCCTGCGCATCGGTAATAACCGATAGGTTTTGCAATTGCTCTAAAGCCTGGTTATTATTACCCTTTACTGAAGCGAGCTGACTGTTAAGTGCATCAATAGTAGAATCGTCTAATACCCCCTTAGCTTTTAAAGCGGTAAGGTTACTGTCGCAATTTTTTGCCAAAGCATTGTATTCCTTATTTAACTCGGCATATTTCGCTTCTGAGTCTTTAAATTTTTTTGTACTTACGCAAGCAACAAGAATAATGGGTAAAGATCCGGTTAGCAGCAAATGTTTTAAACGCATACGATTATAATTTAGAGGGTGAAATTTTTATCTAACAAAAATATTGAAGTATTTTTAATATCATACCAATAAAAAATCAGGTAAAACCTTTAACGTTTTATTTGTAGCGGGAAGATAGGGTAAAACAGGAAGTAAGTATTTATTAACTAATGCCTTGAGTATATTTTTTTACCGCTTCTGTACGGTTGCTGACACTTAGTTTTTTATATACATTTTTCAAATGCTTTTTTACCGTATTGATAGATATAAAATTATCAGCCGCTATCTCCTTATATAATTTACCTGAGGATAAAGCGATCAACATTTTTTTTTCTTGACGGGTTAGTTCCATAAAATTTTTCGATTCGAATATTGTTAAGTGAACTCTATTTATAGCAGGCAATTAATTCGCCTCCGGTACGTGTTGGAGCGATCAGCGGTTATTATAAAGAGTTAATTTGTTTTAGAATCCTTTTATATAAAACGACAATTAATGTGCCGAGTACATCGATATTATGTTAAAACCATCCCGATTTTTCAGGGAAATGGAAAGTTATATCGTTGAAATTCAATATCAAAGCATATTTCGGGTACTTTTTTACACAACACCTTCTTTTAAGTTTTTGGGACAAAACTCCTCGTTTACCTATTTCAATAAAATGAGGAACAGCTTTAATAAGATGGTTATAAAACTATCGGTAACGCATATGTCACGGGCATTGCCTGATCAATTACTGTAGCATATTCTTTTCAATGATAGCTATCAATTCCCTTTTTGAAAAGGGTTTTTCTATATAATCATTGGCGCCTGCCTGTTTAGCCATGTCTTTTATACCCGGCGTAGCGGAAACCATTACTACAGGAACATCTTTGGTTGTAATATCGCTTTTTAAATGTCTGCATATGTCCAGCCCATCCTCCATACCTCCAAGTTGCTTATCCAACAAATAGACATTCGGCTTATCCGTTTTATTTTGAAATAAAGCTTTTGCTCCTGAATATATAGTTGTTTCATAACCTTCTCTTTCTAATATGAATCTGAAAATATCCTGTATCCCCAAGTCATCATCTACGATAACAATTTTCTTTTTCATGTATTGCATTTATTACTAATAATGCAAATCGCGCTCCAGTCTTTTGTAATATGTCTTGTAGAGAATACTATACGTTATATAGTACGAATGAGTAATTACCTACGCGCTATTTAAAGAATGCTGCTTCAAATACGGTTTTTTTAGAGGTAGAGATTGGCGTGTAGAAAAATAGTTAAACGATCGGTACAATCTTATGTTGGTACTCTTTTAAAAAGCTTTTATAATCAGCTTTAACTTTATCAGCATATTGTAAGGTATAGTTTATAATAAAATCTTGCCAGTTGGTGTTTTGACCAAATGCTATAAGTTCATCTGCAGTAGCAGCCCCTTGTCGGCCAGAAGCCCTAAGTTGTGATGAAGCAGTCAACATGGCCATATCATCAATTACCTGGTAAATATTTCGATATTCTTCTTTGATGACTTTAAAATTGATACTGTCTTCATAGGGTTGCATTTCCTGTATGATATAAGGCTCTCCTTTAAAAATGGTACTGCTTAGTAAAGCCGGGGGCCTGTTCTGCATTCTTTGCTGTATCGCTATCACCCGTTCAGCTTCTGATTGCCATTTGGGCTGCCTGATCTTTATATGTGGTTTTAAACAAGAGGTCGCAGCTTGCTTCATATCTACTAAAAGATATTTTTCGCCCGTTTCATTTAGGCTTTTTAAAAGGATAGCATATCTTTTTAAACCGATACTGCCTGTGCCAGCCAAACGAAAAACCGCATCAACGGCTTTATAATTATAAGGGCTGTCGCCATCATTTTTTAACCATTTTGCCATATGCTTTACTATCTCTTTTTTTAAAGAGGGCTTTAATCTAAAATGTTTAGGGTCATCTAATAAGATCTTATGCTTTTTAAGAACAGCTTTCTTCTTCAAAACTTTTTTTGAGCTACGCTTGCTAATGGCAGTTAGAAATTCACAAACGATCCCTTTGGCTGTGTGGGGTTCGATATAGTTTGGTTTTCCTTTGGATAAGATAGCGGCATAAGTTTTCAAAAATAACTGCGCCATGTTCTGTGCTTTTTTTTGCTCTATCCCTAAAGAATCAAAAGCTATGAATATGCTGGTGACGATCCTTAACAGCTCATATATAGCCGGCGCTAAAATGGCTTCATCAAAATCATTCAAATCAAAATATACCTGCCTGTTATCGCTTCTAAAACTACCAAAATTTTCTAAATGTAAGTCTCCGCTGATCCATGTCAAGGGTGAGCCTGGTAATACGATCTTCGAATTTACCAGGTCTTCGTAAAAAATATGATTAGTACCGCGATAGAACCTGAAGGGGTTTTCAGCCATTGCCTTATATTTTAAAGCAACCATATCCGGTAAACGGTCTTTATTAAAATCTTTGATCCTGGTTAGTATTGTCTTCATCAATAATATTTATACTAGCAATAATCAATCGCGTGCCAAATTTTCTACAGTAAAGGATTTAAAAAAAAAGAAACACCTCTTTGAAAACTGTAGAAACACTTCCCCGTATTATTAATTTTCAATCTGTAATAAGTTGGTTTAGTATTTGAATAATGACTGGTATCCAACATATTTAAATAATGAAGATATTCAACAAGGCGATCGAAAAAAAATATTCAATTCCTACGATAATAATTATTTGTTTAATTATTATACGATTGATACTGCCATCAGTAGTGCTTTATTATGCGAACAAATCGCTCACCAGGTTACATAATTATTATGGCCATATTGATGATATCAGCTTATCTATTTACAGAGGCGCCTACCAGATCAATGGCATGTACTTAAATAAAGTGGATACACTCACAAAAAAACAGACTGATTTTTTTAAAGTTAAAAGCATTGATCTTTCCCTTCAATGGGCATCATTGCTGCATGGTAAAATAGTGGGTAAACTATACTTCGATTCGCCCACGTTAATTTTTACAAAAGATAAAACTGAGATCGGAACGGTTAAAAAAGATACCAGTGATTTTCGCACGGTCTTGAAAAATTTCATGCCACTTAAAGTAAACCGGTTCGTAGTTAATTATGGCAGCATTCATTACGTGGATGGAACAGCTACGCCAAAAGTGGATATCTTTTTAACCGATGCGCATATACTGGCAGAGAATTTATCCAATGTTGTTAATAAAGATCAGGAACTGCCATCAACAGTTACGGCTACGGCAAATGTGTATGATGGGACGTTTTCGCTAAACATGAAATTAGATGGCCTGAATAAAATACCAACCTTTGATCTAAATGCGGATCTTAAAAATACCAACCTGGTCAAGCTGAATGATTTTTTGAGGGCATATGGAAATTTTGATGTGGAGCGGGGTACATTCGGATTGTATACCGAGTTCGCAGCAAAGGAAGGAAAGTATGTTGGCTATGTAAAACCTGTCATCACCGATCTGAAAGTATTGGGCCCTCATGATAAGAATGAAGATATTTTGCACAAGGCATGGGCCGCCATTGTGGGTGGCGTGGGTATGATCTTTAAGAACCAGGGTAAAGATCAGATAGCAACAAAAGTTCCTATACAAGGTAATTTTAAAACAACAGAAACAAATATTCCCGAAACTATTTGGGAGCTGCTAAGTAACGCTTTTATACAAGCTTTAATACCGGCGGTCGACAACCAGATCAATATTAGTTCAGTTGATAAAACACCCGTAAAAAAAGAGAACCTTTTACAAAAAATATTTTCACCAAAGCCAAAAGATAAATAACTACAAATGGAACAAACTACTCCTAAATCTAAAAAAGGCATCTTAGAAATATTTGCCTTAAAAGTAACTCAGGCTACGGGCAGTAATGCAGGCTTTGTTATTGCATTTCTTTCTGTTATCGTCTGGGGAATAACCGGGCCATTCTTCCATTATTCTCAGAACTGGCAATTGATCATTAATACAGGCACTACTATCATTACGTTTTTAATGGTGTTCTTAATTCAAAAATCACAAAATAAAGATTCCCTGGCCATACAATTGAAATTGAATGAACTGGTTGCTGCACACGAATTTGCCAGTAACCGTTTAGTAAATGTTGAGGACATGACAGAAGATGAATTAAAAGTGATACAAAAATATTACAGCAAGCTGAGTGATTTTGCTAAAAAAGAAGAAAGCCTGCAACAATCACATTCTATTGATGAGGCACATCAGCAGCATGACCTTAAAAAAGAAATGGAAAAAGAATTAGAAGATAAATTCAAACAATAATATTGAATATAAAATAAAAATAGCCAGTTGTACAACCGGCTATTTTTATAAGACGAATGATAATGGTATTAACTTTCTTGCAGAGCTTCTTCATTAACAGTATTTTCTGCAATGCCTGAAAGGCCTTCATCGGCTTCTTTCTCTTCCTGCAAAGTACTATCTAAGATCTTTGCAACATCTTCATGGCCAAGTGTTTTGGCTAATTGGGTCAGGCTTCCATAAGTGGCTATTTCATAGTGTTCAACTTTTTGGCCCGCGAAAATTAACCCTACATCTCTTGTAGAAGTACCTTTTTCTGTATCTGCAATAATATCATCACCTTCTTTGGTAATGCCTGCCATCGCTTCACATTTTTTTGCCTGAGGTTTATATCCCAGGATATTGAATACTTCTTCTAAACGGCTCACATGTTGTTGTGTTACTTCCAAATGTTCTGTAAAAGCATTTCTTAACTCTTCAGAAGTGGCAGCTTTAGCCATTTTAGGAAGTGTTTTTACAAGGTGCTTTTCTGCCCAATAGATATCTTTTAATTCATCGTGGAAAAACTCTTCGAGTCTTGTATCCTTTTCTGGATTTTTCGTTGTTGTTGGCATAATGATAATTTTTATTATTAAGTAATTTGTTTGGGTTAGATCATTTAATAATCATGCCAGTCTTAAACTGTTTTAAATCAAGAGGAATAACTACTATCCTTGAAAAAAACTCTACAAAGTGAGTATTTTTTTTAAAAGCATGGTACCTGAAAGAGAATATAATTACTCATGTTAGCTACCTTTAATTTAGTTTTGCAGTACATTTATTTTTGTGGGAAAGATCGTAAAATTCATTTTTTTTGGAAATTATTTTGTAGGCATATTGTCTATCGCTCTCTCGATCGAAACTGCTTTCCAGCTTCGCCTGCCATTTAATTCTTTTGTTTATTACGCGCTGCTTTTTTGTGGCACTGTAATGTATTATACGTATGCTTATGCAGAACCGCTACAATCTTTTTCTTCTGAAAATCCAAGATCTATATGGTATATTCAGCATTACACATTCATACGGTACAGGCAATGGATCTTATTGATAGTATGCGCAGTATTGGGCAATTATATGCTGGTGCAGGATCATGAAAATTTGTTACATATGCCGTTACAATATTGGCTGATCATTTTTGTAATGCTGCTATCTGCCATTTTATATTATGGTTTATTGCCAAGGTCTTTTTTTAAACTGAATCTTCGCAATACGGGATGGATAAAAGCTTTTGTTATAGGCTTTGTATGGGCATGTAGTGTTAGCCTGTTACCTATAATCGTTTTACAGCTGGAGCATGGGCATTATTTTACTGATGCGATCTTAGTAGGCGCCCTTTTTATAAAGAACTGGATGTTCTGCACGGTAAACGCGATCATGTTTGATATGAAGGATTATGAAGATGATTCTAACCACCAGTTAAAAACATTCGTAGTAAGGTTTGGATTGCGCAACACCATATTTTTTGTTTTGATACCGCTTTCTTTGATAGGGATAGGTTGTTTATTTGCTTTTGCACGATACCGCCATTTTACTTTTTTACCGATATTTTTTAACCTGATACCTTTTTTACTTTTATTATTGGTTACTTATTCTATGCAGCGGCAGAAAAAAATATTGTATTATTTAATAGTGATCGATGGGCTAATATTAATAAAAGCAATTTGTGGTATCATCGCGATGCAATTTGTTCAATAATCATGACAACCAACTACGATAAAATTGCTACGAGTTATGACCTTATACGAAGGGTAGTATTGGGCAATACGATAGTGAAAGCACAGGTTTGTTTATTAAAATATATTCCCGCTAATAGCAGCGTATTAATTGTTGGAGGTGGCACAGGATGGATAATAGAAGAGATCACAAAAATTCACGATGCTGGTTTGATGATCGATTATGTTGAATCGTCTAAAAAAATGATAGCCTTATCAGAAAAAAGAAATAAAGGAAAAAACAATATCAATTTTATTCATCAGCCTGTTGAAGCGTATACTACTACAACAAAATACGATATCATAATAACACCATTTCTGTTTGACAATTTTACAATTGATAAGATCGAAATTATTTTCACTAAGCTGAATTCATTTTTAAAAAATGATGGCAGCTGGTTATATGCTGATTTTGTGTACGATGAGAACAAGGGTCGTTTATGGCAAAGGGCTTTACTAAAAATAATGTACTGGTTCTTTCATATTACCTGTAATATCGAAACGCAGCAGCTCATTAATATGGATCAGTTTTTCGATCCTTTATACAATCCAGTTTACCAGGAATCTTATTACCATGATTTTATTCAGTCAGTAGTTTATCAAAGGCGCAGGAGTTAGCTGCTCCCTGTCAATTCGCCATTTTCAACGGCAAATGCTATTTAAAACCGCCTGTTCGCATTTTGATACCATTCTTTATCTATCTTTAGTTCCTCGTAACGATTGCTATAACCAAATTGCTATTAATGAAAAAAAT
>DATHHR010000013.1:0-11234 GCA_035317105.1 Ferruginibacter sp. | reverse complement strand
CGTTACTGTTTCTTCAACAGACAACCAGCTAAGAGATATTGGCATTACTAAACTGAACCCTAATACTGCCAGCACTTTACCCACAACAACCGGCGGCATCGAAGGATTGATAAAAATATTAGTGGGCAGTAATAATGAACTGACCAATCAATACAGCGTACGCGGTGGAAACTACGATGAGAACTTAATTTACATCAATGATTTTGAGATCTTTCGTCCCTACCTCGTTCGCAGTGGCCAACAGGAAGGATTAAGTTTTATCAATCCGGAGCTGACAAAAAATATCACTTTTTATAACGGCGGCTTCCAGGCAAAGTATGGTGATAAGATGAGCAGTGTGCTTGATATCCAATATAAACAACCCAAACAATTTGCAGGCTCCATCGATCTTGGTTTATTAGAACAAGGTTTTCATGTTGAGGGCATTTCAAAAAAACAACGGCTTACGTATATTCTTGGTGCCCGCAACCGCAATACGCAAACCTTGCTTAGCTCTCAGGAAACGCAGGGCGTTTATATACCCAGCTCTGCGGATATCCAGGGCTATCTTACGTATCAGCTTGCAGAGAAATGGCGACTGGAATTATTAGGCACGCTCTCCTCCACTAAATTCTTTTTTATTCCGCAGTCTGTTCAAAAAACGTCTTCTGTCGTTTCGCCTTTTTTCACGAGTAATATCGGGCTGGATATTATTTTCGACGGACAAGAAAAAGATGCTTACCAAACAAATTTTATCGGCTTCAGCGCGATCAATCAGCCTACGAAAGAGCTGCAATTAAAATGGATGTTGAGTCATTACCAGGATAAGGAAATAGAAAATTATGATATCGGTGGTACTTACTTATTTGGCGAAAGAGATTTTGATAAAGGCAGCAGTACATACGGACAGATCGTGAACCCTTTGGGTGCAGGCTATTACCAAAACTATGGCCGCAATTCATTGAATATGGGCATCTGGAATATTTCACACAAAGGAAGTTATGATGTAGGCATTCACCTGATACAATGGGGACTTACATTTGAACAGCGCAACATCAACGATAAATTATACGAATTTAATTTTCAGGATAGCGCGGGTTATTCTATCCCTCAAAATGGCAATGTATTGGCGGGTTATATCAATTCTCCGGCAAATCTTTCTATTCAATCTTACAGCGGTTTTTTACAGGATAATATCAATCTTACCCATGCAAAAAAGGATATGATCTTACAAGCAGGCGCACGCTATAATTACAATTCGCTTAACCACCAGTTTTTAGTTAGTCCGAGAATGCAGTTAAGTCTGAAGACAAAAAAGAATATTATTTACAAATTAGCTGCGGGCATTTATGACCAGCCGCCTTTTTACAGGGAGTTAAGAGAACCTGACGGCACCATCAACCCAACAGTTAAAGCACAACAAAGCTACCAGCTTGTGGCAGGGTTAGAGTATGATTTTAAAAGTGGCAACAGGCCCTTTCGTTTAACGACAGAAGCTTATTATAAAAGATTATGGAACGTTAATCCTTACGACCTGGATAATTTACACATTCAATATTTTGGAGAGAACGATGCGAAGGCTTATGCCGTTGGTGTTGAAACAAGGTTATACGGAGAGTTAGTAAAAGATGCAGAAAGCTGGGTGAGCCTGGGTATTGGCAGAACGATGGAAGATATCAATAACTATTTTTATTACAGGTATACCAATGCTTCGGGAGAATTTATTACAGCACAAACGCAGGACCAGATAGTAACTGATAGCGTAAAAGAAACCAGGGGCTGGATGCGCAGGCCGACAGACCGTTTAATTACATTGGGTGTTTACCTGCAGGATTATTTGCCTACCAATAAAAACATACGGGTGAACTTGAATATGATCTATGGCAGTAATATGCCGTACAGTATTCCTAACAGCGTTCAGTTTCGTGATGCATTAATTATTGACCCATACATAAGAGTTGATATTGGCTTCAGTGCATTATTATTAGGCGAAGATTCAAAACGCAGGAGCCACAGTCCGTTCAGGCCATTTAAAAATATCTGGGCAAGTTTGGAGATATTTAATTTATTGGACAGAGCCAATACGATCTCTTATCAATTAATAAAAGACTATGCGAATAATACCTATGCGATCCCCAATCGTTTAACGCCAAGATTGTTGAATGTAAAACTGATCGCGAGGTTTTAGCTTAATTTAAAAATTGATCGAAGTAACAGGAATAGAAAAATCAAATCTGCCTTTTGTAACAGTAATACTATCACCAATAGCTCCATTAAACAGACCAGCAAACATCAAATTTTCAGGCAAGCTACTTGTTGGTGATGTAAGCCCCGTTTTTATAAAATAAATATTAGCCGTTCCGGATAATAAAGTATCTACATCGAAGCTGGTATTTTGTGTTAACTGTAATGTACAGGTATTTGATGTAAACCTTTGCCCGCTTAATGCCAAAAAATCATTGCCGCTGAAGGATTTACTAATGGGTAGTAGTATAGCAATCTTAGTGTATTGCGAATAAACAGCAGTAGTATCGATCAAAATGGGCCAGGATATACTAAGGGTATCAAATGTACTGGTCGTAAATATTTTTTCTACCGTCGGAACAGCATTCCCTATACTATTATTAATATAAGGGTTGATATACGGAAGCGTATTAATGTAATTTGTTGCAATATTATATCCATAATCAGTTAGACGACTTAAATTCGGATCATTCTGATCAGGGAAAAAATTTCGCGGCCTTTTTTTTATACAGCCTGTCATTAAAATAATTACAGATATTGCTAGTATGTATAGTGGTTTTCTCATTGGTACCTCCTTGTGTTATTTGGTTTATTATAATAAAAATTATAGCCAAGTGTTAGTTGCATGGGAGCGACAAATCTGTAAGACAAGGGGTAGTTACCTTCACTTGCACTCATACCGGTTTGAATATGTAACATTGCCATCAGGTTATTATGAAATTTATAACCAAATTCAATCGCTCCTACTATTGATGTGTTATCATAATTCGCATCAGGGTTTAATACTTCGTAATTATTCTTATCATAACCTGCATATTTCACTATAAAGGTCTGGTTACAAATACCCAGCAATGCATTAACGTAAATAAAATTATTACGTTCCTTACTAATAACAAAATGAAAAGTTGCGCCGGCAAATAATGAAAAAATATAAGGCCGAACTTTTTCTGTAACTGTTATAGATTGTGGTAAAGAAGGATTTAAGGTATAGGCTTTTGAATCACTATTTCCTGAAATAGGAATATCATAATCTGCCTCTAAAAAAAAGACATTCCATCGCTTGCGTGTTGGTTTCCATTGCACCATTACGGGCACATGATAAAATGTTTGATTAACGTTATCACTGATATCTTTTGAAATCCCTGTTGAAAGGCCAACAAAACATTGTGCGCTGGCAACAGATAAAGAAAATAAAGCAATGCAAGCAGATACAGTTAGTAGTTTGATCATAGTAACAATATTGTCGTTTAGTAATGGCAGGTTCGTCAAACAATAATAGAACTTATTTATTATATATACTGTTTGTAAGCCATGAAAGTTGGGTATTATTCCTGATAATGAAAATGAAATTCCCGTAATCAAAAATGGATCTGGTTAAAGATCCATTTTTGATTACAATATGATAAATATCTTATTTAAAATAACTAAGATTGGTTTTTGGCGTTAGTGTCAGCAATGTTTCATACATCAGCTTGATCGTATTTTCAACATCATCTTTATGCAACATTTCTACAGTAGTATGCATATAACGAAGCGGGATAGAGATCAATACACTCGGGCAGCCTTCGTTAGCATACGCAAATGAATCCGTATCCGTACCTGTGCTTCTGCTTACCGTATGCAATTGTGTTGGTATTTTATTTTTAGCAGCAATATCCTGCACAACATCTAATAATTTATTATGTACTGCCGGGCCAAAAGTTAATGACGGGCCCTTACCGCAAACGGTATCACCCTGTATCACTTTATTGATCATTGGTGTAGACGTATCATGCGTAACATCAGTGATGATAGCGATATCCGGTTTAATTCTACGGGCGATCATTTCTGCGCCGCGCAAACCGATCTCTTCCTGCACCGCATTTACGATGTACAAACCGAATGGTAATTTCTTTTTATTCTCTTTCAATAACCTTGCAACTTCCGCGATCATAAAACCGCCGATTCGGTTATCGAATGCACGGCCAATTAAATAATCGTAGGCTAATTCTTCGTAGCCATCTTCGTAAGTTGCTACTGCGCCGATATGTATGCCCAGGTCTTCCACTTCTTTTTTGGTTCTTGCACCACAATCCAAAAACAAATTATCTACTTTAGGCTGTGTTTCTTTATCCGCACTTAATCTTGTATGGATTGCCGGCCAGCCAAACACCGCTTTTACGGCGCCTTTTTTTCCATGAACCAACACGCGCATAGAGGGTGCGATCTGGTGATCCACACCACCATTTCTTTTCAGGTAGATCAATCCATCGGCAGCAATATAATTAACAAACCAGCTTATTTCATCTGCGTGCGCTTCTATCACAACTTTAAAAGGCGCTGTTGGATTGATAACGCCTACAGCCGTTCCATAAGGATCTGTAAAAAAAGTATCGGTAAAAGGTTTTATATATTCCAGCCACATTTTTTGTCCGCTGCTTTCAAAACCTGTTGGTGAAGGATTATTAATATATTTTTTTAAGAAGGCGTACGACTTTTCTGTCAATATACTTTTTGCTTTTTTTGTTTTTGCTAATTTTACTGCTTTTACCATTATCGATGTTAATTAGAATTATTGTTTGATTGTTATTGGTTCAGAAAGAATAGAATCACTGTTGTTATTTTGATCAGTTACTTTAAATTGAAAGCGCGCTATCTCATCGCTGTCACATTGCGCAGCAATATAGATATAGGGGGGATCACTAGTGTAATTGATAAAACTGACCGTCATAATACCACCTTCATTGCTAGGCGCTGAAAACAGGGGGACTCCATAATTTTGAGAAAAATTGTTACCTGGGCAAGGTGCTATTTCACGAACATTTAGTGTGTCAGCTTCGCTGGGATGAAGGTTTTTAAAAGAAAGTGTAAAGATCAACAGGTCACCTTCATTAATAACCGTACTGTTAACAGATTGTATGGAGATCTGAGGTTTTGATGATTTATCCTTCTTACAGGCAATAAATATTACGCTAATTGCAACAATTAAAATTGTGTACCGCATCTTTGTGTATTAATTACCAAATTTAATGATAGAAATTGAATACTGCTGTTAAAAATATTGACCTCCCCGAAAGGATATTTACGGCTACCACAGGGAGCTTTAGCAGCCTTGCGTTGGAAGTATTTCGTTTTCAATATAACAATAATGTGGTATACCGGCAATATTGCCAAACGCTCAAAGTGGCCGTTGACAAAATAGATACGATAGAAAAAATACCTTTTTTACCGATCAATTTTTTTAAAACACATACTATCGTTACTACAGCCTTTGAACCGGCAACAATATTTGAAAGCAGTGGCACAACACAAACTATCAACAGTAAACATGTAGTTAAAGATATCAGTCTGTACGAAAAAAGCTTTACCGACTGTTTCACTTTATTTTACGGCAGACCGGAAGAATGGTGCATCATTGCTTTACTCCCATCCTATCTCGAAAGAAATAATTCTTCCTTAGTATTGATGGCAGAAAAATTAATTCAACAAAGCAAACATGCACAAAGCGGATTTTATTTGCTTGATACCGCAGCTTTACATGAAACGTTGCTATCACTCGAAAACAACAAACAAAAAACTTTATTGATCGGTGTAACGTTTGCGCTGCTTGATTTTGCTGAAAAATATTCATTGCCATTATCGCATACGATCATTATGGAAACGGGTGGTATGAAGGGCCGCAGAAAAGAAATGACCCGACAAGAAGTGCATACCATTTTATCAAAAAGCTTTCGATCACCAACTATTCATTCGGAATATGGCATGACGGAATTATTAAGCCAGGCATATTCTAAAGGTGATGGAATTTTTACTTGTCCGCCCTGGATGAAAATATTGATACGAGATGAAGACGATCCTCTGACGGTTCATACATCCATCCAAAACAAAACATTGAGCGGCGCTATCAATATCATTGACCTTGCTAATATTTATTCCTGTTCTTTTATTGCTACAGAAGATGCGGGTAAATTATTTGGAGATGACAGTTTTGAAGTATTGGGCAGGCTGGACAACAGTGATATCAGGGGTTGTAGCCTTTTAGTGCTATAAAATTATTTGCTTTTTTTGATCGGAACGCACCTTGTTGACTGCAATATATCGTCATCACCAATTGTCAAAGCTGTAATGGATTGGAAAGAAGTGGGAGATATTTCAACCATATTCCAGGTATAAACCAAAGGGGTTGACGCCTCTACTATGAACTCCATATTATGCCCATCCGCAGATGTAAATTTCCATCTGGTTGAATAGACATTACCGCCGCCATCAATATAAGTTCCAGTACTATCAGATTTAAAAGTAAATCTATAAGGTGTATAATCTTCACCGGTTGTGTTGATGCCGCCCTTTATGTAATGTAAGTTTTTACCATGTACATTACTCATTACCTCTTCAACTTCCCATGTATTCTTAACAAGTATATCTTCTTTCGTAGACAATAATTTTGATGCAGACGTAAGGTGGTTTGAACAAGAGAAAAGAACGAATAAACTGATAAGAGAAATAGATACAATAATTATTTGCCTGATTTTATTCATAATGTTTTTTTAATCTGATCCCCTTGGGGGATAATAAAAATATTCAGCCGAAGTCTTTCAATTTCAAAAATAAGCAAAAACCCATAAGCTTTTTACTTATGGGTTTCGACTTTTAACTTTTGACTTATTATTTATACTGCAACATTGAAATCTCTCAATGCATCATTCAAACTCGTCTTAAGATCGGTAGATGCTTTTCTTGTACCGATGATCAATGCACAGCCAACACTGTATTCTCCCGCAGGGAATTTTTTAGTGTAAGAACCGGGTATTACCACGCTTCTTGGAGGAACGATACCTTTATATTCGATCGGCTCTGCACCACTCACATCAATTATTTTAGTAGATTTTGTTAGTACAACATTGGCGCCTAATACGGCTTCTTTTTCAACACGTACTCCTTCTACCACTATACAACGGCTGCCGATAAAACAGCCATCTTCAATAATAACCGGGCTTGCCTGCAAAGGCTCTAATACACCGCCAATACCAACGCCACCACTTAAGTGAACGTTTTTACCGATCTGTGCGCAGCTACCTACTGTTGCCCAGGTATCCACCATCGTTCCTTCATCTACAAATGCGCCGATATTTACGAAGCTGGGCATCAGCACTACATTCTTAGCTACATAAGCCCCATATCTTGCAACAGCGCCCGGCACTGCTCTTACTCCCAGTGCGGCGTAACCGCTTTTTAATTTCATTTTATCATAAAATTCAAATGGAGGCATTGCTAATGTTTCCATAGTTTGAATACCGAAGTACATTAATATAGCTTGCTTTACCCACTCATTTATCTGCCAGCCATTTGCAGTTGGTTCGGCAGTCCGTAATCTTCCTTTATCCACTTCTTCGATCACCGCTTTTACAGCTTCTGTGTATTTTGTGTCTTTTAGCAATTCCCTGTTGGTAAATGCCGACTGTATCAATTCTTGTAGATCCATCGTATTTTATTTTGCGCGAAAATAATTAATAGTGAGTGTAAAAAATAATTTGATTGGCTAATCTTTTACCGGATGTTTTTCGTGGAGATAGATCATTTTTAATTTGGCATATTTTTGCAAAGTGGTATTAGCATGCAAAATGGCTAATAACCAGCCTCTCCAGCCATCTAAAAACCCTCGTCTGATGATAAATGCTTTTATAAATGTAAAAGCGGGACTCAACATCAGTTTTCCAAAACCCGGATTTTTTTTACCTGTCCTGAAATATTCTTCTGCAGATAGACTGCTGTATTTATCCATTTTTATAAAATGTTCCGAAACACTTCTGTAAGTGTAATGCAATAAATAACCTTTAAGCTGGATCTTTTTAAGATAAGGCCGGTACTCCAGGTCTTCATGCACTAATTTATCGTTCCATTTAGCAAAGGCTTTGTGGTACAGCCTTGCTTTAATATCGGGGTTTTCCATCCCATGCCTGATGAATTTCCCATAATAAAAATTCAATCTTTTCATCAGGTATACCTGTTCAGTAAAGCCATCTTTCTTTACCTGGAGGATACTGGCGATAAGGTCATCATCCAATACTTCATCGGCATCTAATACTAAAATATAATCGTTCGCTGTATTTGTTACCGCATAATTGCGTTGCTTTCCAAAGCCTAACCAGGGATGCTCAATAAATGTTACACCTTTTTCAAGGCAGATATCTTTTGTTTTATCAGTGCTTCCGCTATCTACTACAATGATCTCATCGCTTACTTTCCAGGCAGCATCAATAGTAGCAGCAATATTTTGCTCCTCATTGCGCGTAATTATTATAGCCGATAGTTTATCCATTTAAAGCGTGCAATATAAAAAGAAAAAGCATCTTATTAACAATAAGCCGGGAAAAGACATTAATCATCTCTTTGTGCTTCTCAAAAGCAGCAGTACCTTTGGGCCGTTCTTTTATAAAGAGAATTTATTATGAAAATAGGGTATGATGGAAAGAGGGCTTTCCAAAACAAAACGGGCCTGGGTAATTATATCCGTTCGCTTATAGCTATTCTTACAACGCATTACCCGCAAAATAGCTATACCCTATTTGCACCTAAATCAACCGATCTTTTTGATGTTGCTGTTTTTCCAAACGTGAGCGCTGTGTTTCCGCAAACTACTATCGGAAAAAAATTCCCGGCTTTATGGCGCAGGAGCGGTATGCTAAAAGATATTGTAAATAGTAAGGTGGATATTTTTCATGGCGTTAGCAATGAGATACCAAATGGTATAGAACGTACAGGAATAAAATCTGTAGTCACGGTACACGATCTTATTTACGAGCGCTTCCCCGAAACATATACGCTCGACGTGCGGTATGTTAGCAGATGGAAAATAAAACATGCCTGCAAAAAAGCAGATGCCGTTATCGCTATCAGTCAGCAAACCAAAGATGATATCATACAGTTTTATGGTATTGATGAAAAGAAGATATCGATCTGTTACCAAAGCTGCAACCCGATATTTCAAAGAGTAGTTGGCGGAGAAGAAAAAAGTATTGTAAAGAAAAGATACCATTTGCCCGATCAGTATTTTCTTTTTGTAAGCTCTATCACTGCAAGAAAAAACCTCATTGCTATTTGCAAAGCGATGGTGTTGTTGAAAGATAAAGTAACTATTCCGCTAGTGATCATTGGTAACGGTAAAAAAGAAAAAGAGGACGCAAAAAAATTAATGGAAGCAAACGGCATTGGCGACAGGCTGATCTTTTTAAATGAAATGCCGCAATCGAAAGAGCTCAATTTTACAACTGCCGAAGATTTTCCCGCGATATACCAACAGGCGCTGGCATTAATATACCCATCTATATTTGAAGGTTTTGGCGCACCTTTGTTGGAAGCCTTATGCAGCGGATTGCCGGTATTGAGCAGCGATGCTTCTTGTCTGCCGGAAGTTGCAGGAGATGCGGCCCTATATTTTTCTCCGCACGATCATGAAGCATTGGCCACGCATATGTTTCAAATTGCGACAGATAAGGACCTGGTTATTTTTATGCGTGAAAAAGGATTTGCCCAGGCACAAAATTTTACTACGCAAAAATATGCTGACAGCATACTACAAGTATATCAAAAATTGTTATGGTAGATTTTTCTAAAGATATTGAAGCTTGCTTGCTGGTATTACAAACCGGCGGACTCATCCTATATCCAACAGATACGATCTGGGGCATCGGCTGCGATGCTACCAATCAAGCAGCTGTTGAAAAGATCTTTCAGTTAAAAAAAAGATCGGATGAAAAAAGCATGATCGTTCTATTGGCAGAACAAAGGGACCTGCTTCATTATGTGGCGCAACCCGATCTTGGTGTGTTTGCCTTTTTAAATGAAGTAGAAAAACCTACTACTGTTATTTACAATGATGCTATAGGATTGGCAGAAAATGTTATTAATAAAAATGGAACAGTAGCTATCAGGATCGTTGATGAAGTTTTTTGCAAGCACCTGATCAAACGTTTTCGCAAACCGATCGTATCTACTTCGGCAAATATTTCCGGCTATCCGCCGCCTCAGTTATTTGAGGACATCGATATCTTAATTAAGGAAGGTGTTGATTATGTAGTAAAATATCGTCAGGATGATATCTCTATAGCAACTCCATCTTCTATTGTACAATGGAACGCTGATGGAAGCTTTGATGTGATACGTCCCTGATCAATTAAGAATGAAGAATTTTTGCATTTAATCCATTCTTAATTCTTCATTCCTAATTCTTAATTAAAGTATGGCAAATCCTATACCTACCTGAATACTTTGACTCTGCCACTTCTGCTGATCACTCACATTACTAATATCTGTTAATCCCAATACATATCGCGCGTAAACACGCACTTTTGTTACTTTTATTTGTATGCCTCCTACTAAGGCAAAGTCTCCGCTTTTGAATGCATCTTCCCCGTTTTGCTTCAGACTTTCATTCTGGTTCAGTAGAATACTGTATTGTGGCCCCGCCTGTATGGAGAAAGCTTTGCTAAGTTTTAAACCCAACAACACAGGAATGCTCAGGTAGTTCATTTTTATTTGTGAAGCTTTAGTCAGGCTGTTATTGTAAATAACACCGCTCGAATCTTGTACGGTACCGATATTCCCCTGGGCAAATAGCACTTCCGGTTCAATATAAAAACTTCCCAAACCGATCACGCCAAAAATACCTGCATTAAATCCAACGTTCAACTGACTGCTGAATGTTTGTCCGGTTATTGTGTTAGCTGTACCGTCGGCCTTTATGCCAATAGCAAAATGCTGTGCATCCGCAATAGAAAATAAAGAGAAGCATACTGCCAGTACTAAAAAGATACGTTTCATATATAATGGTTTATAACTCTAAGGTATGCGTTAATTATAAAATGTTTAAAAAACTGTTGTTACCGCAATGTTATAAAGTGAAAGACTCAATAAATGGGCCAAAATTTAATAGCATTCCGATGATGAAATGTGCCCCCGAAAGCTTTCGGGGTATGAAGCTTAATTGAAATACAAATGCCGGCTTCAAAATTTCTTTCACAATTCTTTAGGCT
>DATHHR010000012.1:0-2062 GCA_035317105.1 Ferruginibacter sp. | reverse complement strand
AGTTAAACGGGAATTGAAAAGTAAAACGTACTGCCATTTCCTTCTTCGCTCTGCACCCACACCACACCTTTGTGCGCATTGATGATCTGCTTTGATAAATGCAGTCCGAGCCCGATGCCTTGCAGGTTCTTTGTTTTCTTTGCGCGAAAAAAACGTTCAAATACATAAGGTACCTCATCTTTTGGAATACCTTTGCCATTGTCTTTTACAGATACGATCAATTGTTTGTCTTTCTGTTGTATATCAATAATTATAGCTGTGCCGGGCGCTGAATATTTAATAGCATTATCAAGGTAATTAGTTAATACCTGTATCAGCTTATATTTATCGCCTTTGATAGGAGTGGTTTTAAAACTTTTTATGGCGAGGTTACTTTCAGGATGTGTAACGCGTATTGTCTCAATGGCTTCCTGCAAAAATTCCAAAGCAGGGAAGGCGCTGTATTTTAATATGAGGTTGCCTGAATTATTTAAGGTGTCCTCGTACAGCTCTGCAATAATATTATTTAACCTGCGTATGCTGTTATTGCTTTTATCGATATAGTTGCTGATCTCGCCGGCCTTATTTTCTTTTAACAGATTTTCGATCATGTTGTTGTATAAAATAATTGTTGACAAAGGATTTTTAAGCTCATGTGCAACAAAACCTATAATATCTTCACGGTTTCTTTCGAGTAATTTTTCAATGGTGATATCATGTGCTGTCAGCAGAACATGATGCTGGTTAACAGACTGCTGCATCATAATACATTTGCAGGAAAATATTTTCTTATCATTTTCATCAATGGCAATTTCAAGGTGCGCATTTGAAAAACATATCTTGGTATCAAATGCGTATTGCAGCTTATTAACCAGGTTCCTGTTGTCATCATAAGGTAGAATAACAGCCGCAAAATTTATTGTTTCCCTGTTCAAGTGAAATAATTTATAAAAAGCATGGTTGGCTTTTGTCACATTCATATCGCTATCCAACACAATTACCATATCCTCAATAGATTTCAAAATACTTTCATTGGTCTCATTCAATCGAATGATAGACTCGTCTGCTTCTTTTTTCTCATGAATATCCTGTATGATCTTTACGATACATTTATCCCCATTATCATTTTTAACAAGTAGGGATTCACCGGAAACCCAAACGATCTTCCCAGACTTATTTACGAGATAATTATTATCATAAGCCTGCCCTTTATCCAGAACAGTACTTAATTCTATCTGTGGCCTGTCTTTTTGCTGATCTTCTTCAGTGAAAAGCATAGAGAAATTCATCCCGATCACTTCACGGCTGTATCCAAACGAGCCGGTAAAGGCCGGATTGATATCCAGTATCTTTCCGTTTGTATCTAACAGTATAACGGTATTTTGCTTTGCAGATGAAAAGAGTGGTTTAAAAAAATCAAAGGATTGAACATCCACCTTTTTAGTAAGACTCATTTTGAAGTTTATTATTACAGCTTATAACTGCAAAATTCGGTCCCCGATTAGGTTTGTGTGAAGAATGGCTTAACAATAACATTAGTGAGGAATATTGTGCCCATTAAGGCAAAACAATCTCTTTTTGCTACTTGAACCACTGAGTCACTGAGTGCACTAAGGTTCACTGAGATAGCCTTCGCGCTCAGTGTTTCTCGATATTCTCAGTGTCTCAGTGGTTTGCAGATAGTGCATCATCTTCATTCTTAATAAAGAATTGATATTGTAAAATGCTGTATGATCTGTAAGAATAGTATTATTACAGATCAATTTAATTCAATGCTACTACATACTATTGCGAAAAGCGTACTCCTGACTTATGATGAAAACTTTGGCGGAGATCCGATCATTGTCCGCTCGCCTGGCCGGGTAAATATTATTGGAGAACATACAGATTACAATGAAGGGTTTGTATTGCCTGCGGCGATCGATAAAGCAACATTTGTTGCAGTGGGTAAAAGAGAGGATGATACGATCAAACTTATTTCCAAAAACTATCTTGAAAATTTTGAAACATCTCTATCAACGCTGGCGCCTGTTAAAAGCTGGCCAACGTATATCCTGGGTGTGGTTGACCAGCTGATCAAAAG
>DATHHR010000011.1:0-23264 GCA_035317105.1 Ferruginibacter sp. | reverse complement strand
CTGGTTGATGTGGGGCGCTACCACATTCATTGTATTGGCATTAGGAACGATAAGCGCTGCGTTGCTATTTAACAGGAATAAATTATCGACCAAAATATTGAAGTGAAAAGTGAAAAGTTAAAAGTCAAAACCAAAAAATATTGTACTTCAGTTATGGGTTTTGACTTTTAACTTTCAAATTATTTAGCTGTTGCCAACGGCTTAAATCCACCTTTGGAAATACTGCTTAATTCTTTCCCTATTCCTGCCATTGAAGTAAAGTTGAGTGGGAACTCTAGCAACACATGGCAAAAGCTTAAGAAAAATAACCATTGCAATCCTTTTGCATAATCAATTGCATAAATAGCTAAAGAGGCAACCCACAATATTATTACTACCACAAAACGCGCTTTAGGCACCTGGTGCCAACGGATAATTTCTGTCTTGCTAAACCAGTTAAGGTAATGGTAGGTATAGGCAAATGCAATAAAACGCATCAGCAATATGCCTAATTGAGAAGTAAATAAAATAGTCGATGTATTCTCATTAGTTACGTTGTCTGCGGGAAAACTAACATGAAAGAAACGCTCTAAAATATCTTTATTCAAACTGGCAAAGCCCTCGCCTTTTCCAATATAGGCATCTTTGCCGTAGTTGGTGATATGCACAAAACTTTCATCTCTGAATAAATAAAATAATAATAACGGACAAAGCACAAATACAAGAAAAGACCATAGTCCCGATTGGCTCCTGACCTTTAATGCGCCATACAAAATAAAAATACCTGTAAACACATAGACGTGTACCAGCGTTGGTAGTAAGGCAGCTAAAAAGAAGGTGAGGTTATCATCGCTATTCGGTAAAAATATTGCATTAGCGATGACAAGGATAAATAGCAGGCCTCCTATTTTAATAAAAGCATTTTTTACAAATGCCATCAATATCGCTCCAAAAAAAGCGACAAACATCATCTTATTATAAAAATCATTGCGGAAAATAGCCGGCACTTCATCAAGGTCATATTCTTTAATTAGATAATCAACAAAATGAGTTTGATAGGCTAATGCCTGCAAGGCGATCAATACACCGATAATTAATAAAACGATGTAATCGTATTTACCTTTTGAAAAATAATTCCGATCGTGCAGCCAGCTTATTTCGGTAAGATAATGTAAAGGTCCCAGCACTGCGTATGCAAAAAGAAACACTTCAAAAGGCATTATGAAAGCTGCTACGCAACTGAATAACATCAATCCAATATTGATTGTGTTAATACGGGTATCTTTGGTCATATCGAAAAAAAATCATTTATTGCAATTGCAAGTTATATATAATAATCGTTTTGTAGAAAAAATCAAAACGTTAAATCCCTAATAACAAAATGAATAAGATCATTACCCTATCACTGATCAGTTGCCTGATCGTATCCGCTGCATTTAGTCAGGGAAGAAAAAGCATTGATGTAACCGCTAATTACGGAACAAGTGCAAACGATCTATATTCAATTGATGCCAATGATAAGATAAGCCTGACACTGCAAGGCGCTTCCTTTATTGCTAAATGGAACCTCGAAAATTTTCAACAAGAATTCCCAAGCGGCTCGTATGAATTTTATAATAGCATTGATGATATACAAAGGCCCAATGAAAGCCATCCCGCTTTTTATGGATATTTTGACTGGCATTCTGCCGTGCACAGCCATTGGACCATGGTTAAGCTAATGAAAATGTACCCCGATCTGCCAGAGGCAAAACAGTTCCGGAGCATGATCGACAAAACATTGGATACCGCTAATATCAATGGAGAGATCCGCTTTTTTTCCAAACAATATAACGCAGTGTATGAATATCCATACGGACAAAGCTGGTTGTTACGACTGACCGCAGAGTTGCATTCATGGAATGATCCGCAGGCGCAAATATGGTACCAGCGATTGTTACCGCTTTCTAACCTGATCGCCAATCTCTATTTCACTATTACTTTCTATTCTCCAGTGTCTGACAGATATGGACACCATGAAAACACTGCATTTGGGTTATTGAACGGGTTGTATTATGCAGAGGAAATGAAAAATGAAAAATTAATAAATATCATAAAGTACAAAGCAAAACAATTTTATAGCAAAGACAAAAATGCCCCTCTTTTATACGAACCGTCTGACGAGGATTTTTTATCGGGTAATTTTTTAGAAGCTGCTATCATGAGCCGGACCATGAAAGAAGGCGATTATAACGATTGGCTGCAAGGTTTTATTCCCGGCCTTTTTGTATTGCAGCCTGAGCAGGCATTTGAGCCGGTAATGGATTCGCTTAACTCTCACCTTAAAGGATATAACTTAACCAAGGCCTACTGCTTAAACACCATATTGCAACATGTAGATAAATCAACGCCGGGATACCAAAGTGTGAAAGATGCCAGTCATAATTTAGTGAAGAAAACGCTACCTTTATTAATGGCAGGGAATGAAGTTGACAGCCACTGGCTGGGGTCATTTATTTTACTGGCCATTACTTCAGATCAACAATAGTATCTTAACTATAAATTAATATTGTAATGGTTGCAATTGATGCAATTTGCAGCATTACATTTTTATAATAAACCAATGCAAAAGCGTAAAACTATTGCCAGAGATATCAGCTGGCTTTCTTTCAACAGCAGGGTATTACAAGAAGCCGCTGACGACACAGTTCCATTAATAGAACGTATTAAATTTTTAGGTATTTTTTCTAATAATACAGATGAATTTTTTCGGGTAAGGGTGGCTACGTTAAAACGCATGATAGAAGTTGGTGGCAAGATCAATATGCACCTGGAGGCTTCGCCTGATAAAATACTGACCGAGATACAAGGCAAATTAATTCAACAGCAAAAAGAATTTGATATCATCTGGACAGAGATATTGAAAGAATTAAAAAAGCAGAAAATATTTTTGATCAATGATGTGCAGCTGAACAAGGCACAACAAAAATTTGTTACTGATTATTTTGATGAAGAGGTCCGTGGCAATATTGTTCCATTGATGATAGAAAGTATCCAGGCCTTTCCTAACCTGAGCGATAAATCAATTTATTTAGCTTGTACCTTATCAAGAAAAGATAAATCCATTGCGGATAAATTTGCCCTGGTATCTGTGCCGGCAAGGCGTTTACCGCGTTTCATCATTTTGCCTTCCACAAAAAATGAAAAAAATATTATTTTATTAGAAGATATTATCAGGTTTTGTCTGCCGCAAATATTTTCTTTCTTTGGCTACGATGAATTTTCTGCACATATCATTAAAGTAACACGTGATGCGGAAATTGATATTGATAATGATGTATCTACTTCATTGATACAAAAAATTGAAAAAGGAATTACCAATCGTAAAAAAGGTAAGCCCGTACGTTTGGTATATGACAGAGAAATTGATGGTGCTTTATTGACTTACCTGGTCAAAAGATTGGGCCTATCTCAAAAAGATAATTTAATACCGGGTGGAAGGATACATAATTTCAAAGATTTCATGGGCTTTCCCGAATCTGTTTTTGAAAAGAAAAGCGCCCGTAAAAAACCTTTCGTACACCCTGCCTTAAAAGATGTAACAAGCGTTACAGATGTCATCTTGAAAAAAGATATCTTATTGAACCAGCCTTATCATTCTTTTGATAGTGTGGTAGACCTGGTGCGCGAAGCTGCTATTGATCCTGATGTTGTGAGTATAAAAATGACCTGTTACAGATTAGCGAACCGTTCTAAAATAGTAAATGCATTGACCAATGCTGTTCGTAATGGAAAACACGTTACTGCTGTGTTGGAATTAAGGGCAAGATTTGATGAAGAAGCCAATATCGAGTGGAAAAAAGAATTTGAAGAAGCAGGTGTTCAAGTATTGCTGGGCGTACCTGATATGAAAGTGCATTCCAAAATATGCCTCATCAAAAAGAAAGTAAAAAACAGCTTTGTCCATTATGGTTTTGTAAGTACCGGAAACATCAACGAAAAAACTGCCAAGCTATACAGCGATCATACCTTATTGACGGCTAACAAAAATATAATGGAAGACGTACACCGCATCTTCAATTACCTGGAACAGCCAAAGACAAGGATGCATGTTTTAGAAGAATGTAAAACATTATTGGTGAGCCCGGTTAGCATGAGAAGTACGATCTCTGCCCTGATCAGCAAAGAAATAAAAGCTGCGAAAGAAGGAAAGCCCGCTTCTATCATCGTTAAACTCAATTCGATCAGCGATGAATTACTGATCGATAAAATATACGAAGCTGCCAAGGCCGGTGTAGAAATAAAAATGGTGATCCGCGGTATTAGTTGCATGCTGACGGAAAATAAAAAATTTAAAGCGCCCATTCATGCCATCAGCATCATTGATGAGTACCTGGAACATGCAAGGGTTATGATCTTTCATAATAATGGAAAAGAAAAAATCTACATTTCTTCTGCAGATTGGATGGTGCGTAACCTGGATCATCGCATAGAAGCCGCCTGCCCTATTCTTGGGAAAGAAATTCAACAGGAGATAAAAGATATTATGCAGATACAGTTATCTGACAATATTAAAGCGAGGATATTGGATAATAACCTTACTAATCAATACATAAATCCACGTAACAAGAAAAAAGTACGTTCGCAAGTAGAGATATATAATTACCTGTTTCGCAAATTATCCACATAAGAGGATATTTAAAACAAGTGAGATGGCTGCTGACAGCTATTTTTGCTCAAATTAGTTGTATTGAGATTAGCCGCAATAGATATAGGCAGTAACGCTGCAAGATTGTTGATCACTGAAGTTTCCAAAGACAGTAAGGGTGTTGTACATTTTAATAAATTGAACCTGCTGCGCGTTCCGCTCAGATTGGGATTCGATGTATTTGAAACGGGTACTATCTCTAAAGAAAGGACAGGCATGTTCATCCAGACCATGAAAGCCTATAAGCATCTTTTGAATGCATATGGCGTTTCTCATGTAAAAGCCTGTGCTACCAGCGCAATGAGGGATGCAAAAAATGCTGCAGACATTATCCGAAAAATAAGATTGGAAACAGAGATACAGATTGAAGTGATCAGCGGTGATTATGAAGCCAGTCTTGTTTACGAGAACCATATTGCCGAGGGCCTTGATAAAAACAACAGCTACCTCTACATAGATGTGGGCGGTGGTAGTACAGAGCTATCATTTTTTAGCGGCGGGATACTTTCTTTTAAAAAATCATTTAATATCGGCACTATACGTTTGCTTAAAAACATTGTGCAGGAAAAAGAATGGGATGAAATGAAAGATACTATCCGGGCGCTTACAAAGGGGCCAAAAAAAGTAGTGGCGATCGGTAGTGGTGGAAATATCAACAAAGTATTTTCGCTGAGTAAAAAGAAAGATGGCAAGCCATTGCCGCTTGAATTATTAAGAGACTACTACAAAGAATTAAGTAGCGTAAGCCTAGAACAACGAATAAATACCTACAATTTACGGGAAGACAGGGCAGTTGTTATTTTACCTGCACTGCAGATCTATATCAATACAATGCGCTGGTCAAATGCTGATGAAATTTATGTGCCTAAGATCGGTTTGGCAGATGGGTTAATAAGGCATTTATGGTCGGAAGTTAAGCATACAGTCAAGCTGTAATCAATCATTTCTCTTTGCTGGTCCAAAAAAAGGAGCCATAGTGGAAACTACGGCTCGGTAAATCTTTATAATAATCCCTAACTAACTCTAACACTGAGTCGCTTATGTAAAAACAAACAGTGTGCCTTAATTTTTTATAGTAATAAAACAGCAATTAAATGGGGATTTGGGGAATATTTGGGGAATTAAAACCTCGCGACTGTGGTTTTAATTCCCCAAATGTGGGATTTTGGTCACTTTTAAAAGAAAAAACGAATAAATGCCAAATTTGGGGGGCATAAAAAAAGCCTTGAAAATCAAGGCTAGTGCGGAGAGTTAGGGATTCGAACCCCAGGACCTGTTACAGTCAACAGTTTTCAAGACTGCCGCAATCGACCGCTCTGCCAACTCTCCAGCGCGAAAATACGTTTCGGAGAGTTTAAAAAAAAATTCTTATTGATCTTTTATTTTACTAATTGCTTTTTTTGAAAGAATTTATAAAAAAATATCGCGTAGCGGCAGTATGGACTGCTATATTTACAATGAAATAATCATGAAAAAATTCGTAAAAAAGAACTCGTTAGATTTCAAAGATTACTTTGGAGTGCTTTCTTTTATAGGCATACTTGGTTTTGGAGCATATTTTTTTGTGTATAATGCCTATTAAATGGACCATAGCTAAACATTATCTTAAACAAGATGGTATTTTAACGAAAGCCGTGGTGATCGATGATAGTGTTTATCATGGCAATCGACGCGCAGGATCTTATGTTCATCTTTATAGGTTTACAGTTAAAGGCAAATATTATACAGAGGTTGTAGATGATATGAATAACTATCAAACAGGCGATACTGTTTGTATCCGATATTGGCCCGATTTCCCAAGCATGAGTATAACTAATGCGCAATGCGTAGCCTGGGGATGGGATGCTAAGCAATGTCTGGCCTGTAGCGTAAACTAGCGCTATTTTAATTCAAACTCCATCCCCTTCAATAATTCTTTATCGGGATTTACCAGGATATAATATTTATCTACGATCAACAAATTATCCGGCTCCATATCTAACAGGTCCGTTGTAGGATCAACTACTGCTGTTTTTCCTGGATCGATCTTGTAAGCATCGTCTACTGAATCGATGTATCGTGGTATACGGTCCTTCAATTCGTCTCCCCTGCTGATAACTGTTTCCATAGAATAAAAGGTAAGCTGCCATTGTGTAGGCACATCATCTGCAAAAACATATTTTATATGATTTTTGTTTAGCCAGTGAATGCAAGACATCAATTGCTTTTCTGACGTACCATTAAAAACAAAATTTTTGAATAGGAACATACAAACAGCGCCAATTACTATAAACGGAATGGTAATGCGCTTAATTAATTGCTGTTTATTTATTTTATGTAGTAAGATGGCCAGCGCTATTAAAGTAAAACCGGTTAACGGCAATAGGTAACGTGGTGCATGATCAGTTAAAAATACACAATAGCCGAGCGTGAATGCAATAGATGTGGCTGCGCAGATGAATAAAAAATTACCCATGAAATCTGTAAATACATCCCTGACAGCAATAACCAAAATGGTGATGATCAAAATGATGAAAAGACAAGAATATATTTTTCCTATAACCGGTGATGCATATACATCTGTGAGGTAATAGTAGGCATTTAAATGGTCGAACAACAAAGATGGCAGGTCCAATATGCCCGGCATATGAATATCAAATACTTTAGGGCTCCAGTAATTGGCTGCATGGCGCTGTAACAAAGTAAACACACCGATCGTAGCGAGGTTACCTACTGTAAATGCTTTGAAAGAATTTAACTTATGCCCTTCATGGTACCAACAATAAAATAAAAACGGTAGCAAGCCCGGCAGCCATAAAGGCTGGCTATAGGCAATGATGGCCAATAAAATTCCCGTGAGGCTATAGCCTAAAAAAGACCTTTTAAAGTCACTTAACAAATACCATAGTAAAATAAAACTTAAAGGAAATGCAGTAAGATAACCACCCCTTGCCTTCATTGACCACACGGCCCAGGCAGGCAAAAAGATAAACATTAATGTAAATAACCAGGTAGCTGTTTTGTTATTGGGAAGAAGTATCTCTTTACAAGTTTTGTAAAAAAATATAATGCCGATCGACCAAAGCGTAAGCATGGCAAGCTTGATACTATGATCATTTAAACCACCAATAAAGGAATAGAGTGCACTCATCCCCGATTCAACTAAAGTAAAGCCGTATGATTGTCCGTAGAAAAACACCCCGACATGGCTGCCTTCCATCAGGTGTTTTGCCATTAAGCCTACTACACATTCATCTTCATCTAGCATTAAATGCGGACTTAAAAGCTGTGGCAAGCGCGTTACAAGACAAAGAAATATAATGGTCGCATATGGAGCAGCCGCAAGTAAAAACTTTCTGATTCTCATCGATTAATTAAGACTAATTATTTCTGGTATGTTCCAAAAATAGGGAAATCTATGGATTTATAGTTTTGTCAATCTCTCTGCAGCAATTTCTAAAGTTTCTGCTGTCTTGGAAAAACAGAAACGCAGCACTTTATTTTCTTTACCATTTTTATAAAATGCAGAGGTTGGTATGGTTGCAACTCCGTACCATTTCACCAAACGAAGGGCAAAATCCATTTCGCTTTCGTCGCTGATAGCCTCATAACTATAGAGTTGAAAATAACTTCCGTAAGATGGCAGAGGCGTAAACTTTGTAGCTGCCATTAAAGTTTTAAAAAGATCTCTTTTTTGTTGAACCCTGTTTCCCAATTCAAGATAATTTTCTTTCCGTTGTAAAAATTCTGCCAACGCATACTGCACCGGCGTGTTACAACTAAATGCATTGAATTGATGGATCTTTCTAAATGCTTTCATTAAGTCCGGAGGCGCAACGCAATAACCCATTTTCCAACCGGTACAATCATATACTTTTCCGAATGAAAAGCAAACAACACTTCTTTCGTATAGATCTGGATAACGTAAAATGCTTTCATGTTTCTTCCCGTCAAATATTAAATGTTCATACACTTCATCACTTACAATAAAAATATTGGTGTCCTTTACAATAGCCCGTAACTGTTCAATATCATTTTTACTCAGCACCGCGCCTGTTGGGTTATGCGGTGTGTTCAGCATGATCATTGTTGTTTTGGGTGATATTTTTTCTTTCACCAAGTTCCAATCGATCGCATAATCCGGATAATGAAGCGGAATTAAAACGGGCACAGCACCATTTAATTCTATAGTTGGAATATAACTATCGTAAGCGGGTTCAAAAACGATCACTTCATCACCGGGTTGTAACAAAGTTGTTAGCGCAGTATAAATAGCATAGGTAGCGCCCGGGGTGATAGTAATTTCTGTTTCCGGATTGATGGTAGCTGTGTAGAGATATTGTATTTTTTCGGCGATCCTTTTCCGTAACAAAGGCAAACCATTCATGTGTGTATACTGGTTACT
Source organism: Ferruginibacter sp. (assembly GCA_035317105.1). GTDB lineage: Bacteria > Bacteroidota > Bacteroidia > Chitinophagales > Chitinophagaceae > Ferruginibacter. The sequence goes on along the minus strand of DATHHR010000011.1, from coordinate 14,214 downwards.
GCCATTTTTCATAGCCTTGTTCACGAGTTCGATCAATGCTGCATTCATAGCATAATCAGGAAACCCCTGGCCGAGATTGATTGCTTTGTATTCCGTTGCCAACAAGCTTATTGTTGTAAAAATAGTAGTGCCAACAGCAGGTAATTTATCGTGAATTTTCATAGGCATTATACTTCTGTTGTTTTTTCAACTACTGCAACAAGGTCAGATAACTCAACCGTCATTGGCATCAAGCCTAATTGTACCACGGCTTTTTTACCACGTATCTCTTTTACAATAGCAACCTGCCTGTTCTTTTTCATTTTTACTTTAGCGCCAACAATGATCTCACCTCCTACTTCCTGAAATTTTTCATCAAATTTTTTCTGTTGCTTGCCAACAACGATCTTTTCTTTTTGATTAAAAAGCAAAGCTTGTATCGTTTTAACAACTTTATCCTTGTCTTCTGCTTTTCTCCATTCTATCACCATTGCTTTTAACCTGCGCTCCATATCTTTCAGATAAGCAATCTTTTCTTCCGATATTTTATTTTGGTGGCGCAGTTTTTCTATTTCCTGCAAATGTTTTTCTTTATCCAACACTTGCTGCATTTCTTTTTTCAGGCGCTCATTTTCTTTGATCAGTTTTTGTAGCTCGATCTTATCCTTATTGATAATCTGCAGGTCCTGTTCCGTACGGTTCAATAATTTATCCAGACTAAAATGATCATCATCCACTAATTTTCTTGCTTTTTCGATCAGTCTTTTTTCCAGGCCAATTCTTTCTGCAATGGAAAAAGTATAAGAACTACCGGGTTTTCCGATGATCAGTTTATGCAAAGGCAGTAAATTATTTTCGTCGAACTGCATGGCGCCATTAATAATGCCAGGCACTTTGTTGGCCATCACTTTCAAATTAAGGTAATGCGTTGTTACAATACCGAAAGCATGTTTGTGCGCCAATTCTTCCATAATAACTTCTGCAAAAGCGCCGCCTAAATTTGGATCACTACCACTGCCCAATTCATCAATGAAGAACAATGTTTTACCATTGGCATTCTCCATAAAATGTTTCATGTTTTTCAAGTGAGAGGAATATGTGCTCAATTCAAACTCTAAACTCTGCGTATCACCGATATGTATCATGATCTGTTTAAAGATACCCATCTCACTATTCGGATGAACGGGCACTAACAAACCACTCTGCAACATCAATTGCAATAAGCCGACAGTTTTAAGCGTAACCGTTTTGCCACCAGCGTTTGGTCCGCTGATAACGAGTATCCTGTTCTTATCATCCAAAGTAATATCTACCGGTATTGTCTTCTTATTATTATTTTGATTGTACAACAATAATAAAGGATGATATGCCTGAATCAAATTCACATGGGCCTTATCATATAGCTGTGGATAATTGCCGCCCATGTCGATAGCCAGTTTTGCTTTGGCTCTTACAAAATCAAATTCACCCGCAATATCATGGTAAGTTTTTAACAGCGATGCGTACACGCTTAATTTTTGTGTTAATACACGCAGTATGCGATATACTTCTTTGCGTTCATCATTTTCTAAAGAAAAAATATCATTGTTTAACCCCGTTGTTTCTTCGGGTTCAATAAAAGTTGTCTTGCGGCTATCGCTTTCACCATGCAGAATTCCTTTTATCATTCTCTTTTGTTCGGCGAAAACTGCGAGTACCCTTCTGCCATTCATAAAGCTTTCTTCGATATCAGCCAGATGTCCGAGCTTATTTAATTTACTAACGATGCGATCAAAAACCCTGCGCAGTTCATTTCTTTTTCTATACAAGTTCATCCGGATATCTCCCAGCTCAGCACTGGCGCTATCTTTTACATTGCCTGTTTCATCAATTACCTCATCGATCAATTCGATAATTACTTTTTCGTAATAAGTATGTTCTATTATTTTTGCTAACGCAGGATAAGCAACTCTTTTGTCATTATCGAACCAACGAAAAATATCAGCGGTATTATGTGCCAGCTTTCTGATATGCAGGAATTGTTCACCGGTTAAAACAGCGCCCGGAATAGCGATCAGTTTTAGATCCTTATGTAAATTCAACACAAAATCATTCGGAAAATATTGTGCCTGCTGCATCAACAATTTAAACTCATGGCTCTGTTGCAGCTCCGTTTCGATGTACTCCTTTTTTGTATGAATGCGGAGATTACCGGCTTTGTCTTTGGCAAATTCGGTACGGCAATACACTGCCAGTAAAGCCTTTACTTTTTCATACTCTAATTGCACCAATGTTGATTCAGGGAAAAACTTTATCACAGCTCCAGGTTAATTGCTTTTTAATTGCCGACAAAGGTACGTAGAACCTGCTTATTTGACAGCTGATCTGTTGGCAGCATTTTTGCATATTTCAGACCTACAAGCGAGGCAAATCATTAACTTTATAGATAATAACTAATCTCATGAATAATAACAATACAAGCACGGCAGTAGCATATTTAGGTAACGGCTGTTTTTGGTGTACAGAAGCAATTTTTCAAAATTTAAATGGTGTTATAAAAGTAGTTAGCGGTTATAGCGGCGGACAAGTTGCTAACCCAACATACAAACAAGTGTGCACCGGTACTACGGGACATGCAGAGTGTTTGGAGATCACTTATGATCCTTCGATCATAAGCTTTGAAGAATTATTAGAAGTTTTCTGGAAAACGCATGACCCTACAACATTGAACAGACAAGGAAATGATATTGGCACACAATACCGCAGTGTGATCTTTTATCAGGATCCTGAGCAAAAAGAAATAGCAGAGAAATACATCGCTCAGTTAACTGCCAACAAAACATTCAGCAGTCCGATCGTTACAACTTTGGAACCTTTTGTAAAATTCTATACTGCAGAAGATTACCATCAGAATTATTTTAATGAACATGGTGAAGAATCCTATTGTCATTATGTTGTAAGGCCTAAAGTGGAAAAATTTGAGAAAATGTTTAGCGGTAAACTAAAAAGTAAGTAACATGTAATAAGTAAGCTTTAATATTTGATAAAGAGTAAGTAATAGTCAGTCTTACATATTAAATATTCTTTGTTAAAATTCCGTTAGTAATGATTATCCTGAGATCCATTTATTCAGTTTTTTGCGTATTTCAAATAAAAAAATGATTAAATCTTTTCTTTTATCAGTAATTGTTTTATTTAGTCTGTCATCTGCGCAGGCTGGCAATTTAAAATTAAAAAATACAAAGTCTGCTGATTCAACCGCTCCGCATACTTTGGTTGCTACATTTGGTACCGGTTGTTTTTGGTGTACGGAAGCTATTTTTGAAGAATTGGAAGGCGTTGTAAAAGTTACCGCAGGTTATAGCGGTGGACATACGGTTAACCCTACTTATAAAGAAGTTTGTACCGGAACAACAGGACATGCAGAATGCTTAAACATTGAATATGATCCAACAAAGATCAGTTTTGATGAATTGCTGGAAGTATTCTGGCAAACACATGACCCTACCTCGCTTAACAAACAAGGAAACGATACAGGAACACAATACAGAAGCGTTATATTTTATCATAATCACAAACAGAAAGAGATCGTTGAAGATTATATTAAAAAACTAAACAAAAGCGGCGCCTGGAAAAAACCTATCGTAACAAGTGTAGAGCCTTTTGTAAAGTTTTATCCCGCAGAAGCCTACCACCAGGATTATTATTTGAACAATGGCAAACAGCCCTATTGCCATTTTGTGATCAGGCCGAAAGTGGAGGAATTTGAAAAAGTGTTTAGCGATAAGCTGAAAAAGAATGCAAAAAAATAAACCATTTTACTAATAATAAACATAATACCATGACTTATACTAAACCTGGCAGAAGATCATTTTTATTATTTTTTGTTATTATTTGCGGAATGTCGTGCAGCAAACATGCAACAACTACTTCATTATCTACCGACAGTACGATAACAATGCTGAATGTTTCTTACGGCACGGACCCTCAGCAGGTAATGGATATTTATTTACCAGGTGGCAGAAGTACGGGCGCCACTAAAGTAGCCGTTGTAATTCATGGAGGCGGATGGATAGAAGGAGATAAATCAGATTATGCTATGAGTGACCTGAAGAATTTCTTCCCGGGTTATGCTATTTTCGATTTAGATTATAGATTAGGAAATGAATCCACATTGGCCAATCGTTTTCCCACGCAAGAACTTGATGTAAAAGCTGCGATACAATTTATTTACGATCATAAAGCGAATTATAGCATATCTACCAACTGGTGTTATTTTGGTGCAAGTGCCGGCGGACACTTGGCATTGTTACAGGCGTATAAATATACAAGCCCGATCCGCCCAAAAGTTGTGATCGATTATTACGGGCCTACCGATATGGTTGATCTGTATAACTATAATGCTGCCAGTGCGTTTTATCAACCGCTCATATATTTTTTAATGAGTGGAGCGCCGGCGGATAATCCTGCTTTATATACTTCCTCTAGCCCAATGACCTATGTAGATGCTTCAAGTCCGAAGACAATTATGTTTCATGGAGAAATGGATAGTATCGTTCCTTATATGGAATCTGTAAGATTACGTGATACACTCACTACTTTAGGCGTAGTAAATAAACTGGTACTATATCCTGCACAAGGACATGGCTTTGGTGGATCAGATGCAGCAGATTCTTATTATCAGGCGGATTCGTTTTTGGTAGCAAATATGCCTAATTAATATTTTATATGGAAGATTGAATAAGTAATATTTAAAAAAATATTCAATATAAAATATTACTTATTCAATTTTTTAACCCTGCGCAGTTCTAACAAATTCAAACTATTTGCTTCAAAGCCTGTGATATTGGTGTGTACCAAATGTATGGCCATATCATACCATAAAGGCACTATCGGTGCATCATTGATCACCAGTTGATCCATTTGTTGGTACAGTTTATAACGGGCCGGATCATTTTTTTCTGCAATGGCTTTTTCATACAACACATCGAATGCCGGATTTTTATACCTCGTGTAATTCGGGGGTGCCGGATTTTTTCCGTAGAAAACACTTAAATAATTTTCTGCATCAGGATAGTCGGCTATCCAGCTTCCTCGATAAAATAGTGCTTTTGATTTGGCTGTCTGTTCCAGCAACAAACTTTTTTGTATCGTTTCTACTTCAATGGTGATGCCTATTTGTTGCAGCTCATTGGCAATATAGCTTGCCAGGTCTGCATACTCGGGCACGGTTAATAAATGTATCGCTGGTAAACCTTTGCCATCGGGATAACCGGCTTCTGCCAATAATTGTTTTGCTTTTGCTATATCATAGTGATAGCCCTTAACTGCTGTTGTATCAAATGAAGGCAATCCCATTGGTACAAAACCGCTTTCTGCCGGCGTGCCAATTGAGTTGCGTAAATACAACATCATCTTCCTTTTATCAAACCCATAATTAATGGCTTGTCTTATTTTTTGAAAACGCAAAGGCGATGCCTGCACCAATTCATTATCAGGATCAACCAAAATGCCTAAGAACTCTGTATTGAGGTATGGATGTGTATTTAAAATAAGCTTGCCCTCCCACTCTTTTTTTAGATGGCCTGTTTTGGTTAAGACCTCATCTTTAAAAGACGGATCGATATCATTGATAAAATCTAACCGGCCCTGTTGAAATTCTAAAAATTCGGTGGCCTTGCTATCATAAAAAGAAACTTTAATGCCATCCAAATACGGTAACGCATAGCCGCTGCTATCGTGTTCAAAATAATGCTCATTCTTTTTTAAGATAAGCGCCTGCCTCTCTTCCCAGGCAACAAACTGAAAAGGGCCTGTGCCAACAGGATGACTGCGAAACCCATTGCCATATTTGCCAATAGCTTCTTCAGGAACGATGGAACAATACTGCATGCTTAAAATACCAAGTATCGGTTGAAACGGACGGATCAGTTTTAACTGAAAAGTTGAATCATTGATCGCAGTAAAACCATTTGCGCTATCAACACGGTCATTAAATATCCATGCACCCGGACTGGCGGTATTTTTATCAACGATCCTTTTAAAACTATATACAATATCCTGTGCTGTTAATTTTCTTCCCTTACCGTTGGGAAAAGCATCGTCATCATGAAAAAAAACATCGGTACGTAAATGAAAAGTAAAAGTCAGATTATCAGGTGATATTTCCCAGCTCTTTGCTAAAGACGGCGATAATTGCATTTTATCATTAACCTCTATTAAGGTATTATATAACTGGTGCACTGCCCACATCACGGATTGGTTCTTGGCAAAAGCAGGATCCAGGGAAGCAATGCTGCCGCTTTCGTTGTAATGAAATATTTTTTTATCAGGATGCTGCTGCGAAGCACAGGATACCAGGAAAATAAGAAATAAGAAATAAGGAATAAGGAACATAAAAGTTTTGCACCTGTTTAGGACAAGTACTTTTGCGTTCGACATAAAAAATATTTTTCTATATTTCATTTTTACAATAAAAACTATTCTTATAAATAGAATGGCTACTCAACTTCCTTATTTTTTGTTTCTTATTCCTTATTTCTTATTTCTCAACTTCTTAACTTCATTTTGTGCAATAAAAAACTAAATTTAGCAAATGAAATTTGTTCGCCACTTTCTTATTTTTTGTTCCTTATTTTTTATTTCTTATGTAGGGTTTTCTCAGCCTTTTACACATGCCGATACTTTACGAGGAAGCAACGGGCCATACAGAAGCTGGTGGGATATTTTACAATATAATCTTACGATAAAACCAGATTTTAGCAATAAGACAATTGAAGGATATTCTACGATCAAATTCAAAGTTCTTAGGATAGACAGTTTGATGCAAATCGATTTACAAGAATCTTTGACAATTGATAGTTTTACTTTGGCCTGGGTTTCTGAATTACCGGATGAAAGCTATGGAGCAGCTGGTAATATGCTTTATCCCGATTCTTCAAGAAAAGGTAATACTTATTTTTTACGTATTCCTACAAATTCAATTGCTTTATCAGATAGTTCGGGGCTTTTATTTTTTATCACTATTTTTTATCACGGTAAACCTCATGGAGCCGTTAATCCACCTTGGGATGGCGGTTTGGTATGGACAAAAGATAAAAACAATAATCCCTGGATGAGCACTGCCTGTCAGGATCTAGGTGCAAGCGCATGGTTTCCCTGCAAGGATATACAAAGTGATGAGCCCGATAGTGGCGCTACATTACATATTATTGTCCCCAATAATTTAGTAGGTGTCGGAAACGGAAGACTCATTGATAAAAGGTCGGACGATAGCACAACTACCTACACATGGAACGTAAAAGCACCGATCAATAATTACGATATCGTTCCTTACATTGGAAAATATGTTCATTTCGGAGATGTATACAAAGGCGAAAAAGGAAATCTCGATATGGATTATTGGGTATTGGATTACAACCTGGATAAAGCTAAAAAACAATTTAAAGATGCCAACAGAATGATGAAGGCATTTGAATATTGGTTTGGCCCTTACCCTTTTTATGAAGATGGCTATAAATTAGTAGATGCCCCCTACTTAGGCATGGAAAACCAAAGCGGTATTGCATATGGCAATAAATATGCAAATGGCTACCTGGGCAAAGACCTTAGCCAAAGCGGCTGGGGATTGAAATGGGATTTCATTATTGTACATGAAAGTGCCCACGAATGGTTTGGCAATAGTATTACCAGCAATGATATTGCCGATATGTGGATACACGAGGCATTTGCAAGCTATGCCGAAACATTATTTACTGAATATTATTATGGCAAAGAAGCCGCTGATGATTATGAAATAGGTGTAAGAAAACTGATCGAGAATAAAAAACCAATGATTGCACACTATGGTGTAAATGAAGAGCCTCCCGAAGATATCTACTTCAAAGGAAGCAATATGATCCACACTATCCGCCAGGTAATTAATAACGATTCCTTATTCAGGCAGATATTACGCGGATTGACTACCACTTTCTATCACCAAACAGTCACTACAAAACAAATTGAAGACTATATCACCAACCAGTCGCATATCGATCTGTCAAAAGTATTTGACCAGTATTTAAGAACAACACAGATCCCAACATTAGAATATAAGATCGACGGTTACACATTAAGCTATCGCTGGACGAATTGTATAAAAGGATTCAATATGCCCATTAGGGTTAATTTTAAAGGCGTGTGGCCAATTAAACCAACAGAACAATGGAAATCGATCAGTATGTATCCTGAAGGAGATGTGAATTTTTCTATCGACAGAAATTTCTACATCAATACAAAAAAGGTAAAGTAATTTAGCAGCAAATCAATTTATGTCGCAGATAAGAAGGCAAAGTATTATTTCTTCGCTAGTAGTATATATCGGCTTTGGCCTTGGTTTTATCAATACTTACCTTTTTACCAGGCAAGGCGGTTTTACCAAAGAGGAATATGGCCTGACAGGAATTTTTATAGCCGTTGCCACTTTAATGTATTCTTTTGCTAATCTTGGTGCGCCGGCATATATCTATAAATTTTATCCTTACTACAACGACAACCTTAATAAAAAACAAAATGATATATTTTCCTGGGCTATTCTTTTCACTTTAATAGGATTTTGCTTTGTTACTATTGGCGGCGTTTATTTTAAAGACCTGATAATTAGAAAATTCGGAGAAAACTCCCCCGATTTTGTAAAATATTATTATTGGATATTCCCTTTTGGATTTGGACTTACATTATTTTCTCTTTTTGAAGTGTATGCATGGCAATTAAAAAGATCCATCTTAACCAACTTCCTGAAAGAAGTACAGTTTCGCATATTCACTACTATTTTAATTGTATTAACATTTATAGGTGTATTGGCAAAGTTTGATATGTTTATTAAGCTGTATTCCTTTGAATACCTTGCATTAGCTATTATCTTGTTTATATATCTCGTATTAAAAAATGAAATACATTTTACTTTTAACGCAAGCATTGTAACAAAAAAATTCTTACAAAAAATACTCGCATTCATATCATTTGTATATGGTGGTACACTGGTATTTGTTATAGCAAATATCTTTGACCAGGTATTGATCGCTTCTGTTTTAAAAGATGGGTTATCGCAGCTGGCTATTTTTACCTTTGCATTATATGTTGCAAGTATCATGCAAGCTCCCCAGCGCAGTATTATATCTTCTTCTATAGCCGCACTTTCGCAGGCCTGGAAAGATAAGGACCTGAAAAAAATAGAAAAGATCTATAAGCAATCTTCTATTAACCAGTTAATATTCTCTATCGGGGTATTTGCATTAATATGGCTGAATTTTACAGATGCCATAGCTGTTTTTCACATGCAAGTTGATTATAAAGCAGCTAAATGGATATTCTTTTTTATCGGACTGATGCGTATTGTTGACATGGGCACAGGTGTGAACGCTCAGATCATTGCCACCTCTACTTCCTGGAAATTTGATTTTTTTACAGGTATATTATTGTTGAGTATCACGATACCGCTTAATTATATCCTGACTAAATATTATTTTGGTGTGATAGGACCTGCCATCGCGAACCTGTTTTCTTTTACGGTATACAATGCGATCCGCTTTTGGTTCCTCAACAAAAAATTCAAGCTGCAGCCTTTTAATGCCAAAACATTATACACTATCGTCTTAGGCATTGTTTGTTATTACTGCTGTTATTTTTTATTGAAAGACTATCATAGTTTTTTAGCTATGCTGATAAAAAGCATTTTCTTTATAGCAATGTATGTAGCAGGAACCTTCTTATTAAAATTATCGGATGATGTATTACCGGTATGGCAAACGATACAGAAGAAATTGGGAATAATAAAAGCTTAATTCAATCTTCCACCCGAAACAAAACGGGCGCTAAAATAATCCTCATCTAAACTGCTGATCATTACGCCGCTGCTGGTTGAACTGTGTACAAAATAATCATTGCCGATGTATACGCCAACATGGCTAACACCGCGCCTGCTTCCTTCGGTACTAAAAAATACCAGGTCGCCTTCACGCAGGTTATCTTTATGTACCCTTACACAGGCATCGTACTGTTCTTTTGCGGTACGGGGTATGGATAAATTAAATATCGATTGCATTAACGTAGCGGTGAAGAAACTGCAATCAACGCCATCCTTGGTCTTGCCCCCGTACAAATAAGGTGTACCCATCCAGCTATCAATAAAAGAATACAACGCAGTATCTTTCAATGTTTCAACTTCCTGATCAGTAAGTATAGCATATTTAAATTGCAGGGAAGAGCAGTTTTCAAGATACGCCTCTTCAGCACTGCTGCTCATTAAAGAAGCTTTATTGACAGGTTTATCTGCAACTACGATCTTATCAGCCTTTTTTATCGGCATCAATATCGATTCATTATTGCTGTTCTCATTATCTGCCAAAGGCGCCTGGGGTGTCAATTCAATATTATCAATAAACTTAGGCGTTTTTTTAGGCTTGGTTGTATTTTCAGACAGGTCGTTAGAAGTGCTATCCTGCGCTTTAACACATACGGGCCCCAGGGCAAAAAAGGTTACAGAGATCGTAATAAAAAATAAGTCTTTCATCAATAGTATTTGATCTGCACGCTACTACAGTTATAAATATATTTTAATACAAGCGCAAAGGTAAACCCATTTTTTGCAAGAGTTTGTAGTAGAAATGCTAACATATGTGTAAAACTGCTTCTAATTGGGTACTATGAACTGCACATATGTGTAAAACCCGATTAGAAAAAAAGGCGTTGTTTTACGATATTTGTAAGAGACATTATGAAGTTTTCCCATTTACACGTTCACACGCAATTTTCGCTATTAGATGGTGCCGCATCCATCAAAAACCTGTATAAAAAGGCCATTAGTGATGGTATGCCCGCCCTTGCCATCAGCGATCATGGTAATATGTTCGGTGCCTTTGAATTTGTAAAAGAAGCTTACAATCATAAAAATGATGATGGTACACTGAAAGTAAAGCCAATTGTAGGCTGTGAGTTCTATATCACGACCGATAGGACAAGAAAAACTTTCAGCAAGGATGAAAAAGATCCCCGCAACCACCAGATATTATTAGCCAAGAACGAGATCGGTTATAAGAATTTAGTAAAGCTTACTTCATTAGGCTATATCGAAGGGATGTACTCTAAATATCCGCGTATCGATAAAGCGCTGATCAATAAATACCATGAAGGATTAATTGCCACTACCTGTTGCCTGGGTGCATTGGTACCGCAAACCATTTTAAAAAAAGGCGAAGAAGAAGGCGAGAATGAATTCAAATGGTGGCTGAATATTTTCCAGGAAGATTATTATGTAGAGCTGCAGCGCCATGGTATTCCCGACCAGGAAAAAGTGAATGAAGTGCTGTTGAGGTTTGCTAAAAAATACAATGTAAAAGTTATTGCATCGAATGATTCGCATTATGTGGATCAGAAAGATTTTAATGCGCATGATATTTTGTTATGTATCAACACCGGTGAAAAGCAGTCTACCCCTGCTATGCGCGAGTTCAGTGATGATGATGTAATGACGAAGAACAAACGCTTCGCATTCCCTAACGATCAATTCTACTTGAAGAGTACGGCAGAAATGACCAAACTCTTTGGCGATATTCCACAAGCGATCGATAATACCAACGAGATCGTTGATAAGGTAGAACTGTTGAATTTAAAACGCGATATCTTATTACCGTTCTTCGAAGTGCCTGCTAATTTTAAATCGCAGGATGAATATTTAGAACATTTAACCTGGACCGGTGCTAAAGAACGTTACAAAATACTGACGCCCGAAGCCGAAGAACGTTTACAATTCGAATTACGTATCATCCGTGAAATGGGTTTTGCGGGTTACTTCTTAATTGTAGGTGATTTCATTAAGGCGGGCAGAGATATGGGCGTGTTCATCGGCCCCGGCCGTGGATCTGCTGCCGGTAGCGCCGTGGCCTATTGTATCGGCATCACCAATATCGATCCGATCAAGTACAACCTACTATTCGAAAGGTTCTTAAATCCTGAGCGTAAGTCCATGCCCGATATTGATACGGATTTTGATGATGAGGGCCGTCAAAAAGTAATTGATTATGTAGTTAAAAAATATGGCAAGGAGCAGGTAGCGCAGATCATCACTTATGGTACGATGGCGGCTAAGTCGAGTATCGCCGATGTATCAAGGGTTATGGATCTGCCGTTGGCAGAAAGCAGGGCTATTTCTAAGTTGGTGCCTGAGCGTCCGGGCATTAATCTGAAAAGATTATTGCATGCGCCGATGACCAACAAAGAGGCCAGGGAAACAAAAAGCACCGAAAAATCTTTAGAAGAAAAAGAACAATTACAAGGCGAAGATGTTGAGAATGTAAAGAAGCTGCGTGAGATATATAATGGTACTGATCTTAATAGCAAGATCCTCCATGAAGCAGAGATCCTGGAAGGCTCGGTGCGAAATACCGGTATCCATGCCTCGGCCATTATCATCGCTCCAAAAGACCTGACCGATCTTTTGCCGGTAGCAACCTCCAAAGAATCTGAGCTTTGGTTAACTCAAATTGAAGGCAATACTATTGAAGAAGCAGGTGTAATTAAAATGGACTTCCTGGGTCTAAAAACCCTAAGTATTTTAAAGACTGCTTTACGCTTAATAAAAGAAAATCATGGAGTTACAATAGATATCGATTATATTCCTTTAGATGATGAGCAGACCTACAAACTCTATCAGCAAGGCGATACCAACGGTACATTTCAGTTTGAAAGTCCGGGTATGCAAAAATACCTGCGCGAACTGAAGCCTGATAAATTTGATGACTTGATTGCGATGAACGCCCTGTATCGGCCGGGGCCAATGTCTTATATCCCAGATTTTATCGACCGTAAGCATGGCAAGAAACAGGTTGTATATGACCTGGCTGATATGGAAGAATACCTGAAGGAAACGAATGGTATTACAGTGTATCAGGAACAGGTAATGTTACTATCCCAAAAGCTCGCCGGCTTTAGTAAAGGTGATGCCGATGTATTGCGTAAAGCGATGGGTAAAAAGCAAAAAGCGGTACTGGATAAAATGAAAGTCCAGTTTATTGCCGGTGCTACAGCAAAGGGACATGCTGCAGATATCTTAGAAAAAGTATGGACGGATTGGGAAGCATTTGCCCAATACGCTTTCAATAAATCTCACTCCACTTGTTACGCTTTTGTAGCTTATCAAACCGCTTATTTAAAAGCACATTACCCAAGTGAATACATGGCCGCGGTTTTGAACCATGCCGGCAGCATCGACAAGATCACTTTCTTTATGGAAGAATGCAAACGCATGGGATTAAAAGTACTTGGCCCGGATATCAATGAATCTCAAAATGGGTTTGCCGTAAATATGAAGGGCGAGATACGTTTTGGTTTCAGCGGTTTAAAAGGCGTGGGTGAAAATGCCATCGAGAATATTATCCTGGAAAGAACCAAACATGGCCCGTTCGTATCTATTTACGATATGGCAAAAAGGATCAACCAGCGGGCAGCCAATAAAAAATCATTAGAGTCACTCGCCTACTCAGGTGCATTTGATTGTTTTAAAGATATCATCCGGGCGCAATATTTTTATGCAGCACCCGGCGATGTGCAGGGATTAGATAAGATATTAAAATTCGGCAGCGTGTTTCAATCGCAGGCATCCAGCTCTGCCAATACATTGTTTGGCGATATGCAGATGCCGGAAATTTCGCCGCCTAAATTATCTATCTGCGAACCATGGCCTTTATCAGTACAGCTCGATTACGAAAAAGATGTAACGGGCATGTACATGAGCGGACATCCCCTAGATAATTTTAAGTTCGAAATGAAACATTATAGCATCACGCCTTTGGCGGAATATGTTGAGTTTAAAAATGCAGTGAATTTGCATCCGAATCCATCAAGGCAGTTTCGCGTAGCAGGTTTGGTGGTGGATGCGCAACACAGGCTAACTAAAACAGGAAAGAACTTCGGCATATTGACGATAGAAGATTACAGCGGCAAAAGCGAGTTCATGTTGTGGAGCGAAGATTATGTGAAGTACACCAATTACTTAGAAAAAGGAATGATCGTATTGGTAGAAGGCGGTTTTAAAACCAGGTACAACAGTGATCAATACGAATTTAAATTATCGAAGATACATTTGTTGGAAACAGTAAAGCCTACGCTTACCAAACAGGTATCGATAGAGATTCAGCCGCAGTTCATCAAGGAAGAATTTGTAAATTTCATTGAGACAAACATCAAACAAAACCCAGGCAAAACTTCTATCAAATTCAATAT
>DATHHR010000010.1:0-4282 GCA_035317105.1 Ferruginibacter sp. | reverse complement strand
AACAGCAGGTTACAATGGGGAAAACATAGCTGCGACAGATGCTCAACTGTTTAATCCTAATGGTGTAGCAATTGACGGTGCAGGGAATATATATATAGTGGATTACAGCAATTCCAGGATTCGTAAAGTAAATACTTCCGGCTTTATTGCCACAATAGCGGGTAATGGCACTGCAGGCTATAGTGGCGATAACTTTGCCGCAACGGCTGCTGAATTAAGGCCTTTGGGGATAGCGGTAGACGGAAGCGGAAATGTTTATATAGGCGACGCCAATAATGACGCAGTAAGGAAAATAAATACTACGGGCGTCATTACAACTATTGCTGGAACCGGCGTTGGTGGTTTTAGCGGAGACGGCGGCCCTGCAAATATGGCTCAATTACATGGCCCGGTTGGTGTGGCCATAGACAATGAAGGCAGTATGTACATAGGTGACGCTGCTAATAACCGTATCAGATACATTAGGTCGACTGTTTTTGTAAACCAGATTAGCGGCATAACTGATGCAATGCATGTTTACCCAAATCCTTCATCTGGCATTTTTACTATCAATATTGTATCGGGCAACGAAGCGAATGTACGTTTATGCATTACCAATGTGACGGGTGAAAAAGTAAAAGAAATAATGGCTGTAACTAACACGCCTGTGGACGTAAAACTTGATGTGCCGGATGGGATTTATTTTTTAACGGCAATAACAACACAAGGGTTACTGAACCAAAAAATAGTATTGAGGGCTGAATCTCCCTGATCCCGGATTTTAATAATTATTCCATAGAAAACAATATTACAGAAGTAGCCAGAAATGGCAATGGAGAAGGTATGCAAAAAATACAGCTTATGCCGCAAATTTCAATCAATTCTTTTCAAAAAATTCATTTAACCTCAAAATCAAATTTATAATGAAGAAGCATTTTCTTACCAAAATAAAAAATACAGCTTTGCTGCTTACAGTAACATTTGCGATAGCATGCCCCGGGCATGCGCAAACGGGCGCAAATTATTTATCCATTTTCGGAGCAGGTGGCACAGGGTGTAGCACTGGTTATGATATTCACCGAATGACTTGCCAAGTCACGCCAGCAACAACATCATTTTCAAACGTCTATGATTTAAGTGACCTATATAAATATGCACCGGGAAGTGAAGCACTCTATCAAAACAGTTGTTATGATAAATCGGGGCAGTTACTGTTTTCTGTAAATGCAGATGGCATTTACGGGCCAGATGGTACAGAGGTATTTGGGTTTGGTGTAGACCCTGCAACGGGCTACGCCGTAACACTTACATATCCCACATGCTATGGAACTTATACGTATAACCCCACAAATGCGGTATCAGAGATCGTGATTTTCCCTGTGCCGGGTAAGTGCAACGGTTATTATGTGATGTTCTGGTGCGAGATCGCCAATTATCCGTTTACTACGACGGGTACGAATTATATTGCGCTGCGGGTGGTGGCCGCATAAAGCTTTTTTGCTTAAAGATGGGAGCTTTTTAGACATTGCGGGATCAATATTATTTACAACATTTGTTTGTGAATGAAGGAATTGGAGATAAATGAAAAATGAAAATCAAAGATCAAGGCAATTTTTTACGTCTATAGTAACGGCAGTTTTAATTTTAAAAAATAAAAAATTATGAAAAACATTCTTTTCTTAATTGCCATTTTTGGTTGTACAAGCAATACACATGGGCAGGTAATCAATACTATTTGCGGCACTGGCACTGCCGGGTATACAGGAGATAATGGCCCAGCTATATTGGCTGAAATATGGGATCCTTTTGGTATAAAAGTGGACCGTAAAGGAAATATATACTATGCGGACAACTTTGTAGTAAGGAAAATAGATAAAAATGGCATTATAACCACGTTTGCCGGAGATGGTACTGCTGGCTATAGCGGGGATGGCGGCGCTGCTACTATGGCCCAGTTCAGAGGGCCGGCTGGGATTGCAGTGGATGATACAGGTAATGTATATATTGCCGACTATTATACTGTACGCAAAGTAGACACTTTTGGTATTGTCACCACAGTCGCAGGCACTGGAGTGCTCGGTTTTAGCGGTGATGGCAGCCAGGCGACAGCAGCCCAAATGAGGTACCCCAACGATGTAGCCCTTGACCGGGCAGGCAATTTATATATAGCTGATTTTGGTGATTCAAGGATACGTAAAGTAACGCCTTTCGGTATTATTTCCACCTTTGCAGGAACCGGAGTACCCGGCTTCAATGGTGACAATATAGCAGCTACAGCAGCTCAAATTAATGAGCCATTTGACGTAGCTGTGGATAGCGTGGGTAATGTATATTTCAGCGATGTGTCGAATGGTAGGATTCGCAAAATAAGTGTTTCGACCGGCATTATTACTACCATTGGAGGGAATGGCATACCAGGCTTCACAGGTGATGGCGGCCCCGCAACCAATGCCGAATTAGATGGCGGTGCTGGCCTTGCAATGGATAGCATTGGTAATTTGTATTTTTCAGATGTAATAAACAACCGGATCCGCAGAATAAATACCAGCGGCATTATCAGCACCATTGCAGGCAATGGCACAATTGGATTTAGCGGCGATGGCGGTAATCCACTTATGGCTGAATTTAACAAAGCTGACAAAATAGCTGTAGATAATAAAGACAGGGTTTATATTTCAGACCGGTTCAACCAGCGCATCCGCCTCATTTCTTACAATGTATCTGTGCCCGGTATAAATAGCGGAGACCGGGCAATGGCTATTTATCCTAATCCTTCGGCCGGAGTTTTTACTGTACACATCGGAACTAATTCAAAAGAGCAAACACAAATCAGCATTACAGATGTAACCGGGCAGCAAGTAAAAAATATATCGGCAACCACCAATACAACATTTGGTACCACGCTGGATGTGCCTGATGGGATATATTATATACAAGCTGCTACAAGCAACTCAGTATATACCGGGAAAATAGTAATCATGCGTTGATGATGTAACAATTTTTAAAACACACACTATGACACACGCCAGAAAGATTATCAGCAGTGTTGCATTTATTATCCTGGCTACCTGCTTAAAGCGCCAACGCAAAGGAGGCCGATGGGTCGGCATACTTCGATTATTTAAAATGGAAAACCTTCTGGTACACCAGGTTAGACGCGGAGACCGGCAAGCTGCACAATTTTGCACAGGCTGCAATTGCAGATATACAAGCCAATGGAGGCGGCGTTTCAGGCGGCGCAGGGCAGTAGCTATTGCGGTATGGCTTCGCACTCCATTATTCCTGGAGCCAGCAGTTGGCGCTTTATTGGACCGCAAAATGTCACTTCGATAATTCCGGATCCCGACATACCCGGTATTAATACACTGGATGAACACCTGGGGCAGATAAATAAAATTATAGTGAACCCTGGCAACTATGTAGCTGTACTTTGAGTTCCCGGCAGCGGGCGATGTAACGATAAAGCTGATGGACATAACCGGGCGCATACTGGATGAGCAGGTGATAACGAATAATACAAGGGCTGTTTTTGATGTTTCGGGGTATACACCGGGAGTTTATCTGTACCAGGTAGTAACAAATGGCAAAACACAGAGCGGGAAGGTGCTGATAGAGAAGTAATATAAACGTTATGAAAATATACAGCGGGCCTTGAGTTGGGGCCCGCTGTTTATTTGATTGCTCAATGGAGAGCAGGAAGTACAAGCGAGCGTGGCAACGGATGTTTAATAGTAGCAACCGAGCTAAGTGCAAAAATATTTTACATGCAACCTGTTGCCGCCGCGGGAGATGGAAATTGTAAAGTGGCAAGGTGCCTTAATGGCCATGGAATAAATTTTATTAAAAAAAAGCGCCAGAGTGGCGCTTTTTTGTAAAATTCCGTAGTGATAGCGGATAATTAGTAGTGATAGCTTAACTATTTCGTAGTGATAAGAAATGCTTTATTATGGGCAATAACAGCTATTACGCAGTCTGCCGGTAGAACGGGGTATCCAATTGCATGAGGGTATTCTGAATATGGTTTTTTACAACACGGTTGCGTGATAAAGCGAAAGTAGCGCTTAAAAAAGTTTGCAGATCTGCTTCGATCGGGCGTTCAAGGATTTTGAGCGCTTTGTTTTTGCTGAAGTATGTGATTGTCCGGTTTTTCATGATATTCGTTTTAAAGAGTAATACAAAAGTTGTGCCAGAAAAAATCAGGGGGTGTTAAAATGCATTTTTTCTGCTGTTTTTAACGATAATTTATTTGATTATTTTTTTGAAATACGTGCAGTGTTTTGTTTTTTTAATTAGCAGTTAAAAG
>DATHHR010000009.1:0-8203 GCA_035317105.1 Ferruginibacter sp. | reverse complement strand
AGGATATGGCCCTACAGAAAACAGTCCGGTCATAAGCGTGAACTGCCAGTTAAAAGGAGGTACTAAATTCGGAACAGTAGGGTTAGTAATAAAAGGACAACAGGTAAAAATTGCTGAAGATGGTGAAATATTGGTAAAGGGCCCAAGTGTTATGATGGGTTATTATAAAAACCCTAAGTTAACTGCCGATACTGTTATTGACGGATGGTTACATACAGGCGATATTGGTGTATTGGAAGATGGGAAATATTTAAAGATAACCGACCGCAAAAAAGAGCTTTTCAAAACAAGCGGTGGTAAATATGTAGCGCCTCAGCCGATCGAAAATAAAATGAAAGAATCTCCTTTCATTGAACAGATGATGGTGGTAGGAGAAGAACAAAAATTTGTAGGCGCGTTGATCGTCCCTTCAATGACCACTTTAAAAGATTGGATGAAGACCAATGAAATAGAATTCACTTCTGTTAAAGCAGCTTTGCACAATCCAAAAGTATTAGAGCTATACAACAAGATCATTGTCAAATTCAATAACGATTTTAATCATGTAGAACAGGTTAAAAAATTTGAGTTGATAGAACACGAATGGACCATTGAAAGCGGTGAGCTTACGCCAACTCTAAAGCTCAAAAGAAAGATCATCATGACAGAATGTAAAGATGCCATCGCAAAAATTTATCATGCGGAAGCATTGGTGAAGTAAAAGACAATCCTACAAGAAACATCCCGTCAATAATGAAATACCTGCCCTTCGAAAATTACACCCTCCTCACTAAATTATCATCGGAAGAAATAAAAAAAAGACTTGCAGAAAACTTGGTTGCCAAACGAAAGGGGCTTAGCTTTTTATCATTGGATAATAGAGCTATAAGGCCTTATGAAGGAGAAATTATTGAAGATACTTTTTCCATAAACAGAATCATTAATTATAGGAATTCATTTTTGCCAATGATCACAGGATCTATTTCAAAACCATATGGTAAGACTGAAATAGCCATAAAAATGAGGCCTGCTTTATTCACATTAATATTTATAGCTTTCTGGTTAGGGATAGTTGGAATGGTTTGCATAGCCATCCTTATTATAGGAATAATTAAAATTTCAAGCATACACTTATCCGAAATCTCTCCCTTGCTTTTGATCCCTTTTGGTATGTTTATTTTTGGTTGTGCTCTAAGTATCATTCCTTTTAAAATTGAAAGCAAAAAATCAAAAGAATTTTTACAACTACTTTTCCAGGCCGAAGAGGCTGACGTGGATATTAGTTAGTTTCTGTATCTTCAATAATCTTTTTTACACTCCAAAAATTATTCTATGAGCATCTTTATCATCATTCCCGTTATTTTACTCGCGTTTCTTTTTTGGGGGCTATGCATCGCACAGGAATACCAACGCGCAATTATATTCAGGTTAGGCAGATTTCATCAAATAAAAGGCCCGGGGTTATTTTGGATCATCCCATTAGTAGACCGTAGAAAAACAGTGGATATCCGTACTAAAACGGTAGACCTTGAGCAACAGGAAACGATCACAAAAGACAGCGTGACCATTAAAGTAAATGCTGTTCTTTGGTTTAAGATCGTTGATCCTGAAAAAGCAATTATTAAAGTGGCGGATTATAATAAAGCCGTGTACCAATTTTCTGTAACGGCTTTGCGTAATATTATTGGGCAGCATTCATTGGATGAAGTATTGAGAGGAAGAGAAGAAATAAATGGCACACTTCAAAAAATTGTAGACGCGACGACTGAACCCTGGGGCATCAAAATTGAAATGGTAGAGATGAAAGATGTTGAAATTCCTGAGGCAATGCAAAGAGCAATGGCGCGTGAAGCAGAAGCCATCAGAGAGAAACGTGCAAGGATCGTTAAGGCAGAAGCAGAACTGGAAGCCTCGATAAAGCTAACACAGGGCGCTAAACAAATGGAAGGAAGTCCAATTGCATTGGAATTAAGGCGTATGCAAATGTTATCTGAAATTGGTATTGATAACAATACGACTACAATAGTTGTTATGCCATCAGATTTTATAAGTGCTGCCAGGTCTTTTACAGAGATCTCAAATAAAAACAAGAAAGAAGAATAAAATTTAGGCTGGCTGTTTATCTTAACAGTCAGCCTAAAAATTATTTCAAATTGTGGTATACTTTCTGCACATCCTCATCTTCTTCTAACTTATCTACCAGCTTTAAAACGTCTTGTGCCTGATCTTCCGGAAGCTCCATGGTATTCATTGGTATCCTTGTTAATTCGGCCGTTATTACTTCGATCTTTTTTTCTTCCAAAGCCTTACTCATATTGCCGAACTCTGTAAAAGCTGCACGAATAACAATATTTCCCTCGCTATCTTCCCCAATTTCTTCCAAGCCATAATCGATCAGCTCTAATTCAAGGTCTTCAATATTTAAACCGGCATTCTTCACTTTAAATTCACCCATGCGCGTGAAAGTAAAAGCTACGCTGCCACTTGTACCCAATGCGCCGCCGCTTTTGGTAAAATGCATGCGCACATTCGCTACTGTTCTGGTTGAATTATCGGTAGCTGTTTCCACTAATAAAGCAATACCATGAGGCGCATAACCTTCGTATACCACTTCATCATAGCTGCTGGTATCCTTACCCATTGCTCTTTTAATAGCGGCTTCTACGCGATCCTTTGGCATACCACAGGCCCTTGCATTCAGATAGCACCTGCGCAATGCCGGATTGCTATCAGGATCTGGCCCTGATGACTTAACCGCTATAACTATTTCCTTACCGATACGGGTAAAGTTTTTAGCCATCTTATCCCAACGGGCAAACATGGAACTTTTTCTTACTTCAAATATCCTTCCCATAAAAATTTAATATTTAATACCTGCTATTTAATATTATTAAACAGTTTGCAAATTTAAGGCAGCAATTCAAATTATCATTGAAAGGTTTGACAACTTTTTGAAAGTTGTCAAACCTAAGTCTGCTGATTAGCAATAGTTTTTAGTATTTTTAAGGATAATGAGCGCCCCACTCCTCCAAATAACAAATTTATCGATCGATTTTACTGCAGATGGCGTTACTACCAATGCTGTAAAAGACAGTTCATTTACTGTTGAAAAGGGAGAGATCGTAGCCATAGTTGGCGAATCCGGTTCTGGAAAATCGGCTACGGCGTTGTCCTTATTGCAATTATTACCAGGTACAGTAAAAGGTAAAATATTGTTTTCGGTAAATGGCAGTGAGCCGGTCAATATTTTACAGCTTTCAGATAAAGAAATAAATACGATCAGGGGCAAGGATATTGCCATGATCTTTCAGGAACCCATGACCTCTTTAAACCCGGTTTTTACTTGTGGTAACCAGGTAATGGAAGCAATACAATTGCACGAAAAATTGCCAACAAAAATTGCCAAAGAGAAAACAATTGCTTTATTCGAAAAAGTACAATTGCCTGATCCTGCCGGAATATTTGACCGCTACCCACATCAATTAAGCGGCGGACAAAAACAACGCGTGGTGATCGCCATGGCGATGAGCTGCAACCCCTCTTTATTAATTGCTGATGAACCCACCACCGCATTGGATGTAACAGTGCAGCAAACAATCGTTTTGTTGATAAAAGAATTACAGCAACAAAATAATATGGGCGTAATTTTTATTTCGCATGATATTAGCCTGGTGGCAGATATAGCCGACAAAGTGTTAGTGATGTATAAAGGCAAAATTGTAGAACAGGGGAAAACAAAAGACGTTTTACAAAACCCTCAACATCCCTATACGAAAGCGTTGTTGGCGTGCAGGCCGGCAATGCATTCCAAAGGAGAGAGATTGCCGATAGTAAGCGATTTTTTTGCTGATGAAAATTCTGTCGAAAAAATAAATCCTGTTCCCAACAGATCAGCGATCAGCGATCAGCAATCAGCAATTGCATTGTCAGTAAAAAACTTGACAGTTCAATTTGCTGAAAGAAAAAAAATATTCGGGGAAAGAAAACCAGCTTTTACTGCAGTAGATAATGTAAGCTTCAATGTTTTTAAAGGAGAAACAATTGGCCTTGTTGGAGAAAGTGGTTGTGGCAAAACAACTTTAGGAAGAACCATCTTACAGCTGATCCCTGCAACAGCAGGCAGCATTATTTTAGACGGCACCGATCTTGCACAAGTAGCAAAAAAAGATATGCGGCCTTTGCGAAAAGAATTGCAGATAATTTTTCAAGACCCTTATGGTTCCTTAAACCCAAGACTAACAATTGGCGATGCGATAAAAGAACCTATGAAAGTGCATCAATTATTTTCAACCGATAAACAGCAACAGGATAAAGTAATTGAACTATTAGAAAAAGTAAATTTAAAGGCTGAACATTTTAACCGCTATCCGCACCAATTCAGCGGTGGACAGCGGCAGCGTATTTGCATTGCCCGTGCTTTGGCACTCAACCCGTCTTTTTTGATCTTTGATGAAAGTGTTAGCGCGCTGGATGTAAGTGTGCAGGCGCAAGTATTGAATTTATTGAACGACCTGAAAAAGGAATTTAATTTTACTTCCATCTTCATTTCTCATGACCTCTCTGTTGTGCGCTATATCAGCGATCGTATTTTGGTGATGAACAAAGGAAAGATCATAGAAGAAGGCAAAGCGGATGATGTCTTCTATTCGCCCCAAAACGAGTACACCCAGAGACTAATAGCTGCGATCCCGGGAAATAAGTCCAATTAATGGACTATGACGAGTGGTACCCATACGTGGCACGCTTGTTGGACATAGTAAAGTAGTTCAGGTACCTTATGAAGGGACTGTAAGTTGGCAGTCCTTTCTTTTATCTCATTTTGCATTTAAAAATCCGATTTTTTAGCGTATCTTTGCAGCCTTAAAAATCATGCCGTAACATGATAAGTGCCCTTCGTGGCTACATTATCTCTGTAATTTACAGTACAAGGCATGTTTATCAACTTTAAAAAATAATTGATACAACATGAAATTAAGCCAGTTCAGATTTGACCTACCCCTAAACCTCATTGCACAAAATCCAAGTAAGAAAAGAGAAGACAGTCGTATGATGGTTGTTAACCGTAAAACCGGCAACATCGAAGACCGCAACTTCCGCGACATTATCGAATATTTTGATGATAAAGATGTGATGGTAGTTAACAACACCAAAGTTTTTCCTGCACGTATGTACGGCCGCAAAGAAAAAACAGGTGCTAAAATTGAAGTTTTCT
The DNA here is from genome assembly GCA_035317105.1 of Ferruginibacter sp. GTDB lineage: Bacteria > Bacteroidota > Bacteroidia > Chitinophagales > Chitinophagaceae > Ferruginibacter. The sequence continues at coordinate 3,012 of DATHHR010000009.1, read as the reverse complement.
TATTAAGAGAATTGAACAAGCCAAACCGTTTGTGGGATGTTATTGTTGACCCGGCCCGTAAGATCCGTGTTGGTAATAAATTATACTTTGGTGAGAACGATGAATTAGTTGCTGAAGTAATTGATAATACAACAAGCCGTGGCCGTACGATCCGCTTTTTATGGGATGGTACTGAAGAAGAATTTCGCGCGATGTTAGAATTTATGGGCGAAACACCTTTACCTAAATACATCAAGCGCAAGCCGGACGAAGAAGATAAAGAACGTTACCAAACAGTATATGCTAAGCATGAAGGTGCTGTAGCTGCGCCCACTGCAGGTTTGCATTATAGTAAAGAATTAATTAAACGCCTGGAAATTAAAGGTATCCGTTTTGCAGAAGTTACTTTGCACACAGGATTGGGAACTTTCCGTCCGATCGAAGTAGAGGATCTAAGCAAACATAAAATGGATGCTGAATATTATAGCGTTGATGAAACAGCTTGCGCTATTGTAAATAAAGCCAAAGCTGAAGGCAGAAGGATCTGTTCTGTTGGTACAACAACCATGAGAGCTATGGAATCTTCTTTCACTGCACAAAAATTATTGAAACCATCTGAAGGCTGGACGAATATGTTCATTCACCCTCCTTATAATTTTTCTATTGCAGATTCTTTGGTTACGGGTTTTCATTTACCTAAGACAAGCTTGTTAATTATGACCTGTGCTTTTGGTGGCTATGATCTTGTAATGGAAGCATACAAAAAAGCAATTAAGGATAAATATAATTTCTTCAGTTATGGAGATTCTTTGGTGATCGTTTAGTAGCCCCCGGCCCCGAAGGGGAGTACTACATAGAGTATAATATTCGCAATAAAAATAAGTTTAATAGAAAAGCCGCAAAGTTTCCTTTTGCGGCTTTTCTATGTATATGAGCTTCAGTGAAAAAATAGAATCCATGTAGAACTCCCCTTCGGGGCCGGGGGCTTTACAATCCGAATAAACCTGTATTCAATAATTGCAGCGTCTTTTCTTTACTAGCTCTTGGAATAAGTATTGAGATATTGTGTTTACTGCCACCATAACTAACCATACGAACGGGAACGGATGCGATCGATTCGAATAATTTTTGCATTACATCTTTTGTTTCTGTGATCTCATTTCCAACGATCGATACTATTGTTTGGTCTGTATCAATTTCAACCGTACCAAATGCTTCCAACTCTTTAGTGATTTCTTTTAGGTGAGACGCATCATCAATAGTTACCGATACGGCTACTTCTGAAGTCGTTACCATATCTATAGATGTTTTATATTTTTCAAACACGTCAAATATCTTTCTTAAAAAACCATATGCTAATAACATGCGCGTACTTTTAATATTGATAGCAATGATACCATCTTTTGCTGCTACTGCTTTAACACCTTTTGAACCGGCTTCTTGCATGATCACTGTACCAGCCGCTTCCGGTTGCATAGTATTCAATAATTTAACAGGGACTTTTGCATGTTGCGCGGGCCATATACAAGTTGGGTGCAAGATTTTTGCGCCGAAGTAAGCCAGCTCTGCCGCTTCTTCAAAACTCAATTGCGCAATGGCCATAGTTTTAGAAACAACTCTTGGATCATTATTATGCATACCATCAATATCTGTCCATATCTCGCAAACAGTAGAATTGGTGGCTGCAGCAATCAATGACGCACTATAATCGCTTCCGCCACGTTTTAAATTATCTATCTCACCCTTCGCATTACGACAAATATATCCTTGTGTAACAAATAATTTTTTGCCTTTATGCTGTGCTAAAACTTCCGCTAGTTTTATTTTTATTTTATCTAAAGCAGGTTCATCATTATCATCAATGCTCATAAAATCAAGCGCCGCGATCAATGCGTGATCGATGCCTTGTTCTTCTAAAAATGTAGAAAATAATTTAGTGCTCAATAATTCGCCTTGCGCCAAAATATCTTTATACAAAGCTTCGTTGAAAGATATTTTAAGAATAATATTAAGGAATTCGAAATGCTCTGTAACGATCGCTTTTGCTTTTGCCAACGTTGCCTCTTTCTTTACTAATTGAGTAATAAAACTTTGGTAATGTTTTTCCAGCTCATCGATCTTTTGTTTCGCTGTAATACGATCGCTTTTTGATAAAGCATCGCTGATCGCTACTAAGGAATTTGTTGTTCCGCTTAATGCGGATAATACTACAATTTTGTCGTCGCCATCTTTGGTGATGAGCTTTGCCACTTCGTGCATTCTTTCGGGCTTACCTACACTGGTACCGCCAAACTTCATTACTTTCATATTGCTGCCCTAATTTATTAAGGGAGTGCAAAAGTATTAGATAGCGGATTGTTGGCAAAAAATAATTTCTAGACAAAATAAATGCTAGTTAGCGGCTATGGACTGGTATTTTAGAGTGTTCTGAGAGATAAATTAAATTTACCATTCGTAACCGTTTTTTTAGCTTGTGAGGTATCAGCACCTACAAATACTATCCCTTGAAATGTGCCTTGTATTTGTGTACTTGTTAAAGAAGTAACGGTAATGGTGGAAAACCCCGCACTGCTTGGTGCATCAAAATAACTATTTCCTAAAGCGTCTATATACCCAATTCCTGCATCACTTATAAAATAGGGTAAAGAAGCGATCGTATCAGTATAAGTACGAGCTGAAAGGCTTGGGCCGGTAATATCTAAAATAATTCCTGCTCCCAAATTAGGATAAGTACCTGTAGCGCCTTGCAATTCAATATCTGTTCCACTATCCTGTATAACACCACTAACCGTTCCGTTATAAGTGGTAGTTACTCCATCAACTGTAGCAACGATCGAGCCTCGTGCAACTGTCCCATTTGTATTACCATTACTATCGGATGTTTTTTCGCAAGATGCAAAGACGATTACTGCAATTGCAAAAAGGATTATTTTTTTCATTTGTACTTTTTTAAGCTCATTATTATAAGCTATCTACATATACTACTATGTTTATAAAAAGGTTGGGTGCAAAAAATTATAATTCCACTTTAAA
>DATHHR010000008.1:0-11816 GCA_035317105.1 Ferruginibacter sp. | reverse complement strand
CCGGCATTACAGCAGGCCTACATTAATGTGTCGATCGCACACGCAACAAATGCTATTAGTTTATCAGGGTGGTTACCCCAGGTTGGTGTGACTGGAAACCTTACTCACTATATTCAGCTGCCTACCAATTTTGTTGGCAATCCACCGGCACCTTCACGAACAGGTGTTATTAATACGGCTATCCCCGGTGTTGGTGTTACACAAACGATCTTTAATCCTGAGTTGATCTATGCGGCACATGCTGCTCCATTGTACATTAAACAGGCGCAGGAAATTACCGACAGCACTAAAATATTTTTGGTAGCTGAAGTCAGCAAATCATTTTATAACCTATTGCTCACCTTGCAAGAGATCAATGTTTTAAAAGAAGATACTGTCCGGCTTTTCAGAAACTACACTGATGCCTATCATCAATATGTTGGCGGCATTGTAGATGAAACGGATTATGAAGAAGCTGCTATCACACTTAATAATTCAAAAGCACAATTAAAACAGGCAACTGAAAATATTGTCCCGAATTATGCGAACTTAAAACAGCTGATGGGCTATCCTCCCGAAAAACAATTCAATGTAAGTTATGATACGGCACAGATGATACAGGATATTGCTTTTGATACAACACAACAATTAAAGTACGAGCAAAGGATAGAATTTCAACAGCTTAAAACTAATAAGGATATTCAGAACGAAGTAGTGAACTATTATCGTTTTGCTTTCCTGCCAACCTTATCAGGTTTTTATAATTACAATTACGAGTTTGAGAACGATCAATTTGAACACTTGTTTGACAATGCTTATCCAAATTCTTATATCGGCTTATCGTTAAGCATTCCAATATTCACGGGTTTTGCAAGGGTACAAAACCTACGCAGGGCAAAGCTGCAGGGCCAGCTGATCGATTGGGATGGTGTTAATTTAAGATCACAGATCTATTCAGAATACACAACTGCATTAGCTAATTATAAAAGCAATGCATACAATGTAAATGTGTTGAAAGATAACGTAACAATGGCAAGAAGAACTTACAATGTAGTAACCTTACAATACAAACAAGGGATCGTAGCCTACTTAAACGTGATCACTGCCGAATCGAATTTAATATCGTCTGAGATCGGTTATATCAATGCACTATCACAGGTATTGTCGAGCAAGATCGATCTTGAAAAATCAATGGGCGATATTACTTATTAACTGAATTAAAATTTAAACGTAAAATAAATTACCTCTTATGAATAGAGTAATAGTAAGCATGGTCATGATGAGTTGCGTGGCTTTTTTCTCTTGCAGTCAAAAGCAACCACCACCAAACCCTCCTACACCGGTTAATTTATATACGGTAGCAGCGCAGCCTGTTTCGTATTATGATAATTATCCTGCTACCACTGAAGCCATAAGCCAGGTAAGTTTATTACCGCAGGTACAAGGTTATATTACCGGTATCTTTTTTACGGAAGGAACTTTTGTAAAAAAAGGGCAAAAGCTTTATGAAATAGACCATAGCTTATACCAACAGGGTTACGATGCTGCTATAGCCAATTTAAAAGTGCAACAGGGCACTTTAAAACAATCACAGGAAGATGCAGACAGGTATGAATATCTGATGAGTCAGAACGCTGTTGCTAAACAAGTATATGACCATGCTGAGATCACTTTACAAAATTCCAAGAATCAGGTTCAATCTTCTGAAGAAGCAGTAAAATCGGCACAGACCAATTTATCTTTCTCAACTATTTATGCACCCTTCGATGGAACGATCGGTTTTAGCCAGGTTAAGATCGGAAACGTAGTAGTAGTCGGACAAACAATATTAAACACTATCTCAACCAATGACCCTTTAGCGGTTGATTTTTTGATCAGCGAAAAACAACTGGCAGATTTCGAAAAAATTCAAAATACAAAAGAACAACCGGGCGATTCTTTGTTCAGTATCATATTGCCCAACAATGCCATCTATCCATACACAGGAAAAATTTCTGTGATCGATCGCGCTGTTGATCCGCAGACGGGAACATTAAGGATACGATTAGTATTTCCCAATCCAAAAAATATTTTAAAAGACGGTATGAGCTGTGTCGTTCGTGTACATAACCAGAATGCAGCGCCACAAATGGTGATACCCGGCAAAGCGATCGTGGAACAGATGGGTGAGTATTTTGTATTCCTGGCAAAGGATACAACAACCGCGGCCTCATCCGATCCTTCAAAAGCTGCGGATACAGCAAATGCGGGAACAAGGCTGCGCGCCATCCAACAAAAAGTAATGGTTGGCAGAACGATCGGAGCAAATGTTGTGGTACTGTCTGGAATTAATATAGGAGATAAAGTAATTATCGATGGCGTACAGGCTGTTCATGATGGTTCGCCGATAGATGCCAGCAATAAACATCCACATGATGGAAAAGACAGTTCCAATAATACTGCACCGGCAGGCAATAAAAATAATTAAGGAAATAATCAATCATACATGATCGCTAATACATTTATTAAAAGGCCCGTAACAGCTATTGTTATCTCTATCGTATTAGTAGTTACGGGTGCTATCTGTATCCTTAATTTACCGATAGATCAATACCCTGATATCACGCCGCCTGTTGTACAGGTGAACGGGCAATTTACAGGAGCCGATGCTCAAACGGTTGAACAAACTGTTGCCACACCGATCGAAGAACAAGTGAACGGCACACCGGGCATGGAATACATGCAAAGCAATAGCACTAATAATGGTTTAATGTCGATGAACGTAACTTTCGACATTGGGACCGATATTGATGTAGCCGCGCTTGATGTGCAGAACCGTGTAGGTATTGCAACGCCTTTGGTACCGGCAGTAGCGAGCCGTTTAGGCTTAACGGTACGTGCGCTAAATCCAAGCATGTTGATGATGGTAGCAGTCTATGCACCAAAAGGAACACATAATATTACCTTCCTTGATAACTATACCAACATTTTTGTACAGGATGCTTTGCTGCGTGTACCCGGTGTAGGTAGTATCAATCGTTTTACAGATGATTTTAGTATGCGCGTATGGATGAATCCTGATAAGATGGCGGCTTATAGTATAACCCCTCAGGATATTATCAGTGCATTAAATGCACAGAACGTGCAGGTAGCAGCGGGTTCTGCAGGTGTGCCGCCTCAACCGAAAGACCAGACATTTGAAATAGGCATTTTAGTAAATGGAAGATTAAATAAAGTCTCTGAATTTGAAAATATCGTTGTCAAGACAGTTCCGGCAACAGGCGAATTGGTTTATTTAAAAGATGTAGCAAGAGTGGAGTTAGGAAAATTCACTTTCTCCAGCAATTCTTTTGTTGATGGCAACCGTGCCTCTTACTTATTAATTTACCAGGCTCCGGGAAGCAATGCCCTCGAAACAGCGAATGGCGTTTATAAAGAGCTGGCCCAGTTAAAACAATTTTTTCCTGCGGATGTAGAATATTCTGTTCCGTTTGAATCTGTTACGGTTGTGAAAGTTTCTATGACAGATGTTGTGCGAACCTTATTAATAACATTAGGATTAGTAGCGATCGTTGTATTTCTATTTTTACAAAACTGGCGATCTACATTGATCCCCGTACTCGCTATTCCTGTATCAATTTTTGGTACATTCTGTTTCTTCATCCCTTTAGGATTTACGATCAATACACTAACGATGTTCGGTTTTGTATTAGCTATCGGTATTGTGGTGGATGATGCGATCATTGTGGTGGAAGCCGTACAACATTATATTGATGAACATGGTATGTCGGCAAAAGAAGCTACCTATCTTGCTATGAAAGATATATCTGCACCGGTTGTAGCCATCGCTTTGATATTGGCTGCCGTATTTGTTCCTGTAGGATTTATCCCGGGAATAGTAGGAAGATTGTACCAACAGTTCGCCATAACGATCGCTATTTCTGTTATCATCTCTGCTTTCATTGCCTTATCATTAACACCGGCTTTGTGTAGTTTGTTATTAAGGCCAACCAAAATTAAAGACGAGGCAAAAGGCATCAACAAAATGTTCTTTAAGTTCAACACATGGTTTCAACGGGTTACAGATAAATATACCGAAGGCGTTAAAAAAAGTATTGCCGCATCTAAATACATTATCATTTTATTAGTTTGCATCTGCGTTGCCGCGTTATTCTTATTTCAACATAAACCATCGGGGTTTATTCCTTCGGAAGATGATGGTAATTTATATGTGACCTTTCAATTACCGCCTGCATCTTCTACATCACAATCTGTTGATGTAATGACGAGGTTGATGAAAGTAGTGGCAAGCACTCCGGGCGTTGGCCACTATGCTGCGTTATCAGGATTGAACGTGATCAACAATGCTACCAATTCTAACTGCGGAACAGTATACGTTCAATTAAAACCATGGGATGAACGCAGCTCATCTGACCAACAAGTTCCCGGTATCATTGGTGTGATGCAGCAACGTATCAGGGATGCTGGTATTGACAATGCTAATATTGAAGTGATACAGCCATCTCCTATCCCGGGCATTGGCGCAACAGTTGGTTTTAACTTCCAGATAGAACAACGTAATACCAACGACGACGTACATGCCTTTGAAAAAGTGGTCAACAAATTTGTTACAGAAGCCAATAAAAATCCTGCGATCTCAGGCGCTTATAGTTTTTATACGGCACAAACACCAAGTTATAACTTAACCGTTGATCGCGATAAATGCGAAAAAATGGGCGTTGATATTGGTGATGTATTTACAACCATCCAGGCATTTATGGGAAGTTTGTACATCAATGATTTTACTACTTACAACCGTACTTTCCATGTGGTTGTTCAGGCAGATACCGTATTTCGTAGCATGATATCAGATATGGACAGGTATTATGTACGTAACTCAGCCGGACAAATGTTACCACTGGGCACACTCATTAGTTATAAGCCAACTGAGACGGCGCCGTTAATATCGCATTTTAATATTTTCCGCTCCGCAGAAATAGATGGTACATCTCCTGCAGGCTATAGCAGCACAGAAACGATCAGTGCATTAAAAGACGTGGCAGCAAAAGTTTTACCACAAGGATATGCATACGAATTTTCGGGATTAAGTTATGAAGAAATAAAGGCAGGCTCTGCTACAACGTATATTTTCATCTTCTCTATCACATTTGTATTTTTATTTTTAGCGGCATTGTATGAGAGCTGGTCTGTTCCGTTCTCTGTGTTATTGGCTGTGCCGATAGGCGCATTTGGCGCGATACTTACTTTGATATTTTTACCTAAGCTAACCAACAATGTTTACGCACAGATCGGTTTGATCACTTTGATCGGACTGGCTGCCAAGAATGCGATCCTTATTGTCGAGTTTGCGAAAGTGCGTGTTGACCGCGGAGAAGAATTAATAAAATCTACTTTAGAAGCAGTTAGTCTTCGTCTACGCCCGATCGTTATGACCTCAATGGCATTCATCCTCGGTGTATTACCGTTGGTATTAGCAACAGGTGCTGGCGCCGTTGCCAGAAGAACAATTGGCTTTACGGTATTGGGAGGTATGTTAGCCGCATCAACGCTTGCTATATTTATTGTGCCTGTTTTGTTTGTCTTGATCACAAGACTATCCTATGGCAAAAAACAATTGGATTGGCTGATAGCGCACCATGATGAATTAATGGAGAAAGCGAAAAAAGTAGAAGCACAGGATATCGATGCAGAATTAGAATACGAGATACAGAAATCCCGCGACCTTCATAAACCAGACGAACCAGAACAAAAATGATAGCGAATACATTTATAAAAAGGCCGGTTACCGCTATCGTTATATCACTGGTATTAATGATCTCCGGAACTATATGCATATTTAACCTCGCGGTTGACCAGTATCCTAATATCACACCGCCTTCAGTTTCTGTATCAGGATCTTACACCGGTGCAGATGCGCAAACGGTTGAACAAAATGTGGCCATCCCAATTGAAGAACAAGTAAATGGTACGCCAGGCATGGAATACATGCAAAGTACCAATACGAATACCGGTTCTATGAATGTTAGTGTAACCTTTAAAATTGGTACTAATGTTAAGATAGCTGCATTAAATGTTCAAAACAGGGTTGGTATCGCCTCACCGGAATTACCGGCTGTTGTAAGCAAACTTGGTTTAACAGTCCGGGCGCGTAACCCGAGTATGTTAATGCTGGTAGCGATCTATTCCCCAAAGGGAACACACAATGTTACTTTTTTGGATAACTATACGAATGTATTTATTGAAGATGCCATGCTTCGCGTTCCGGGTGTAGGTGATGTAACCGCACGTACTGATAATTTTAGTATGCGCGTTTGGATGAACCCAAATAAAATGGCTGCTTATGGCTTAACACCGAAAGATGTTATCGCAGCATTGAATGCTCAAAATGTTCAGGTGGCTGCAGGATCTGTTGGATCATCTCCGCAATTTCCTACACAGACAGCTGAGATCGGTATCCTTGTAAACGGACAATTAAATAAAGCATCACAATATGACAGCGTAATTGTAAAAACAATTCCATCAACCGGCGAGTTTGTTTATTTGAAAGATGTGGCAAGAGTAGAATTAGGAAAGTTTACTTTTTCCAGCAATTCTTTTGTAGATGGCAAACGTGCTTCTTATTTAATGATATTCCAGACGCCCGGCAGCAATGCATTACAAACGGCTGATAATGTATATAAAGAATTAGATGAATTAAAAAGATCCTTTCCTGCAGATATCGATTATAAAGTACCATTTGAATCGGTTACTATTATAAAAGTTTCTATAGCAGAAGTGATCAAAACATTATTGCAGGCATTAGGCTTAGTAACGATCGTTGTATTTCTGTTCTTGCAAAACTGGCGATCCACGCTTATTCCTGTGCTCGCTATTCCTGTATCCATACTGGCATCGTTCTGCTTTTTTATTCCTTTAGGGTTTACGATCAATACGCTAACCTTATTTGGTTTTGTACTAGCGATCGGTATCGTTGTAGATGATGCCATTATTGTAGTGGAAGCCGTACAACATTATATCGATGAAAAACATATGTCACCCAAAGAGGCAACGTATGAAGCCATGAAAGAGATCTCTGCACCTGTCGTTGCGATAGCGCTGATACTGGCGGCTGTATTCGTTCCTGTAGGATTTATTCCGGGTATCGTGGGCAGACTGTACCAGCAATTTGCCATTACGATCGCTATCTCGGTAATGCTTTCTGCATTTATTGCTTTGTCTTTAACGCCTGCTTTGTGCACTTTATTATTAAGGCCATCGCATATTAATAAAGATTCGAAATGGTTTGGTAAGTTCTTTTTTCGTTTTAATAATTGGTTCGAACGTGTTACAGAAAAATATTCAAACGGTGTTAAACGCAGTATCAAAGGCGCGAGGTACATTATTATTTTATTGATCTGTATTTGTGTGGGTGCCTATTTTATGTTCAAGGCAAAACCTTCGGGCTTTATTCCTCCTGAAGATGACGGACGTTTATATGTTACCTATCAATTGCCAGAGGCATCTTCTACCGCTCAATCAGTTGCTGTAATGCAGCGGTTAATGAAAGTGATGGATTCTATTCCAGGTGTAGCGCATTATGCCGCCTTATCGGGTTTTAATGTATTAAATGGAGGAAGCAACTCTAATAACGGTACTTTCTTTGTAACCCTTAAACCATGGGACGAACGGAAAAAAGCTGAAGAAAAATTACCGGGTATTTTAAATGTTATTAAAAAAAGAGTGGCTGCGGCTGATGTGAAAAATGCCAACGTTGTCGTTATCCCACCTCCTCCTATCCGTGGTATCGGTCAGGCCGCAGGTTTCAGTATGCAGATACAGCAAGGTAATACAACAGATGATGTACATGGGTTTGAAACGGTAGTGAAAAAATTTGTTGCTGCAGCTAAAAAAAATCCGGCAACATCTACTGCATTCAGTTATTACTCTGCACATACGCCAAGTTATCAGCTAACCGTCGATAGAGAGAAGTGCGAGAAATTAGGCATCAATGTTTCCGATGTATTTACTACCATGCAAGCGTATATGGGTAGCCTGTTTGTAAATAATTTTACATTATATAACAGAACCTACCATGTAGTTGTGCAGGCAGATACGGCGTTCCGTATGATGATCGCCAATATCAATAATTATTATGTACGCAATGCCGCCGGACAAATGGTGCCGCTTAGCACTGTGATCAGTTACAAGCCAACAGAAACAGCGCCGCTAATAACGCACTTTAATATTTTCCGCTCTGCAGAAGTGGATGGATCAACACCGCCGGGATATAGCACCGGTGAAGGTATCGAAGCGTTAAAAGAAACAGCGGCAAAAGTTTTACCGGCAGGATACACCTATGAATTCTCCGGATTAAGTTATGAAGAGATAAAAGCGGGCTCTGCCACGACTTACATCTTTTTATTATCGATCACTTTTGTCTTTTTATTTTTAGCGGCTTTATATGAAAGCTGGTCTGTTCCATTATCAGTAATGTTAGCCGTTCCTATCAGTGCCTTTGGTGCTATTCTTTTACTTACTTGTATACCACCACTCACTAATAATGTATATGCACAGATCGGGTTGATAACGCTGATCGGCTTGTCTGCTAAAAATGCCATCCTTATTGTAGAGTTTGCCAAGATCCGTGTGGATCGTGGAGAAGAATTGATCGCATCAACCATGGAAGCCGTAAAGCTTCGTTTGCGGCCTATCATCATGACTTCCCTGGCATTTATTTTAGGCGTACTGCCGCTTGTTTTCGCTTCAGGTGCAGGCGCTAATGCCCGTACAACTATCGGCGTTACTGTTTTAGGTGGAATGCTTGCTTCTTCCAGCATCGCGATATTTATTGTGCCGGTATTGTTTGTTTTATTTACACGATTGGCTTACGGCAAAAAACAGTTAGCCTGGTTACAGGAGCACCATGAAGAATTAATGGAGAAAGCAAAAAAAGTAGAACAACAAAATATCGACCCTGAATTAGAATACGAGATAGCACAATCCAAAGCAGAAAATAGCGCTGATAGGGAAAAACATTTGGGAGAAGATGGAAATCAGAAATAATATTTTGTCTGAATTGGGATTTACGGGATTGATGGATTAATAGGATTATCGAATTTTTAAGTTCGCCAATCCGAGAATCCCTTAATCTGACGAATCCCAATTCAGACAAAATAAATCACCCCGTGATCACCCGCAAAGCTTTTTTTATAAGCACGGCTTGTTTTAATAATTCTTCTTTGTCTTTATGCAGGATAGTAACATGCCCCATTTTACGGCCGGGCTTGGTTTCTTTTTTTCCGTAGATATGTACAAACACATTATCGCTTTCTAAAACTTCTTCCAGGCCTTCGTAGTAAGCCATGCCGGTATAACCTTCGGCACCTAATAAATTAACGATAGCTGCCGGTAAGATATGTGCCGTGTTTCCTAAAGGATATCCCAGGATCACGCGCCATAACATATCAAATTGGGAAGAATAATTTGCTTCGATAGAATGATGGCCGCTGTTATGTACCCTTGGTGCTGTTTCATTTACAGATACTTCATCTTTTTCATCAACAAATAATTCTACAGCAAAAATACCCGGACTATTTAATTTTGTAGCCACCTGCAACGCAATAGCAGCAGCCTTTGTAGATATTGTTTCTGAAATATCAGCAGGGCTTATCTGGTAATCCAGCAAATTCAATTCAGGATCTACTACCATATCTACACAATTGTAAACAGCCGTTTCCCCTTTATCGTTAATAGCAACAATTACTGCCAGCTCTTTTTTGATCACCACCATTTTCTCTAACACACTCGGCGCATCAAAACCTTTTTTGATATCCTCTTTTGTTTTGATAACCTGCACACCTCTTCCATCGTAACCACCTTTCCCAATTTTATGGACGGCCGGTAAAAAATCAACATGCTGTTCTAATTCAGCCAGGTTTTTTGTTATGATAAAATCACTGCTCGCAATATTATTGTCTTTATAAAATTGCTTTTGCAATGTTTTATCCTTGATCGTTTTTAATGCGGATGGTTTAGGATAAACTTTTACTCCTTCGCTTGCTAATTTTTCAAGCGCTTCCTCATTCACACTTTCAATTTCTATCGTTATGGCATCCAAACCTTTTCCAAAATTATATACATCATCAAAATTGGTGATGCTTCCTTTTATAAAATGATCACATAAATGTGCAGCCGGACATTCGCTGTCATTTTCCATCACAAAAGTCTCAACCGGGTAATTGGCAGCAGCTTGTAAAAGCATTCTGCCTAATTGCCCGCCGCCTAATATTCCAACTTTTTTCATGATGCAAATATAGATAAATGGATAAAATTTCTGATTGCTGATATATGATCGATGATTTTAATGGGTACATATCTTAATAATACCAGAAATCAGCGATCAGCAATCAGAAATTCTCTCTATTTAACACCTGCTCCCACAAATTATTTATAAATTTGATGCTCGTTAAGTGATCCCAAGATGTTGAAACGTTTTACAAAAAATTACCTCTTTACCACCATTGCGATCATGGCAATAAGCACTGCTATGGCGCAAACATCTTTTACTTCAACGCAACATTATGCTGTCAGGATCCCTTATCCTGTTACGCCGATCATCGATACTTTACAAAAACAATTTGCCGCAAAGAATTTAAGGTTTCCCCCGGTTGAAATGTATGTTCGCTCTTTTAAACTCGACCGCAAATTAGAAGTATGGGTAAAGGACTCAGCAAAGGGAACGTACAAATTATTTAAGACCTACAAAGTGTGCATGGAAAGCGGTGTATTAGGGCCGAAAAGAATAGAAGGCGATTACCAGGTGCCCGAAGGATTTTATTATATCAATGAATTCAATCCCAATAGTAATTATCATTTAGCGCTGGGATTAAATTACCCCAATGCCTCTGATAAAATATTAAGTGATTCCTTGCATCCCGGCGGAGACATTTATATACATGGCAACCGTGTTTCTACAGGCTGCATCCCTATCGATGATGAGCCTATTGAGGAAGTGTATGTGTTGGCGAGTATCGTAAAAGCCAATGGCGAAGATTTTATACCTGTACATGTGTTCCCTGTCAAGTACGACGAAAAAAAATCCTTTGATTATTTAGCAAGGGTTTCCTTGCATGATCAGCAGATGCAGCAGTTCAGTATCACTTTAAAAGAAGTGTTCGATTATTTTCAGGAGAACAAACAGATCCCCGTTATCATGGTAGATAAAAACGGCCATTACATCATTGATTGATGATTTCGGATCGCTGATTTGAAAATTTGTATGGCTCCAAATCAGCAATCATACATCAGAAATCAGAAATATTTTCCTATTTTTGCAATACAAAGGGAATGGTGTCTCCCTCATCAACCGTCTATTTAGAGACTGATGGCGCCTACGAATAGCAATTTTTAAATTACATTGTTAAACTATTTGTAGGATGAAAAAAATAAAATACACGCTGGAGCAATTCAATATTGTAAAAGAACTACTTCGCTGGACACTCTTAATTTTCCCTGTTTCAATTTCAGTAGGCTTATTGGTAGCATTTTTTTTATGGCTGTTAGATCTTGCCACAACAACGCGCTGGCACAATATGTGGCTGATCTATTTATTACCAGTCGCAGGTGTTTTCATTTCCTGGCTGTATCATCAGTTTGGAAAAGAATCTGTTAAAGGAAATAATTTAGTGATAGATGAGATACACGAACCCGGCGGCGGTGTTCCCTTAGCCATGACGCCGTTGATATTATTTACAACAGTCATAACCCATTTATTCGGGGGCTCTGCAGGGCGCGAAGGAACAGCGGTACAAATGGGCGGAAGTGTTGCATCGCTGTTTGCCAAATGGTTCAAGCTGGCG
>DATHHR010000007.1:0-8706 GCA_035317105.1 Ferruginibacter sp. | reverse complement strand
ATCTAAATAATTATTTATTTCTTCGTTTGTTTTTGGGTTGTTCACTACGATAGCGCATGCAAATCTTTCGCCACAGGCATTTGCTAACTTTCTATAAGCACGTGCCCAATAAAATTGTTCGGGATATCCTTTCATGTTGTTCCATGGAATATCCGCCATTTGTTCTCCGTACCATAAATACACTACCAATCTACCATCCGGCGTTCTTAACCAATGTTTATTGTCCCTGCCTACTTTCGCCATGATGCCGTTAATTCTTCTGGCATAAGTAGCAATTTTGGTGTCTTCATGTATGCTTGTGTCGCCATCGCCCGGATGTGATAAACATAATGCGAATTTAAAATCAAGGTTCTTCTCTGCAGCTACTTTAAAATACGCTTCTACTATTCTGTCCCAGCCGCTATTACCTAATTGGTAATAAAACTGGAAACCATCTATTCCGCATCTCATTGCCGCGCGCATTTCAAATTCTACCGATGCATCTAAAGATGAATCTTTTAAAAACCTGTCGCACTCTACATTTACCAATGTATAGCCACCGATAGATTGAGATGGATTGGCCGCTGTGTTCGGATAATAATCAGGGTTAGCTCCGTCTTCAAATTTCCGGTCTTTTGTCCTGATGATATGCGTCATACAATGCGCCAAAACGATCTTATGATCAGTCATCGGCAAACTTAATTCCGGAAGATTTTTTAATGTGTCCTGTGCTTTTAATTCCTGTAGACTCATGCTACAAAACAGCAGAGAAAGAATGACCGCTAAAGTGGTTTGTCTAAACAATACCTTTTCAATTTTATACATAGCAAGTAAAATTATTTGTGCAAATATAGGAAGCTTTTTGATTCCTTAAGTACGGCATTTTACAGCTAAAAATACACTGATAGCGGCTTTTTTAACAAGAAAATGTACAAACTAAGCGGAATTTAAGCCCGCCAAACTTTCTTATCTTAAAAAATAAAACTTCCCCTATTTTTGGTGCATGCAAATTCAGGAACTATACTCGATCTTTCTTCAACACCCTTCGGTGGAAACTGATACCCGAAAAATAAAGAAAGGTGACATTTTTTTTGCACTAAAAGGGCCAAGCTTTAATGGCAACAGCTTCGCGAAACAGGCTTTACTGGCAGGAGCTTCTTATGCTGTTGTAGATGAGGTTATTGATCCTGCAGATGAAAAAATCATCAAGACCGAAGATGTATTAACTACACTTCAGCAATTAGCGAAATATCACCGGCAGCAATTCAATATTCCATTTATTGCGATAACAGGAAGCAATGGCAAAACAACCACTAAAGAATTAGTGCATGAAGTGCTTTCCACTACTTACAAAACCTATACGACTAAGGGCAACCTGAATAACCATATCGGCATACCCATTACCATCTTATCAGTACAAAAAGATGCAGAGATAGCCGTTATTGAAATGGGCGCCAATCACCAAAAAGAGATCGAAGGTTATTGCGACTACTGTATGCCTACACATGGCATCATTACCAATATTGGTAAAGCGCACCTGGAAGGTTTTGGTGGAGAAGAAGGCGTAAAAAAAGGCAAGGGTGAATTGTTCGATTATTTGCGGGCGCATGATGGAACCGTTTTTATCATGAATGATTATGATCATCTAAAAGAAATAAGCAAAGGCATCAATGAAGTAATAAGTTATGGCACTACCGATGCTGATATTGTAGGAACGATCAATAAAAGCACCGAATTTTTAGAAGTATCGATAAAAAAAGGCCCATCCATTAAAACCAATTTAGTAGGCGAATATAATTTACCGAATGTTTTAGTTGCTGTTGCCGTTGGTAAATATTTTAAAGTGCCGGATGAAAAAATAAAAGCCGCACTGGAAAACTATACTCCTTCTAACAGCCGCTCACAATTAATAGAAAAGGGCAGTAATAAAATAATTTTAGATGCTTACAATGCCAACCCAACCAGCATGAAGGCTGCCATTGAAAATTTTGCCAAAATGAATGCCCGTAAAAAAGTATTACTGCTTGGCGGTATGGCAGAGTTAGGAAATGAAAGCTTAAAAGAACATGAAGGCATTGTAGCGCTGATCAATAAATACAAATGGGATGCAGTTGTTTTGGTTGGTGGTGATTATAATAAGATCGTCAACAATTTCACCTACTTCAACAATTCAACAGAAGCAAAAGACTGGCTACAACAACAAAAATTTACTGATACGATGTTGCTGGTAAAAGGTTCGAGGAGTATGCAGATGGAAAAAGTGCTTGAATAGAATGTATAATTGGTTAATTGATAATTGATAATTAATTATGGTTATATACAAAGCGACACACGTGGTGACTGCGGAAGCAAGAGTTGAATATTTTTCTACTGAAGTAGAAGCGAATGCATTTGCCCAGGAAAACAAAACCGATTATCCAACTTGGACGATCATACCACTACTCGGTTTAAGCAACTTAATTGTAGAAACAGAAAACGATGAAGAAGAATTCGATGAATTAGACAATAGTAAATTAGATGATGAAAAATAAAATTATCCATTATCAATTAACCAATTATCCATTATTTACCGTCCATTGCCAAAAACGCCATCATCCCCATTCCAATCTCAATAGCGCTTTCATCAATATTAAAAGTAGGTGTATGCACACCGCTTGATATTCCTTTAGCTTTATTGCCGGCACCTAACCGAAAAAAGCAACCGGGTATTTTGTGAGAGTAATACGCAAAATCTTCTGCACCCATTCTCAATTCAGTTTCTTCTACATTTTCTGCACCAAGGTATAGCTCGCCTTTTTTACGGGCCGCCGCGCTTAATGCATCATCATTTAAAACAAACGGATAGCCAACATCAATGGTAAGATCGATCTCGCCGCCCATGCTATGCACCAGGTCTGTTGCCAGCTTGGTTATTATTGTATGTGCCTTGAAGCGCCATTCTTCATTCATCGCCCTGAAAGTGCCCATCAGTTTCACTTCCGAAGGAATAACATTTGTTGTATGGCCACCTTGCACCGATGTGATCGATAATACAGACGGATTGAAAGGATTATTATTTCTACTGATAACCTGTTGCAATGCCACAATTAAATGTGATGCGATCAAAATAGTATCTGCTGTATTTTGTGGTGCAGCCGCGTGACCGCCTTTACCTTTAATAGTAATGTACAATTCATCGGCACTCGCCATTACCATACCGCCACGGAAACTTAATTTTCCTACTTCCAAAGTTGGGAGTACGTGCAACGCATAAATACTTTCAGGTGCTGGGTTTTCCAATACTCCTTCTTTAATTAATATACTGGCTCCGCCAGGATTTTTTTCTTCCCCGGGTTGAAAGATCAGTTTTACTGTTCCTTCCCACTCGTCTTTTAATTCGTTCAGTATTTTTGCAGCGCCTAATAAACAGGTTGTATGCACATCATGTCCGCAGGCATGCATGATACCCGGATTAGTTGACTTGTAAGCAATATTATTTTCTTCGGTAATCGGCAATGCATCCATATCTCCGCGAAGCGCCACTACTCTTTTTGTTGGATTCTTTCCTTTGATCAAACCAATTACACCGGTGGTTGCTTTTACTTCGAAAGGGATCTTTAATTCAGTTAATTTTTGCTGGATGAATTTTGATGTTTCAAATTCTTTATAGCTTAATTCGGGATGAGCATGCAGGTGGTGACGAATTTCTATAAATTCATCTGCGTATTTTTTCGACAGTTTTTTTACCTGTTGTAATAATGTTTCGCTCACTGTTGTATTTTATTAAAAATAAATAGTATCAGGATATTAGTAGTAAGTAGCAAGAGAAATACTGTTCTTTCATGCGACTTAATACTTAGGACTTGCTACTGATTAGCCGGTGGCAAATCAATGATCTCAGGCACTACATAAATATTGCCGGGTATTAATTTCGATTTGAGCAGTTCATCCTTAAATTTATTGGCAGTTTCTTCATCTGTAAAATCTCCAAATTTCAATTTAATATATGGTGGCTGAAAACTCATGTATACTTTTTGATCAGGATAACGCTGCAATAATTTAGAACGTAAGCTCATAGCAAGGTTACGATTGTTAGTATTTAATACCATCAGCCTATAGCCTTTTGCCGACCTTGAAGCTGTGGCATTAAAACTTGCTTCGTTCTTTGCTAATACGTCAAGTCTTGGATCTTTATTAACTGTTAATGTTCCTTGAACTAACGTATCTGTTTTAATAACGTCTTGCGCGTGAACAGCAACTGATATCAGTATCGCGATAAATAACAAAAAACTCTTCATGCTATTATTTTATTTATTGAGCGGCTTCGTTTACAATTTGAATGCTACTGCTACAGCCAATGCGTGAAGCCCCCGCATCGATCAGCTGCTTAGCAAAAGTATATGATTTTATCCCACCGCTTGCTTTGATCTGAATATTTGTGTCTAAATGGCTGCGCATTAGTTCCACCGCATGAACGGAAGCGCCTTTTTCGGCGTGACCAGTAGAGGTTTTCATGAAATCAACTCCGGCCGCCGCATATAAGGTGCAACATTTAATGATCTCTTCGTCTGTTAAAATACCGCTTTCAATTATTATCTTAACAACCTTGTTTTTGTTTTTTATGATCGGCATCATGGTATTTATTTCATTTGCCAAAAATTGCCAATCGTTGTTTTTAATGGCACTGATATTTATTACAATATCCAGTTCATCCACGCCATCAATAATCGCTAAAACCAATTCGGCCACTTTAGCTTCAACAGCGGAATAGCCAAATGGAAACCCAATAACCGTTGCTACTTTTACAGCACTGCCTTTTACCAACTCAACTGCTTTTTTTACATACAAAGGAGGTACACAGACCGCAGCAAATTTATACTGCAGCGCTTCTGCGCAAAGCTTTTCAATATCTGCAATAGTGGTGGTTGGCTTAAGAACAGTGTGGTCGATGTAAGAGGCGATCTGCATTGGATAAAATTACAATAAATATTTAGTGCAAAGGCTTTAATCACCAAATAATATTATTGAAAATACTTATATTCGTAAAAGCCAAGCCTGTTTTACTTTGAGAAGACTATTACAATGAAATTTGCAATAAATTTAAATCCAATGGATTCCAGCGAAGATGAAATGTTTAAACATTATAACAGAAGGTTAAAAGAATTTGATGATCTTTTAAAAGATGTCAAAAGTCATACATTGGTAGATATAATTATTAAAGCAAAAAATAAAACGGAACAAAGCCTAGAGGAATTATTAAAAATTAATAAAACCACAGCCGTATATATTGCTGCGCACAACATACATGTTCAAGAACGATTAAAAAAGATTAAGGATTTCTTAGAATTATGTCAAGAAAAAATTGAAGAATTAAAAGGTTTAGAACTACCTCATGATTTCAAAAAAACATTAATGGATTTTCATTTAATAAATCTTGAAGAAGCAGAAAAAAGAATAAAAATTGAAGCTGATATAAATACTTTAACAATAAACACTTTCTCTCTTTGCCATAAAGAATTTAGCAGAATTCTTTTGCAGCTTATTTTCAGGCCACCTTCCGCCAAATTTCATTACGAAAGCATTATTGATGTATTAAATTATATCGCGACTAAACTTTTGCCAGGCTTGGATGAGGCTAAAATCCTTTCCAATTTCCCAGTAGCGATTAGAAAAAAACAATTTGCAAAATCCGGCGACAAAATCCTAACTTATATTGAAGAGTATATTGATGTTATTGAAAAGTGGGAAACTTTAGGAAGCGCTTACATTAAAATCATTGAAGGATAATTTCATACACTTTATTAATTATTTATGCAACATTTTTATACCGATTGGCTCCCCTTAATAATAGTTTTTGCGGCTGGTGGATTAACATTACAACAAATAAGATCAAATAATATTACAAATTCAAGAATTAAATGGCTCGAAAATCTAAAACAACTCACTTCTGAATTTTTTTCTGAATGTACAACACTAATAATAAAAGAAGGGATATCTGGAGCTATTGATAGATTAAGAAAAACAATTGCAATACCTGACAATGCAGAATCATATTATAGTAAAATAACTGATAGTTTAATCGATCACTTAAAAATTGTAAATTTAAAACATGATTTGATAAAATTAAACCTGAACCCTAAAGAACCATTGCATATTAAATTTGAAAAAATATTAGATTCCTATATGGGATTTTTCAATAAAATCCCTTCTGTGAAACAAAGTGAAAATGATTATAAGGAATTGGTTCAGACAATGGATAGCCACTACAAATTGCTGGTACGTCTTACTAGACATATAATGAAATTGGAATGGGAAAAAACTAAAAGATCTTACGTGTCTAGTATATATTATGTGCGATATGGAGAAGGTAAAAAATTATTAGAAGAAGCGTTATCTTTAGACCTATAATTATAGATAACAATACTTTCCATAAAAAAGGGACCAACAAATGTTGGTCCCTTTTACTATTATCGGCTGCTATTACGCAGCATCTTTACCATGGCAGTTCTTATATTTTTTCCCGCTACCGCAATAACAAAGCTCATTTCTTCCCGGTACTTTTTCAACCCTTATTGGTTCGTGCTTAACAGGTGTTGGATCGTTGTACTCATTTTCTTGCGAAGCATATTCAGGACCGGCGCCTGCAAATTCCGCTTTACGTTCGCGCATTTTGCTCATGTCTGTTTTTTTCTCCCTGCCTTCCCTGATCGTATTTTTATCTTCAGCCGGCATTGCACAATGACATAAGAAGCTTACAATATTTCTGTTCACTTCATCATCCATTTGTTTAAATGCGCCGAATGCTTCTATCTTATAAATAACCAACGGATCTTTTTGTTCATAGCCTGCAGTCTGTACACTATGGCGCAGGTCATCCATCGCTCTTAAATGTTCTTTCCATGCATCATCGATCAACGCCAATGTAATACCGCGTTCTAATGCATTTGGCAATTCAGCTCCGTTAGATGATATTGTTTTATCAATATTCGCCAATGCCTGAATTCCTTTTTTGCCATCAGTGAACGGCACCGATACATTTTCAATATTCGGCCCTTGTTCTTTACGGATATTTTTTATGATCGGTAAAGTCTCAGTAGCTATTGTTGCTGCTTTACGGTTGTAATTTGATTTAGCTTCATTGTACAATTTCTCTGCTAAAGTTTGTACATGCTCTTTTGCTAATTCTTCCTGAGTGATCGTGGTATCAATACCAAAGTTCATGATACAAGCCAGTTTAAAATCTTCGTAGCTGTTACTTTCTCTGAATGTATTTATCAAACCGTCTGCAACAGAATAGAACGCATTATCAAGATCCAACGCCAAACGATCACCAAACAAAGCATGGTTACGTTTGCTGTACACTACGTTACGTTGTTTGTTCATCACATCATCATACTCCAACAAACGCTTACGAATACCAAAGTTATTTTCTTCTACTTTTTTCTGTGCACGTTCAATTGATTTAGAGATCATGCTATGTTGTATCACTTCACCTTCCTTGTAACCCATTCTATCCATCATCGACGCAATACGTTCGCTACCGAACATACGCATCAGGTCATCTTCCAGACTAACAAAGAATTGCGTACTACCAGGATCTCCCTGACGACCGGAACGGCCACGAAGCTGTCTGTCCACACGGCGGCTCTCATGTCTTTCTGTACCAACAATAGCCAGACCGCCTGCATCTTTAACGCCGGGGCCAAGTTTAATATCTGTACCACGACCAGCCATATTAGTAGCAATAGTAACGGCACCGGCTAACCCGGCTTCTGCAACTACCTGTGCTTCTTTAGCATGTTGTTTTGCATTCAATACATTGTGTGGAATATTTTTTTGTTTCAACATCCTGCTCAATAATTCACTTATTTCTACAGATGTTGTCCCAACCAATGTTGGTCTGCCTGCATTGCGTAAATTTTCTATTTCGTCAATAACAGCTTTATATTTTTCTCTCTTCGTTTTATAAACAAGGTCTTGTTCATCTCTACGGACAGCAACAATATTTGTAGGAATGGTTACTACATCTAATTTATAGATGTCCCATAATTCAGCCGCTTCGGTTTCTGCTGTACCCGTCATACCAGCTAATTTGTGGTACATACGGAAATAGTTCTGTAAAGTAACCGTAGCATATGTTTGCGTAGAAGCTTCGATCTTTACATTTTCTTTTGCTTCGATAGATTGATGTAAGCCATCGCTGTATCTTCTCCCATCAAGGATACGGCCTGTTTGTTCATCAACAATTTTTACAGCCCCATCCATTACAACATACTCCACATCTTTATCAAATAAAGTATAGGCTTTTAATAATTGTTGTACGGTATGTATACGGTCTACTTTAACTGAGTACTCAGTCAATAATGCTTCTTTAGCTTGTAATTTTTCATCAGCACCGGCAAAATTTTTATCTATTTCAGCCAGCTTGGTAGCAAGGTCGGGCATGATAAAAAATTCAGGATCTTCCCCAGAGCCGGTGATCAAATTGATCCCTCTATCTGTAAGGTCAACGCTGTTATTTTTTTCATCAATGTGGAAGTATAATTCTTCATCCACTTTCCCCATTTCTCTTTGCTGATCTGCCAGGTAATAATTCTCGCTCTTTTGTAACTTAACCCTGATGCCCGGTTCACTTAAAAATTTAATTAACGCACTATTCTTTGGCAAGCCACGATAGGCACGCATTAAAGCCAGACCACCATCTTTAGGATCATCATTCCCTTCGGCTATTTTTTTCTTTGCTTCAAT
>DATHHR010000006.1:0-3348 GCA_035317105.1 Ferruginibacter sp. | reverse complement strand
ATCATCCTGCATTAAAAACGGCAGATCATAATGCGGTAACAATTCATATCCAAACCGACAAGGGCGGGCAGGTGATGTCTTATATAAGAAAATATGGCCATGCTGAAATTTTAGTGCTGCTGAATTTAAGCCCTGAATATTTCTGGACAGAAGTGACTGATATTAATTTAACAGGTGTGTTTACCAACGTTTTCAGCGGTACAGATTACGATTTTACTTCTAATAAATACTTCGAATTACTTCCCTGGGGCTACCTGGTTTACCAGAAAAAATAGCCCGTTAACAGCTTTTTATCAGTTCCTCATTAAACTATGGCTCCCTTTTTGATTCTAATGTATTGATAGTACGTTTTGTGCTGTTCAATTTAAAAATTAGAATATATGAAAAAGAGATATTTGGCGCTTTTTATGGCCGTAGTGGTTAGTATGACAACCTTAAGCAGTTGTTTTTGTTGTAGGTATCATGGAGATCATGATCATTATCATCATGATCGTGGTTATGATCATGACGGTCGTTAACATAAAAAGGCATCGTGAATTTCACGATGCCTTTTATCATTTTAATGATATTATTATTAATCTCCTAAAGAAATAGGATAGTCGTACAAACCATCGTATCCCGGATAAAAACCCGTGATCGTCATTGATTTTTCATCGCCTGTTATCTTTTTAAATTCATCCACACTTTTTACATCTTTGCCATCTACTTTTATAATGATAAAGCCATCTCTCATTCTTGTCTGATCGGTTAATGCACCGGCATTTATTTTTTTCACAATAACGCCGCCGGGTATGCCATATTCTTTTGCTTTCTTTGGATCAAGCGTAGCCAGGTCGGCTCCTAATTTTGAGATGGCAGAATTATCTTCTTTAACGATATCATAATTGCCGGCATTGTTTTTTAAAGTAACGTCTACCGTTTTTTCATCACCATTCCTGGTGTAAGAAATACTTATTTTATCTGCAGGTTTGAAACGTGAGATCTGTTCAACCAATTCTGAGCTCGAGCCGATAGGTACGCCATCTACCTTTGTAATAAAATCTCCTTTTTTAATACCGGCAGCTTCTGCAGCTCCGCCTTTTGAAATATCAGTAACAAAAACACCATCGCCATCTTTAATGCCTTCTTTTGTCTTATCATCATCCGATATGTCATCAGGTGCGTACGCTACACCTAAAAATGCTCTTTGTACAGTGCCATATTTGATAAGGTCATCTACAACTTTCCTTACAATATTTACCGGGATCGCATAAGAGTAACCCGAATAAAAACCGGTGGGAGAAGCAATAGCAGAATTGATACCGATCAATTGCCCGTTCGTATTGATCAATGCACCACCGCTATTTCCCTGGTTCACGGCCGCATCTGTTTGAATGTATGATTCAACCGGAGAGCTAGTCCTGGTGCCTTTGTTTAAGCCTAAGCTTCTTCCTTTAGCGCTGATGATACCTGCGGTAACGGTTGTTTCTAAATTTAAAGGATAGCCGATCGCTAAAACCCATTGGCCAATTTTTGCCTCATCGGAATTACCATATAATAAGAAAGGCAGATTGCCTGCATCAATCTTGATCACCGCCAGGTCGTAAGAAGGGTCTGTACCAACAACTTTTGCCGTGTATGTTTTTTTATTATTTAAGGTAACCGTCAGTTCATCTGCATCCGCTACCACATGGTTATTGGTAACGATGTATCCGTCTGCACTAATAATAACGCCTGAACCCGAAGCTCTTTGTTCCGGGATAATACCACTCTGCTGACCAAAGAACTGTTTAAAAATATCATCATTGCCAAAAGCATCGCCAAAAGGATTTGACGGTAAATTATTGCTGACCTGTTTAGCGTTTGTTTTTGTTTTGATATGTACTACTGTAGGTAAGCTTACAGCTGCAGCTCCGGTAAAATCAACAATGCCCGGGGGCGGAGGAGTTCCTTCGGGCAAACCTGCGTAATGATAGTTTGATGGAACAACACCCTGCACTTGTCCGCCGAATGTATTGTTGCCTGTTGTGAATTTGTTGTAACCCCACATAACACTTGCGGCAGTTACGGCACTAATCGCGATAGTAAATGCTACTTCTTTCAGTTTCATTTTTTTGTGTTTTATTTTTACGAGTTATTACTAAAAATACAAAATAACGATGGAGTTTTAAAATGCGGGTTATTGTAATTGACCTTTAACAATTTATTAGTTAAGAATCAGGGTATCCATCATAAAGTTAACAAAAAATCAACAGTATCTATGCCGTCTGCATAGTCTGTCAGGCCTGGATATTGGGCTTGTCCGAAGGGAATATCAATGCCTGCGATACATTGAATTTCATCATTATTTTTAAGGGAAGATAGCAAAGCTTCCAGGTCGGTATAAAAATCGTAATTCAGCTGGCTGATAGGTGAAAAATTTTCATTGCTTTTTACCAAAAGGGTACTATCATTCGTCATATAAAAACGATTGTTCATTAATTGTATGGTGAGGTTGTAATCGAAATTATTTTTGTACTTATCATGATCTGCAAAATATTTGTAGCGATGAAAAGAGCCAAGCAGTGGAATAAAATCATATCCTTCGGGAACAAAGATCTTGGTCACATTACGGCAGCCCAGTCCAAAATAAATATGAATATCGTCCGATAATTTTTCCAGTTCTGCTGCTGTTTCATTTCCTTTCAGCACAGCTATCGAAGTGCGGTTATGCCGAATGATACTTGGGTATTTAGAAAAATAATAATCAAAATAACGGGCGGTATTGTTACTGCCTGTTGCAATGTAGGCATCGCAGCCTTTCAGCATTTCTGCAAAGGAGATACAGTCATCTAATTTTTCGTCCCAGCTATATAATTTTTGTACAAGGTGTTTTAATAATACATTGTCTTTACTCGATAGCTTGATCGTTTGTTTATGTCCGCAAATAAATACGCATAAAAAATCATGAAAACCTACTAGGGGTATATTGCCGGCCATTACGATGCCTACGTTTTTTTGAGTGGCCGTATCAGCAAGCCGGTATTTAATTGCCCAGGCATTCAGCTTATCAGCCTGTAAAAATTGTTCAACGATATTATTGGCTGCCAGGTCGATAAATTCGAGGTTAAACCAGCCATTTTGCTTGCTGGCAGTGTATTTTACCGCCTGCCATTCTTCTCCGTTCTCCTTTATATAGCTTCCTAATTGTACTAAAAGATCAATTCGTTTTTGTAATTTCATTCGGTAATTATTACTTTTGAGCTGTAAAAGTATTTTATAATACTCAATTTGTAAATCTAAACCAGAATTTAAGACATGGCTATTAAAATAACTGATGAATGTATCAATTGTGGCGCTTGTGAACCTGAATGTCCGAATAACGCTATT
>DATHHR010000005.1:0-32471 GCA_035317105.1 Ferruginibacter sp. | reverse complement strand
ATGCCAATTCGCCGGCGGATAATTAGGTAATATTCTCGGATTTGCAACTGTAACAGAAGATAGGTTTTTTATGAATTTTTGCATCCTGTATTCATTTGTCTGCGAAACCCATTCTGCCATGGGGTATAGATATTTTTCATGCTTATGGAAATACCTATTAAGCTTCATGCCATTGGAATATTCTTCCGTAGACGTATACTCATGATAATGTATAAATATTCTGGCTTTTGAATTAAAGAATCGTTTATATAAGTATGCAGGATAAGAGGAAATAGTTTCATAATAAAGAACGGCAGAAGGTCTTTTCCACAACAAAAAAATAATGCTACCAAGGTAAAAAAAGAGATAGCTACTATATCTTCTAAAACTGTTTAATTTTTGTGCCGATATCCCTAAACGGATAATTTTAATTTTTTCTGAATCGGAAGTAAATTTCGGCAGTGCGCCCAATTTAGTTTGCGTAGTAAGAACATAAATTTCTTTGCTGGTATTACTGGCGCTTAATCCCCGCAAAAAATTCTGGATAGGTGGATATAATTCCAAAGGACTAAAATGCAATACTACGATCCTACTCATACAGCTTCTCTATTTGTTGCAAAGCTTGTTTGCTTCTATCTTTATAACTATATGCAGATGATACTGAACGCTGCCTTGCTTGTTCACGAATCACATTAGCTTCATTTACAGGCAATGCCAATATTTTTTTTATCTGAAAAACGCAATCCTCGACATTTTTGTAGAGAAAAATCTCTTTCTCAGGCTCGAAATATAATTTATGATCGGCAGTTAAAGGCGCTAGCTGAATGCCACCAATAGCAGGTATTTCAAAGCTGCGCATATTATGTGAGTCTGGATTATGAGGGCGCATTAAGTTTAATTGTACCCGATATTTTCTTAATGCAAACCAAAAATCTTCTCCGTAGATCGGCTGTAAAATGTTAACATTTGGATGATCGATAAATTTTTGCCAATCATTTCCGTATACATCAATACTAGTTCCTTTTTCCGCCAATTGATGTATGAATTTACTTCTGTGTTTATCTGGATTACCCAAAAAGCATACCTTAATAATTTCCTGCTGCTTACCGCATTTCTCAAACAACTCATTACTTACATCAAAGCCAAATGGAAGAATTGCTGTTGATATTTTGTATTTATCCTCCATTTCTCTCTTAATATCACTATTATATGTCAGGTGTAGATCATATAACTTTATGGAATTTTTGATATTCCTGTTTCCACTTCCTCTTCCCGAAAATAAAAATGGATTGTCGGGATTATAATTAATAAGTTTGATTCCTCTTTTTTTAACCCAGTTTAGAGAGTCAGGAAAGATTTCCATCCCTTTAAAAACTAATATTGCATCAGGCTTAAATCTAATAACCTCTTGTTTAAATTTTTTATTAATTATGATAAGTATCCAGGATAAGTTGGCCTTAAATAATAGTTTATTAAAGACATTTTTGCCATAATAATCATAAAAGAGTGTTTGCGCGGGGAAATTATGAACTATTACTCCTTCAGCATTTATATATTTGACATAAAAATTTTCAATAGCAAATATTTTATCAGAACCTATAATAAGTAACCGCACTGTGTTTGATTGATGTTTGATTTAAAGAAATGAGTAATGCTATCTTTTAAAATTATTAATGCTAAAGAAAGAAATTTTTAATTTTTAATGCATTTTTAAACCCAATTAAATTTGCTATTATTTTAAACTTTTCTCCTCCCGCATCAGGAATTTTTTTAAAGCCCATTTTATATATATAATCTTCTGCCCTTTGTGATAAGTCTTTATACAAATGATCATAGAGATAAATGAAGCTCGCAAAATGAGTGCCCATTATTGTTTTAACCCGCTCAGAATTTTCAAATGCAAAAAGGTTATCGGCTTTTAAAATCAATGAGCCAAGTAAACCTTTAGTATGCAAATAATCATGTTGCTTAGAAAGGCTTTGCATTGATGATTTTTGCTTACGGTAATAATTCATCCCTTCTGTAATACTAATTGACTTGGCTTTTAACATAACGCGGCAAAAATATTCGCCATCTTCATCAGGTGAAGGAGAAATAGTTGTATCCCAACTACCTATCAAATCGGACAATTGTTTTGAAATAAGAAATGCGTTCGGCTGTATCATACCATCTTTCCCATTCAGACCATACAAATTTAACATAAACTCAAAAGGATTCGCAGTGTCATACAAAAAATCTGAATCAACTTCCTGCTGACTATCCCCTACTTCTTCATGAAACAACTTTGTTCTGCATATAGCAATTTTAAAAGGTGTGTCATGAATAACATTTAGTTGTTGCTCAATTTTATCAAGACTTAAAATGTCATCGGCATCTAAATACTGAATAAAATCTCCTGAAACAAGCAATAGCCCAGTATTCTTAGCGCCGGAACAGCCTTTATTAGTTTGTGTTACATACTTAATACGTTTATCCGATAAAAACCCTTGAATAATTTTTTCTGTATCATCGGTAGAGCCATCGTTAACTATTATAATCTCTAAATTGTTCCATGTTTGATCTACTATACTTTGAATGGTAGCTTCGATATACTTTTCTGCATTATATGCAGGAATAATTATGGAAACAAGAGGATTACTCAACATTTAATACTGATTTATAAAACGCTTTTAGAAAAAATCTTTGACCTCAAGTTTATACTTCTTTCGAACTTTCAAAAATAATTGTAATTTTTTCTTTTTAATAAGAATTTTCAAAACACCTCTCGCTGTTATTCTGCGAAATTTAGAAACAATGTATTGAATTTCTTTATCATCTAAAGGACAACACGTATCAAAAAGATTTTCTTCCAGTATAGCAAGATTATATTCCGCATATAATTCGGGGGCTATATTTATTTCCTGGCCTTCATGCTCGCGCCAATATATCAGGTCTTTAGGCATTTCTATTACAGGATATTTTGCCGCCATCCTTAACCACATATCGAGATCACTTACATTTCTGATCGCTTTAAATCCTCCACAGTGTATAAATTTCTCTGTATTAATTATTGTACCGGTAGGCCCGTTGTCTAATAAGCCTCTTTCGAAAAAATGTAACTGATAGGCTTGTTTAGATGTTAAATATGTTGTTGTAGTTACAGTTCTGGAAGAAACGCCTAACCCCGCATCAGGGTATTGCTCCATTGTATTTACCATGAATGATAAAGAACCAGGAAATATCATGTCATCACTATCCAGGTATTTGAGGTATTTACCCTTTGCATAACCAGCTGCTTTATTTCTATTAGGGTAATCGCCTAAATTAATTTCATTCTCGTACACTTTTATCCGACTATCATTTGCTTCATATTTTTTTGCGATCTGGATCGTGTTATCTTTTGAGCAATCATCAACAATGATCAATTCGAAATTTGTATAGCTTAATAATAACACACTTTCAATCGCATCTGCAATATATTTTTCTCTGTTATAAGCAGTCATTAATATGCTTACCAATGGCATTCCCATTATTTATTCATTATTTTTTTTAACTGAACTACAATAATATTAGGTAGAAATGACTTATCTAAAAGACCTAACGATTTTTTCTTTTTGCTTATTTTTTTGGAGCCAATTGCCATATCATTTTCATTTGATAGAAATGACTGCAGGTAATTTTTTGAAGTTTCGATTATATTATACTCCTTTGCAACAAACTGCCAGGCATTTTTTTTAATTTTCACTAATAAGCCTCTATCTGCATTTAATAAAGCTATCGTATTAACGAATCCTTCTATATTTTTTATTGGTATTTTAAACCCCGCATCGGAGGGTAAAACAGAAGAAATACCTATCGGAAGATCATATACAAGCGGTACTAATCCACAAGACATTGCTTCCAAAAGTGCAATGCCGTAGCCTTCATAAAGAGATGGACTGACAAAAAGGTCGCAATCTCTTGCAATATTCATTACTTCCTCATTTTCTGCTGGAGAGAGAAATGATACATTTTTTTTGTTGTGCCATTGTTCTTTTAGTGATTGTTCTAAAGGCCCCTTACCTATTAAGATCCACTGAACATCAATTTGCTTTTCTTTTAACCTACTGTCAATATCATATAAGAATTGTACTCCTTTTGATTCGACAAACCGCCCTATAAAAACTATTTTTAATTGCCGATCTTTTTCTTCAAATAAAGGCGCCTCTCCTATTTTTACCCCATGTGGGAGATATGTTACACCTGGATAATTTTCGCCGGAACTTTTAAGCGCTTTTGTATATACTTCCGTGTGGCAAATAAATGAATCTATCAGATTGTAATACCCAAAGGCTAATTTCAAATTATAAAAATCATGAACGATAGCATATACTAAAGACCTTGTCCCGAACAATCCTATAGATTGAAGTTCAATACCATCATTAGTAACAAGTATTCCTTCCTTTTTATTAATTATTTTATTTAATTTTTTCAATGTTAGATACACATTGTCGTAACGCGAGTAATTGAAATAGTCTACTTCATGCGCCTTAAATTTTTCTGTGAACCTATCTGCCTTATCTTCTTTTTGTTTAAATAAAAGAATACGAACAGTATAATGATCCATAAATTCCCCATACTCAATTATCTGGTGATTCATATAAGCTACGCCGCCCACACGATCATGTATAATAAAAGTTATGTTTCTTTTCTCTTTCAAACTGTGTTATTGATCGATGGGTTGTAAAATTGAATATTTATTTATTTCAGTTGCCGGCCACCATGTTAGATCCTTGTTATGCGGTATGCTCATAACTTTAACATTAATGCCAGGATTAAAAACAACAGAGCAATCACTTAAAATAGAGGCAGTCTTAAGTAAAATATGACAGTTCGAGAGTAACAAGCAATTCACAATAGCGTCCTTATTGATCAGGCTTTTTGATACATCTTCTTTCCTATGAAATTGTTCTCCATCTCCGGACCGCACACTATCATCTCTATAAATCAGCGGTAGTGGCAAAGGAGATCTTTTTAAATAGTTAATAATCTCTTTATCGTCTGTTGAAAGAAAAATAAGCTTCAGGTCAGTATTTTCGGCTATTACCTGGTTGATATATTTAAACAAGCTTTCTTTTGGCACTAATAAAGCCTCTCCTATTTTATCGGTTCCCCGATAATGAACACCTAAAATTTTTTTATTCCCAAACCATTGTTGTTTAAATGATTCTACCTCAGTTGTGATGTCAGGGTTGATACCTAAGTATTTATCAAACAAAGATTTAGCAGAGCTTAGTTGTAATTTTTGATTGTAATTTTCCTTCCATAACTCATCATTGTCTCTGATCTTTGTATAGCTGATCTTTGTTTCATCGATTGGCAAAGGGTTTTTATAATAGAAAAGCTCTTTAAAATAATCAGTTGTGGGTGCCTTCTTTTCCTGGTAGTTATATCGAATTAAAGGAATAAGGTTATTCATCTCGCAATACAATAATATTTCCAGTGTTTTAACTATCCTTGATCCAAATCCATTCCAATCACTATCAAAATCTATTGCATAATAACCTCTGGATGATCTGGCTTTTACAATATATGGAATGATTGCAACGCGGATGCTTTTTATTGTTTCTCTGCATTTAGCATGCACGTATAAATCTACACTTACTGCAACCTTTTTTAATCCTAGCTTTTCTAATATTGCGCCGATCTTTTTCTTCATCATCTACTAGCTATTTCTTTCTAAAGTATTGCTTTAGCTTGTGCAATTTGTTATGTAACTGTACAATAAATTTAATAGATGGCTTATTCATAATTGTGTTGTAGTAATCATATTTCTGGATACGCTCAAAGATATTAGGATAATATTTTTGATAAATACTATAATTATTATAAATAATATTGTCAAGCATTAAATCAAACTGATGCGTATTTTCCAGCGTGCTTCTGCGAGATCGTTTATCTACTCTATAATAATATAAAGGCTCATTTATTTTAACTACCTGGTCGTTACTATATGGCGCTAGCAACGCAATAAAAAAATCCCAATCTTCCAGGCCATTTACCATGTTGATACGATAACCACCAACCCTGTTGAAATCTTCTTTTAAAAACAGGCAGGAATTGTCTACCATATTATAGTGCAGCATTGTTTTGTAATCATAAGACGGCAGTTGCCATAACCTATTCTCATCGCCAAATAATTGAGCTTCCGTATGAACGAGCTTTGTAGCAGGTTCCTTTTCAAATACTGTAATACATTTTAACAGGCAATCGGGATAGAGTTTATTATCGGCATCTAAAGGGAAAATATACTTTCCTTTTGCTTGTGCTATAGCCATATTCCTGGCGACACTTACTCCAGCATTTTCACTATTGATAAATGTAAACCGTTTATCATCTTTAATATAATTTTCAATTATTTGTTTTGAATTATCGGTAGAGCCATCGTTAATAATAATACATTCCCAATTTGTATAGGTTTGTTCTACCACACTATTTAGCATTTCTACTACATAGTGGCCATAATTATAACAAGGGACAATAATAGAGATCATATTGCTACGTTCATTCATACCTTAGGAAGATGCTGTTTGAAGAGAAAGCTTTTGCTATCGTACCTAGTTTTATATTTTAAAAAAGGCGTTTCAATAAAGTAATATGATAATAATGCCGCAATGATAGTACAGCAAATATTTATAGGAAATGTGCTTAATACCCCAAGCTTATCTGAAATTAAAAATATCTGTTGCCATAAATACAAAGAGTAAGATAGTTTGCCGATATAATTCATGGCCGGCAAATTCAAAAAATTATACCACCAATTTTTTTGACTGATTGAAAATAATAATACCAGCCCGATCAGGCAATTTGTAATTGTACCAACTGAAGAGCCAATAGCTAAAGGAACCATTATGAACCCCAAATGCAATTTGTGATCTACATTTAAGGAATAGGAGTATCTTGAATTTAACAAAAGCACTAAAATAAAAATTAATGGTGCGAACTTTAATGCGGTGAATTTTTCTATCCACCTGCTTATTGGTTCTCTGTACATTGCACATAAACAACCTATCATTATCGCATCTACCCTTTGGAAAATAAAAATCCAGTTACTAAGTATAGGATAAGGCAACCATTGATAGTAAGTATTAAACCTGCACAAGAAAACAAGTAATATAACACCAATAGCAAAATAAACTCTTTGCCTTTTAAAGAAGAGAAAAACCAATGGCCAAACCAAATAAAAATGTTCTTCTACACTTAATGACCAGAAATGTGCCGTTTCATAATCTCCCGGCACTAAATATTTATAGTAAAAGATAGACGATAACCACGACTGAGTGGTAAAATGAACAATTGAAAATAATGCGAGAAGAAAATAAATAAATAATACAAAATAATAGGCAGGAAAAATGCGAAAGATCCTGCGCATATAAAAATTTTTAAGACTAATTGTACCTGTTGCATTTTCTTCGGCTATCAATAATGTAGTGATCAAGAAGCCGCTGATCACAAAGAAAATATTAACCCCGAAATTGCCATCAAGCAACATACTAAAAGGAAAAGGGATGACTTTATTTCCCCAAGATCTAACATTAATATGGCTGATCAGCACGATCATTACGCTTAATGCCCTTAACCCCCCTAAACTTGGAATATAATTTTTCATAAAATTTCCCTATACTACTTTTTGTTTTCGCAGACCATTCATTAATTTAAACACCGGGGCATTCTCATTGTCATTATATCTCGTAAAAATACTTGCCATATCTTTTTCGGTTGGGTTTAGATCCTTTAATTTGAAAACGCTGAGCCAATACTTCACAATTGTTTTTATTCTATCCTTCTTACTTGACCTGCAAGCAATATAAAAATAATATTTCCCCAAAATTCCCCACGCATCGTCCAAGCCTTTCCCTAACTTTTCTCTGTATTCAATTGTAAGCCTGTTCGAAGAAATAAAATGTTCTAACTTTAATTTGTTTGTATTGTAAATTTTATATCCAATTATAATAAAACGCAAACAAATTTCGCAATCTCCTCCCGATGATAACTCATTACCTTTACGGTCTGTTAATAGGGATGGAAATAAATTATTCATTACTGTATAATAAAGAGACCTGCGGAAAGCAATCCCAGCACCCCATACATACCCTTTTTTTGTAACATCCCCCTCTTCGGCTTGTTGGCCAACTGCATAACCGCTTTTATATTCCTGAAACCATTCTGGCTCAGTAACACCGACTTCAAAAACAGCTGTTGATTGGCCGCCAACTGCTGCATATCGTTCATTAGATCGTAAAAAATTATACGCAATGCTTATATAATCTTCCTCTAGCCAATTATCATCATCACAAAAAATAACAAATTCAAAAGCTGATTTTTTAACGCCTTTATGTCTTGCAAAAGATAATCCTGCCTGAGGTTCCTGTACGATCGTAAAAGAAATATCTTTTTGAAAGCTATTCCAAATGCGTTGTGCTTCGGCGGTAGTATTGTCTGTTGAATTATTGTCAACAACAATGACCTCCCATTTTATTTCTTTATCAACTCTTTGTTTAGCAAGATGAGCTAACGTTTGCTTTAACCGGTCTGCACTGTTATAGCAACAGATTATAACTGAAACCCCTTCCATTAATTAATAAGAATTGAATAAATGGTATTATGAGAATTAAGATCAAGTTTTTTCACGATCGATTCATGCGCTTGTTTTCCCATATTGCTCCAATTGTTTTTTTGCGACCAAGCTCTTTCCAATGCTTCATCTATAAGTGCAACCGTAGGTGCCTGTGCAACAAAGCCTGTTCTGTTATCCTGAACAATTTCAGTATTACCTCCTACATTGGTTACTACAGATGGCCTTCCACAGATCATTGCTTCAATTAATGCCAAAGGTGTCCCTTCTGCAATTGATGGCAGTATCAATAAATGATGTTCTGACCAAACATTTGCAATATCACCAGACTTCCCTCGCAAAAAAACCTTTCCTGTTAAGTAAAAAAAATCAATAAGATCTTGTAAATATTTATTGTCTGGGCCCTCCCCAAATATATTCAGCTTCCAGTTTCTTTGTTTCCATTTATCTGAAGCAAGTGTTTCTAATAAAAGATCCTGCCCTTTATATGCAGCATCCAATCTTGCGACATTGGCAAAATTTATACAACTATCATTTGTTGGAAAAGGTACTTCATCGCAGTTTTTTAAGTTTGCAGGATTAGAAATCACCACACCATTTTCGATGCGCATTACTAAATTTCGCTGCGTTACATTTTTATTTCTTTCCGAAACAAAAAATACAGAACACGCACTCTTAAAAGCCTTGCGAGCTACAACTCTTATATTTTCCTGTAAAACAATATTTTCCTGATTAAACTGTTGAATTAAATAATAAGGTTTACGCACTTTCTCTATTGTATCTAATAATTGAGGCAAATAGGCTATATCGTAAGCTCCTCCCATATTTATACAAATAGCATCTGGTTGAATGGCAGAAATAAAATCCCATTTATTAACACGCTTATTTGTAAAGACTTTTCTAATCAGCCTTGTAAAAAGACTCTCTGGTTTTGTAGTTGAACTTCTTTGATAAATACGTGCTCCTTTATTGGCCAGTATTTGCAATTTTGGAGGTAAAACATCCCACTTTTTTATCGATATGTATACTTCTTGCTTTTCATTTATTGCAAGGTCAGCGACTTTACACCATAACTCCTCGCTGCCTCCCCAGGAGAAGCCTTCCATTAATGATATAAAGAGGATCTTCATTTTTTTTCGTTTGATTTAGGCTATCAAACTATCGTATACAGTCAAATAATCGCTTATCATTTTTTCAACTGCAAACCTATTATGTGCCTGTTGTTGATTAGCAATGCCAATTGTAATTCTCTTACTTTTATTGTTCAATAGATCAACAATCAAATTAACCAGGCCTTCTATATCTCCGTATTTCACCAATATTTCTTTGTTACCAAGTATCTCCGATAATGCCCCTATATCATATCCGGCAACTACTAACCCCATGCTCATTGCAAAAGGTGTAACCTGGCCAAAACTTTCATCATGGACAGGAGCTACGAAAATGCTCATTTTTTTATAGAAGGAAGGTAGATCCGAATAACTAACCATTCCAGGAAAAATAAAATTAGATACAAGGTTTTCTTCTTTTACTCTTTCCTTATAGTATTGCAAAAATTCACCTTGTCCGATTATGTAGCATTTTGTTGCTGGTCTTTTTTTTGCTATTGAAATAAATATTTCAATAGCGTCTTTATTTAATTTGTCTTTATCCAATCTATAAACCATCCCTATAGCATCTTCAGGCAATGACGGTATATTATCATTTTCAAAATGACTAAAATCAGACCCTGGATATATAACAGAAGATGCAATATGGCTATCATTAAAATTATCAAGTACATATTGACTTACAAAAATATTGCGGACAACATTTGCACTTTTGAATGGAGTAGTAGGTACATTGATATTCTGCACGATCTTTATATTTAGTTCTTCGCAGATCTTAAAAATAGCCGCATACCATAAAGCGCTGGAATTAAATCTATGTATATAACGTACCCAATAATGTATATGTACCAGGTCAGGTTTATTTTCTTTAAGAAAATCGTATAATTTTTCTAACTCATTATTGGAGAATTGATGAATATCAATCGGCTGATATGGAAGAGGTTCAGGGATTTCGGGAACTACAACTATATGATTATATTTATCAGAAGTTCTTTCAATAATATCTACTATTAATTGTGTACTTCCACCAACAATAAAATTTCCATTAAAGTGAACGACCTTTTTAGTTGCATTACCAGTAGCGCTTTTTAATATATAGGGTATGAATGAAAATTTATTTGACGTATTCTTTTTTCCCAGCCTATTTAAAAAAAGATGGACTTTATATAAAAAATCAGATACAGTGATTATTGGATTTTGAGACAAGCTTTATTTATTTGTGATTATTTGATGCACTTGAATAATATACATTCGAGATTATTTTTTAATAAACTCATTGATCTTTTCTACTATATAGTCATAGTGGCTCTCATTTAATCCAGGCCATACACCAAGCCAAAAAGCATCATTCATTATTCTATTGGTATTTATTAAATCACCGTGAATTATTTTTTCGATATTAACATATGCTGGCTGCTTGATAAGATTACCTGCAAATAGCAAACGAGTACCTATTTTATTTTCTTCGAGATACTTTACGAGATCATTACGATTTATTCTATTACTATCTCTAACCGTTAATATAAATCCAAACCAGCTTGGGTTACTATTAGCAGTTGGTTCGGGTAAAATAAAATATTCTTCTAAAGCTTTAAGCTTATTATATAGCAACTGATAATTTTGTCTTCTTTTTTCAACAAAGACATCTGCTTTTTGCAGCTGACTTAGTCCAATTGCAGCCTGCATATCTGTAGCTTTTAAATTAAACCCTATATGCGAATAAGTATACTTATGATCATAGCCATGAGGCAATTCTCCAAGACATTGATCAAAACGTTTACCACAGGTATTATCTTTTCCCGGTTCACACCAACAGTCTCGTCCCCAATCTCTAAAACTTTCTACAATTTTTTTAAGACTTGCATTATTAATTAATATTGCGCCACCCTCACCCATTGTTATATGATGAGCAGGATAAAATGATAATGTTGCCAAATCACCAAACGTTCCCGTTTTTTTACCATCATATGTAGCTCCGAGTGAATCGCAATCATCTTCGATGAGCCATAAATTATATTTTTTCGCAAGAGCTGTTATGACCTCTAGATTAAATGGATTACCCAATGTATGTGCAAGCATGATGGCTTTTGTTTTTGGTGTAATCGCAGCCTCAATCAATTCCGTTTTAATATTATAGGTAGGAATATCAACATCTATAAAAACCGGTATACAACCAAACTGTATCATCGGATTCACCGTAGTGGGGAAACCCGCAGCCACTGTAATAATCTCGTCTCCTGGTTTAATAGCCCTATCTAACAATTTAGGAGAAGTTAAAGCATAAAAAGCTGCGAGATTTGCTGATGAGCCGGAATTAACTAACAAAGAAAAACGGCTTCCGAAATAACGAGCCAATTCTTTTTCAAATTCGGCCGCATATCGCCCTGTTGTTAACCACGCATCCAACATAGCATCGACACCAAAAAGAATATCGTTTACATCTAAAACCTTTCCTGTAACAGGTATGTAATCGACGCCGGCTATAATATTTTTGGAAACCTTATTGCTAATATTCGCTTTTAACTCATCAAAAGAATTAAAAGATAGATTTTTAAATTCCATGTGTTTATTTTCTAGTGAAAAACAAGAATTATTTGCTACTATGACAGTCTTTAATTTGCTGATGCAGTTTTATACCCGATCAGCATTTTTATTTTACCTTTTATTTTCTGCCTCAAATTTTTAATTAATTCATTTTTCATGTCGCTATTAAATAATTTAAAAAAGGCTTTTTTTTCATTATCATTAAAATATGTATTAACGAAATTAAGTATCGTAGTCTTGTAAGATTCATCTTTTAGATAAAGTTCCCTCATAATAGAATGTAACCATGACACATCATCAGCTGAATCACTAAAGTGGTCAAAAAAAGCAATCCGCACTCCCTCTTTTGTTTTGAGGGTTTTGCAAGAATTTAGCCACCAAAAAAACCATGACTCAGTATTATAATGCTGGTTTCCAACAATAGCAGTCACTAGCCTCGTATTGGTCAAATAGATCAATCCATTGTCTTCATAAACATTTGCTATAAAAGGCATATAACAATATGCATTTGCAATATTATTATATCCTGCAATTAAATATTTCTTTTGAAATTTATCTGTTCTAAAAATATTGCAGGGCGTAAAGCTACTAGCTTTAAAATAATGATACCCGCTATTTAGCAGCTCCTTGGGAGTTGTTTTCTTTCCTGCATTATCCCACTTTATTTCCGCATGAGCTCCTACATGAATTAAATCGACCTGCCCGTCTTTCATAATTTCCATCATCTCATCTACATCAGCTAAATTTAATTGATCATCATCGCATAAAACCCAAGTGTAATCAGCATCACTCATTTCCAAAGCCCGCAAGATATTTGCGCTTGCTCCAACATTATTTTTATGTGTAAATAAGTCTAAGTTTTCAAATTGAGACTGGTAAGCAACCACAACACTTACTGTATCATCAGTAGATGCATTATTCAAAACTGTGATCTTACAATTACTTAAAGGAGAAGCCAATAGAGAATCTAACGTATTACCCAAATATTTTGACCTGTTATATGTTACAATATATATACCTAAAAGCATACGAATGAATTCTAATTAAATAATTGCAGGATTAAGTGCTTTCCATATCCATCGGCCTTGCATAAGGTTCCATTTCAGAAATCGGTAATCCAAAGGCCATTTTAGGATAGGCATTCGCGAATGTATCAATGCGCACATCAAGCAAAAAAGGGCCTTTTGTTTCATTCATTTTCTTTAAAGCCTCTGGAATTTCTTTTTCTTCCATGATCGTTGCCGATTGAATACCATATGCATTGGCAATTTTTTCGAAATCAGGAACACTGTACCCCCAGATGGTAGACTGATAACGACCGGAAAAATATGATTCCTGAAATTGTCTTGTCATACCCTGGCATTGATTATTAATAATAACTATTTTTATAGGAAGCTGATTTCTTACTACAGTTTGTAATTCCTGGATATTTAATTGAAACCCTGCATCTCCTGCTATTACACATGTTGGCTTTGTTGCATCTGTTATACTAACTCCTATTGCAGCAGGCAAAGCAAAGCCCATTGCCCCCATGCCGCCTGAAGTTATAAAGCGCTGATCTTTATTTAATCTTAACGATTGAGCTGCCCACATTTGATGTTGCCCTACATCAGCTACATATACTCCAATATCTGCACCGGCAATAGACAGTGCTTGCATAAAATAATTAGGGTTGATCCCCTTAATATTTTGCAACTCTTTTGTATCAGGCCATTTTTCTTTCAGAGCATTTATACTGTCTTCCCATTCTTTCTTACTAACCAATTTATCATTGATCTTGCTTTTTAATTTATTTATAAAATCTTTTAGATCAACATTAATTGATACACATCCGGTTACTCTATTATTAATTTCACCTGCCTCACAATCCACATGATAAATTATTTTATCTCCTTTAAATGATTTGGTATCTGCGCCAGTCTGTTTGATGTCAAGCCTGCTTCCTAATACCAATAAAAAATCACTATTATAAAGACTGATATTGGCCCATCTGTTCCCATATGTACCAATCATTCCAACATGCAATGCATTATCAAATGGTAAAACATCTATTGCTAATAAGGAAGAAACTACCGGTACATTTAATTTTTCGATTAACTGAAGAAAAATATTATATGCACCACTGGCCCTAATCCCTGCACCAGCTAATATTAAAGGGCGTTCCGATTTTTTTAGATCCGTAAGCAATTGTTGTATTATTTCATCAGGGATATTAGCGGCTACGATCTCCTTCGATTTCGTATTTTCTTTATTTACTTCAATTGTTGCCCTGAATATATCCATAGGTATATCAATTAAAACTGGGCCCGGTCTGCCCGAAGTAGCGATATCAAAAGCATTTTCAAAAACCTTCTGTACCTGATCAACTGATGTTATCTTAACGGCATACTTAGTAATTGATTTTACTATAGAAACAATATCAGTTTCCTGAAACCCTAATTGACGAATATTTTTATCGCCTTTTTGTTCATGAGTATTTACTTGTCCGGTTATAAAAATGGCCGGAGAGGAATCAAAATAACAACTTCCAATACCAGTTATTAAATTTGTAGCTCCAGGCCCGCTGGTTGCCATGGCCACTCCGGGTATGCCTGTCATACGCCCTACAGCATCTGCCGCAAATGATGCACTTTGTTCATGGTGAATACTTATCAGTTTAATTGTCCCATCTAAATGAAAAGAATCGATTAATTGCATGATCATACCTCCTGAAAGTTCAAAAACGGATGTAACACCTTTTCCCTTTAAAAACTGAACGATATAATCGGTTACTTTCATAATAAAATGATTTTATCTCTATTTAAAACGGCAATTTGTCCGGTAAATTTTTTATTCCGTTTTAAATTTTCAACAATTTCCTCTTCAAATCTTGGCGCAATAATAACGATCAGGTCTACCGGATCTTTTTCTATCGCCTGAGGAGCAACAATTAAATATTGTGTAACAGGTGTGAATTTGTTCTGTTTATATGGCGCCGAATCTATTATATACTTGATCTTATCGGTGTTAAATTGCGAGAGCAATGTAAGTGCGTGCATGCTTGCTCCCCAAATAGCCGTTTTTTTTGCCGGGTATTTATTTAGTAGCGCTAATAAGTTATCTATCGTCGTTGTTTTTGCGTTTTGTAAAACAGAGAAATCGTATGGTTTTCTCTTTTTCACAATTAAAACATCGTGTTCGCCATTCCAATCTCTATACGAATCAAGAATTTCAAAGTTATGCATCTCAAAAGCCATACGAAGTGTTCTCAGCGTAAAATAATTAAGGTGATCATTTATGATATCATAAAACCTTAATTCATCTTCAATAGCCTCTGAACTGGGCACCTCCACAAAACCAACGGCTCCATCTTTTAAATTGACTGAAATACCTGCAATAAAATCATGGATGTCAGGTATATGCTCTAATACATGAAATGTTGCAAATCCATCAAAAGGAGCTTCTTTTAAAATGTTTGTTTTTTTAACATAATCGGAATACACAATTACATTTTTAAACGCAGAACTTTCCTTCGATTTAATTGAAGGCTCTATTCCAACTGCTAATTCAGCTCCTGCATTGGTAAGCATTTCTAAAAAATGTCCGTCCCCAGAACCAGCTTCCAATATTTTTTTACCTTTTAAATTATATTTTGAAATAAAAGTTTCAGCCTGTTCGGTTTTATGAGTTACCATTCCCGGTGATATACTAGTCGCAGCACTATGATCAGATTCATATACAACCTGATTCCCAAATGCCTGAACAAAACCGCAGGAATCGCAACAATATATTTTTAGGTTTACCGGCTTATCATTAATTAAATTTTCTTTATCGGGAAAATATTGAACACCCAAAGGGAGGTTATCCAGTTCAAAAGAAGCAGTTTTATTTAATCCAGCATTACA
Organism: Ferruginibacter sp.; assembly: GCA_035317105.1. Lineage (GTDB taxonomy): Bacteria > Bacteroidota > Bacteroidia > Chitinophagales > Chitinophagaceae > Ferruginibacter. The sequence goes on along the minus strand of DATHHR010000005.1, from coordinate 16,362 downwards.
AAGTCTACAATTTAATTCAGTTGGCATATAAAGTGTTATTATATTTTGATTGGGTTTGTTGTGATATTTATATATTTTCTAATCTGTTGTACTCTTGCATCGAAAATATCAGTTCCACTCGTTGTTTCATCTGTATATCCCTTAGCGGTAAAAGAAATAGTTTCATGTAAAGATAGATATGGCTTCCAGTTAAGCAGTTTCTTTGCTTTTGAAATATCCAATTTAAGTAAGGAGGCCTCTTTGAAAACTCTTTGTTGTTTTTCAATTTCGTAACCACCTCCTACACCACTAACAATTATTTCATCAATCAATTTAGATACAGAAACATTGTTGCCATCTTCCGGTCCAAAATTCCATCCACCTTGTAATTCTTTATGTATCCCATAAGCAGCAAACAGATGAGCGGCAAGTGTTAAATATCCATTTAGCGGCTCAAGTACAAACTGCCAAGGACGTGTAGCAGTCGGATTGCGTAATAGGAGCGTTGTTTTATTTTGCAAAGAACGAAAAAAATCCGGAATAATTCTGTTCTCAGACCAATCTCCTCCTCCGATCACATTACCTGCCCGGACAGAAGCCACATTAGCAGTATCATTCGACTGAAAAAAAGATTGGATAAAAGAATTTGTAACTAATTCAGAACAACCTTTTGAAGCACTATAAGGATCTTTTCCTCCCATTTTGTCATTTTCTCGGTAACCCCATAGCCATTCTTCGTTTTCATAACATTTATCGCTGGTAACATTAATAGCCGCTTTTATTGAATCGCAGTTTCTAACGGCTTCAAAAAAATTAACCGTTCCCATAACATTTGTATCAAATGTTGCTACAGGATCATGATAAGAGTCGATCACTAAAGATTGAGCCGCCATGTGAATTGCAATATCGGGTGATACAGTTTTAAAAAAATCATTTAATGATTTGAAGTCTCTTATATCTCCATCTTTATGTGTTATTCTTTTTTCTAAATCAGTAATTTTATAATTATCCTTATTTGATTTGGCAGGCAGTGAATAACCGTAGACATCAGCACCTAATTCTAAAAGCCATATTGCCAACCAGGAACCTTTAAAACCAGTGTCGCCGGTGATAAGTATTTTTTTCCCTTTAAAAACATCAAAAAGTGTTTTTGTCATTTCCATAATTTCCAATCTGCTTTATTATTCTCCCACAATGCATTTAATTCGATTTTATCACGAAGCGTATCCATCGGTCTCCAAAAACCATTATGCCTATACGCCGCCAATTGATTTTCTTTGGCTAGATTCGCTAATACATGATGCTCCCAGACATCTAAATCCCCTTGTATTTTATCGAAAATGCCTGGTTCGCAAACAAAAAATCCTCCATTTATCCAGCTATCATCCCCTTTAGGTTTTTCTTCAAATGAAGATACCAATGCCTCTCCTGTAATATTTAATACACCAAACCTGCTTTGTGGAGATATCGCTGTTAAAGTAACCTGTCTTTTATTTGCTTTATGAAATTTGATCAATTCATCAATAGATACATTGCTAACTCCATCTCCATAGGTTAGCATAAAAGGTTCATTGTTTACATATTTTTGGATCCTTTTTATTCTTCCGCCTGTCATTGTATTAATTCCCGTGTCAACAAGCGTGATCTTCCAATTCTCGGAGGTCGAATTTAATATCTCCAATTGATTATTTGACAGATCAATAGCAACATCCGATTGGTGAAGAAAATAATTAGCGAAGTATTCTTTAATTATGTATCCCTTATAGCCTAAACAAACGATAAATTCATTAAAGCCAAACGAAGAATATATCTTCATTATATGCCACAGTATGGGTTTCCCCCCAATCTCAACCATGGGCTTTGGTTTAATATCAGTTTCTTCTGATAACCTTGTACCCAATCCTCCTGCTAAAATTACCACTTTCATATAAGGGTGTTTATAATTATCCGACAAATATTGTATTCCATGCAAATTTAGGCCTTAACATTCCAATCCATTGCCCCGTATATTCTTTTCTCATTTCACCTGTCTCTGTTACCGATAAGGTTAATGCATTTTCTACACTAGCCATATCGTGATTATCTTTAGGAACCAAGAATGCGTTAATCACATAATTCGCATCATTTAAAAAATTGGCCGGTATTTTACAATGAGATTTGTATCTCCCCATTTGTAAAGACTTGCCAGAATAATCATCAACAAGCAAGTTCGCGGAAGCAAGATTTGTCGTTGCAAAAATACAAGCGCCAAAATTGTCTAATAGATGGATACTGCAATTCAATATGGTATCCTGAACTACAATTGTATATTCCAGTTCTATTATTACCTCATCTCCTATACCTACCAAATTAGTTATTTTATTATTGCAAATAACCCGAATGGAATTAAAAAAGGCCTTTGAACTCTTTTCTTTGTAGATTATCTCATCTTGTAAAATTTCGCCTTCGCTATGAATACCTGCCGAAATATATTTATCAATTATTTGGCGCGTGTTACCCTGTGCAACAATTTGGCCATATTGCATTAAGATCGAAGTTGTGCACAAAGTCGATAAAGCCGCCATATTATGACTTACAAATAAAACTGTCCTTCCTTCCTGGGTACTTGCATCCTGCATTTTACCCAATGCTTTTTTTTGAAATTCAGCATCCCCAACGGCAAGTACTTCGTCTATAATTAATATCTCACTTTCTAAATGTGCCGCTACACCAAATGCCAGGCGTACATACATCCCGCTACTATACCTCTTAACCGGAGTATCTATATAACGTTCGATCCCAGCGAAATCTACAATTTCATCAAACTTATTTTTTATTTCCTGTTTCGTCATCCCAAGGATAGCGCCGTTTAAAAAAATGTTATCTCTTCCGCTTAGATCAGGATGGAAGCCGGTACCAACTTCCAGCAAGCTTGCAATCCTTCCTTTTATTTTAACGCTACCGATAGTAGGGGTAGTTGTTCTGCTTAATATTTTCAATAAGGTACTCTTGCCCGCCCCGTTCCTGCCAATTACCCCTAAAACTTCTCCCTGCTTGACTTCGAAATTTATATCTTTTAAAGCCCACACATATTCGCTATCTCCTTTTACAGTGCGGTCATTAACATCGCCTATTTTTAAATAAGGATCTTCTTTACCACGGACCCTGCTCCACCAACGATTCACATCGTGTGTTATGGAACCGGTACCTATCTCACCCAGCCTGTACTGCTTTGATAAATTTTCAACCTTTATTACTGTGTTCGACATTTGCTTATTCTTGTAATTTAAACGGTATCCATAAAGGTCTTCTCCACCTTATTAAATAATATCATTCCTATAAAAAAGGTAACTGTCATAAATATAACCGGATAGACCAATGAATGAAAATCTACATTTCCTTTTAATACTGCGTTTCTAAACCCATCAACCAATGATGCAATAGGATTTAATTTTATTATATTATATAACTTATGGCTTTTTTTAGCAATAAAACTAAGCGGATAATTAACAGCTGTAGCATACATTAATAATTGTATACCGAATGCCAGTAATACGGAAAGGTCACGGTATTTAGTTGTTAATGATGAAAATATAATACCCAGGCCTAAGCCTGTTATAGCCATTATAAAAACATATACAGGTATCATTAACCATGCCCATCCGATGTATATTTGTTCTCCTTTATAAATGCCAATAAATATCATTGTACAAAATAATAATAGCAGCTGAATGCCAAATTGTACAATATTGGATATTACAATAGATAAAGGCATTACCAATCTTGGAAAATATACTTTACCGAATATGCTTGCGTTCGTCACAAACACGTTAGAACAATTGGTTAAGCAAGTAGAAAAATAATTCCAGATTATAATGCCAGACATCTGAAATAAAATACTATCCATGCCATCTGTTGGGATATTGGCCACCACGTTAAATAACATGAATGATATAAGCGTTGTTAAAATGGGCTGTATAAAATGCCATACCGGCCCTAACACTGTCTGCTTATATTTAGCTACAAAATCCCTTTTTACGAATAACACCATTAGATCCCTGTACTGCCAAACTTCTTTAAGATTAATATCTAATAACGATGTTCTAGGCTTCAATTCTAAATCCCAATGTTCATTTTTATTTAATAACTCTTCCAATTTTTTATTTGTGCTTTTAAATTATTTTATAAGGACTCAACAATTTTCTTTAAGTTTTTTTTATACGATGCGTAACTAAATTTTTGCATTAGTAGATCACGATCAGGCAGGTATTGTTCTTTATTGTTAATAATGCGTTTTACTGCATTATTAATTTCTTGCTGGTCATCAGGATCAATTAACAAACCAAATTTGCCATTGTATAGCGCATCGACTGATCCGTCTTTATTACCTGCAATTACAGGTTTGCCATAATAGAGCGCTTCGATAAACACAATACCAAAACCCTCTTTTTTACTTGGCATTATATATATATCTGCAAGGTTATAATGCGCGGCAATTTGTTCATCTAAAATAAATCCTGCAAAAACAACATACTTATTTAATCCAAGCTCATTAATTATCTTGTCTAATCTTTGTTTCTCCACTTCATCATATTTCCCTACCAGCAAATACCGTATGCTATCATTACTGGCAACCAACTCTTGCAAAGCATATAAAACTTTATCATGCCCTTTATATTTTTCCTTTGCAGACAACCTTGTTAGAGTCATCAAAATAATATTATCATTTGTAAAACCGTATAATTTAAAAAGCTCTTTACTTTTTTCTTCATGTAAAGGTTCTGATAAAAATGGATCCAGGCAATTATTCAATATTTTAAATTGTTCTTCGGGCAATTTATTTAACCCTATCATAGTATCTTTTGTAAACTTGCTTACAGGCAATATCAAATCAACCTTTTTTAATACGAATTTTTTCCATGTAGGGAAAACTTTCCAGACTTCTATTCCATGAGCAATTAATATCAGTTTCGTTTTGGGAGAAAATAGTTTAATGAAAAAACCTACCGTTAATAAATTAATGTGCGACAATACAACAACATCGCTTTTTATACCAACTAGTATACTTTTATAAACGAACTTAATTCTACTCCTGTTATACCCTTCAAAAGCACTGTTGCAAAAATATTTATTAACAACATTATCTGCATTGCTATCATACATGGAATATAATTTAAACCCCTTTTTACCGGATTCCATTTCTATTTCATACAAAGCTTTTCCTGCTATGCGGTTTACCTTCTCTATACCTCCGGTGGCAGAAAAAATTTTTAATGTTAAGAAGAGCATAGCTGAAAAGTCCTTTTAAATTTATACCGAAGTTATTTTTCTATCAATAATAATGTGAAAAATTGTGACCAATGGATTTGCCCCGTTCTCATTTTTGCCAAGTATTCTCCCATGTATTTACCATTTCTGCTTTTTACATAGCGATCATCTCCCAACCACTCTTTAAATGGAAACGCAAAACCCATTTTAGGCCTGTTCCATATAGGTTCGGGTAAGATGTCTTTGAACGAATCTATTAATAATTTTTTTCTGATATTTCCTTTATACTTAAGCGCTGAGCTTATTTGAAGCGAGAGATTCATAAATGGGACATCTAAAAAAGGAAGTCGTATTTCCACACCATGTGCCATACTCATAACATCGGTATCTCTCAGCAACTGGTTTTGCATATATAAATTACACTCCATCCAACTTGCCTGATTACCCGCGGTTAAATAATCAATATTTTTTACTAGCGGTTCTTCTTCTAATATTTTCCATATTTCAGATTCATCTGCATTAAGGTATTTTGCTATTTCTGAAGGAACAAACTGGCCTCTTAAAAAAAGATATTTACCTACTATGCCATCAATACTAAGATACGGCATTCTTCTTATTTTTTTAGAAGAAGCATTAGCGCCTGCTCTCAATACTTTATTAGGCAATTTTTGTAAAAGAATACTTGCCTTCATCCTGTCAAAGGAAGGATAGCCTCCATATAATTCATCTCCGCCAACGGCTGATAACATTGCCTTTAATCCGTTCTCTTTCGCATACTTACTAATGAACCATGTATTGATACCATCGCAACTGGGAAGATCCATGGCATCTATAATGGTAGATAGGTTATCATGAAAATCATCGGGTGTTACTAAATACTGATGTTGTTCGAAAGGTAACCCCTGTTGCAATAGATCCTGGTATTTTTTTTCCGAGTAATTTTTATCATTAAAAAAGATCGAAACAGTTTTTAGATCCCTATGTGTTTTATTCGCTAATAAAGTAACAATGCTTGAATCCAATCCACCACTCAAAAAAACGCCAATAGGCGCATCAGACAAAAGATGCTTTTGTACAGCGTCGTTTAAATTTCTTTTTATATACTTGATCGCTTCTCCTCTGTTATCTATTTTTTCAAAATAGCTATATTGTTTAAATACATCGATCTCGATGGTCGCTGATGGAATATGATATTTTAACCAGTTCCCTTTTTCGAGTGGCTTTACATCTTTAAGTGTAGTTATTGGTTCAGGCAAGTGTCCATAAGCCATCAGGTAAACCTCCGCAATATTGTTTTTTTGTTGCAAGTATGGTATTACTTGAAAGGCTTTTATCTCTGACGCAAACACTAATCCCTCTTTAGTATTGGCATAATAAAGTGGCTTCATACCAATACTATCTCTTACCAGGAACACATCGTTCGTTGTCGTATCAAATAAGGCAAAAGCAAACATCCCATTAAAACGTTCAAAAGCTTTTGTACCCCATGTAGCAAAGGCTGCCAAAATTACTTCCGTATCACTCTGGCTGGTAAAACAACATCCGGCTTTTTTAAGCTCTTCTTTTAATTGGAGATAATTATATAACTCTCCATTGTAGCTGATATAATACCTGTTATTAGCATAAGGCATTGGTTGATTACCGTTAGAAGAAAGATCGATCAGCGATAATCTTCTATGGCCAAGTACAAAATTATTTTCCTTACTGATATATATACCTTGGCCATCGGGACCTCCGTGCTGTAGTAATTGGCACATTTCTTTAACCATTACTTCAACAGAAGACAGGGCTATTGACTGGTTGATTACACCTGCGATCCTACACATTCGAATTATTGGCGGCAACTATCGTTCCTTTTTTAGGAGCAGTATAATAGCTATATTTATTTACAAAATCTTCATAGGTATGCCGTATCCCTTCTTCCAGGTCAATACTGGCATGCCAGCCCAAAGCATTTATTTTATCAACGCTCAATAATTTACGAGGCGTCCCATCCGGTTTAGTCGTATCAAAATTTAATTCCCCGGTGTATCCAATTATCTTTTTTATCATCAGCGCCATTTCTTTAATACTATGGTCTTTCCCAACTCCAACATTAATTATTTCAGGAGCTTCATATTGTTCCATTAAAAAAAGACTGGCGAGTGCAACATCATCTGTATGTAAGAATTCCCGTAGCGGAGTTCCTGTTCCCCATACAGTTACCATAGCCTCATTATTTATTTTTGCCTGATGGAATTTTCTGATAAGGGCCGGTAATACATGTGAATTTTGCAGATCATAGTTATCGCCGGGGCCATATAAATTTGTTGGCATAACACTTATGAACCTACAGCCATATTGTTTGTGGTATGCTTGACACATTTCTATACCTGCAATTTTTGCAATAGCATATGCCTCATTGGTCTGCTCTAAATAACCTGATAAAAAATACTCCTCTTTAATAGGTTGTTGCGAATTTTTAGGATAGATACAGCTACTTCCCAGATACAATAATTTTGTTACCCCGCTACGATAGGATTCATTAATGATATTATTTTGCAACGTGATATTATCATAAATAAATTCTGCAGGATATGTTTTATTTGCCCATATCCCTCCAACTTTTGCAGCAGCCATGAACACGTATTGGGGCCTTTCTTTTTCAAAAAAGCTTTTTACGGAAACCTGATCCCTTAAGTCTAATTCCGCAGATGTTTTGGTAATAATATTGGTAAAGCCTTTTTCTTGCAACAGCCTTAAGATCGCACTGCCTACTAACCCCCTATGGCCAGCGACATAAATTTTATCGTTCTTGTTCATCAAATGATCGAAATTTTATACCAATGAAATGCTTATTGAAGAAGGCGGCATTAATAGCCGGGATCATGAGCCTGGTAAACGCTCTATGTTTTTTTTATCGAAATGGGCACTTAGCTGAATTCCCATGCTTTCAATTTTTATTTTTGCGCGATTACCTGATATCTCTAAAAGGACCCCTTGGTAATCCATTAATACACCTTGTTTGATCCTTACTTTTGAATTTACCGTTAGTTCTTGCTCTACCGTTACATCAGAAAATTCATTTAAAAATTTTCTGATGCTATCTATTTCTTCGTCTCGTATATGCGCCGGTTTCCCTAACCAATAAACAAAATTAATGATCCCATTAACCTTTTTTAAATTCCATTTATCTTCTTCACTTACCCTTACAAAAACATATGATTTAAATATTGGCTCTAAAACTATTTTTTTTCGGTCGCTCCATTGTTTGGACACTTTATTTAGCGGACAATAATTTTCGATCCCTTTTTCATCCAATAATTTTACAACTTTTTTCTCCCAGCGGGGCCTTGTATAAACAGCGAACCAATATGAATTATTTTTAGACATTGCACAGCTTCGCTATTCCTCAGTTACATACTACCGAAGTAAATATTTTTTATTATTACATTAAACAACTCTTTTATTTTTTAAAAAGGGCTTTTATTTCTGTAAGAATGCTTTTAAGAAGCGATTCTTTTTCTTTTTTAACATCATAGCCATAACCGTAACCATAGCCGTAACCATAGCCGTAACCATAGCCCGAACCATAAGTTTTGCCAAGTGTACCAACCATGATACCGCGTTTTTTTACACCATTGAACACAAATGCCATATTGTTGAACTTATTACTAGCATGGTATTCATTAATTACACGCAACATGATCTTTGGGGTACGATCGTGGCGTATCATAAATAAAGTGATATCTGCATAATCTTTTAACAACAACGCATCCGTAACAGGTCCAATTGGTGCAGTATCGATAATTACTACGTCGAATTTTTCCTTTATTTTATCCATCATTGTTTTAAACTCCGATCTAATAATTAACTCTGTTGGGTTAGGAGGTATTGTTCCTGCCGGTATTACATACAAGTTAGGTATACTTGTTTCTTTAATTATCTCATCAATTGATGCTTTATTAACTATATAATTAGTTATACCTATATTGGTATTTACTAATAAAAGCTTGCTGAGTTTTGGCCTTCTCAAATCGATCTCCATTAAGGCAACTTTTTTTCCGGTTAATGTAAAACTGATTGCCAAATTGATAGCAACAAAGCTTTTTCCTTCACCCGGAATACAAGAGGTGATCATTATTGTTTTATGTTTATCATCTAATCCAAGGTAATTTAAGTTCGTTCGCATTGACCTAAACTGTTCAGCTATGATGCTTTTTCTTCCTTCATAAATTACAATAGGATTTTTTGTGGTTGCTTGTATTATTTCTCCCGCAAATGGAATAGTTGTTTTCTCCTGCACTTCGTCTCTAAATAACACCTTGTTATTAAACTGTTCCTTTAATAAAATGATACCTATAGCAATTAAGAAGCCTATAAGTAATCCCATTACATAATAATTTTGCGCAACAGGACTTATTGGTCCGCTTATACTGGGATTATCAATAATTTTTAAATCAGCAATGGCCGAAGCATATGCTAACGCAGTTTCTTCTCTCTTCTGTAGCAAATACAGGTAAATACCATTTTTCACAGCTTGCTGTCTACTAATCTCTAATAACCCTTTTTCTTTTTCCGGAAGTTCATTAAGTAAAGATTGATTATAATTTATAACATCATCAACATCTTTTTTTTCTATCAGTAAATTCCGTTTTATGTTTCCTATGTTTTCTAATATATCAGATTTAAGGCGTTCGATCTTTTCTTGTATCAACACAACCTCGTTACTTTTTTCGCCGGTGACCGCTTTGGTTTGATGTAAAGAAAACTCTGCTTCGTATAACTCATCCAGCAATCTATCTAATAATGGATCTTGGTTTAACAGCAATGATGGAACTGTACCAGGTTTAGCCCCCTTATCTGTTACATAATTTTTAATTTGGTCCAAGACATCTAACTGAATACCAATACCGGTGCTTTTTTCTTCATTATTTGTTACCCTCGTAAGGTATTCCCTCGCTTGATCTCCAAGATCTTCTATTAGTGATTCTTTTGATTTGTATGTCTGGATGTTATTTTCAACGCTATCTAATTGCGCAGTAACGAGCTGTAAACGCCCATCAATAAAATCGAGGGTTTTTAGCGCAGTTTCATTTTTTTCAGCTATCCCATTGCGTTCATAAATCTCAAATAATTTAGCAAGAATATCGTTTGCTTTTTCAGGAACTTCCGTTTCAAGTTTTACCTCTATAACCGTAGCCTGATTAGAAACAGGATTAGTTTTCAATCTCCCAAGAATTGCACCAGCAGCTTCTGCAACTGAAGTGCCAACTACATAATATTTTTTATTAACGACATTTCTATTATAAAATTGATTTATTACTACACGATATAATCCGTCACCTAAGAGTATAGTAGAATCAAAAGGAACATATGTATCATTAATGAATACGGTTTGTTTATTCCAGTCTATTGTAAAATAAAATTTTCCAAACCCAGTAATATTATCTTTATTAACAGCAATAAATTTTACGGGTGAATTGTCAGCGTATAACTCTTCTTTTCTGACATTCCCTTCATTATAAACGCTTGTATAAAGATCAAGCTCAGAAACAACTGATTGCATCAATATAGAAGACTTTAATACGATCAATTCATTTTCAACGATTTTTTTTTCTCCAAATATATTAAGTGCGTCTAATAGTTTTGTATCGCCAGATTTATTAGGGTCTTTGATCAAAATTTTTGCTGATGCCACATATACCGGAGCTTGTGCCCGGAAGTTTATAAATGCAAAAAATAGACAAACAGGTATAGTGAGTGCGAACAATGGCCAATATGGCAAATAATTTTGTACAAGCTGTACGAAAAAATTCGGATGATTGGTGTCGTTGTTTTTAAAGGACTGATTTTCGTTCATAATAATAAAGCTCTTTAACTACTGGGATATGGCATTAGTAATTGTAACGGGCAATGTTTAAAATAATTAAGACAAGAGAGGCTGCAGCCAGCACTATGGTAATATTTCGCTGAATCCTTGTATCACGATCTCGGTCGTAGAGTTTTCGTAAATTAGGCTCCACGTATACTATATCTCCCGATTGCACATTATACCAACTTGAATCTTTAAATACAGATTCGTCCTCTAAATTGATATGCTTAAATATTTTACCTTTAGGGGTTTGCCGTATTACAAGAATATCTCTTTTCAATGCATCAGCCGTTACATCCCCGCTCAAAGCTATTACATCTAATAAGGAGACTTGCTCATGTTGTAATTCCAAAACCTGGGGCTTTATAACCTCGCCTAAGACAGTAACCCGGTGATTCGAAAAATTCACCGTAACGATCGGATCTTTTAAATAGGGTAACAGCCCAGCCTCCAATGAATCTTTTAGCTGTCTTCTCGTCATGCCTTCTACATGCAATTTACCAAGGTTATGGATTTGAATATTACCATCGAGATCAACTGGATACCCTTGTGCTTCAGAAGAATTTGTTGATGACTCGCTAGATGCTGAAGAAGAAGTTGACGAATTATTATAGTACGCGTCTTCCATCTTGTTTAGACTAGATACCGTAATTGCCAGTACATCATTCTTTACGATTTTAGATTCTGCATTACTGTCTATAAATGCCTTAAGAGTTGTATCCCTATTAAGCGTTTGAAAGTAGGCTGTTGGTTTAGCCACCCCGCATGATGAAAAGAGAAATAATGTAAATGCTATGAGAAACAATTGATCCATGTGAATTTTGAAAACAAAAGAGGTGCAACGCTGCATAATATTACTCATTAGTTAAAACTGATTTAGGCATGATCTATAAAATATTATTACAATCCACTATACAAAGGCAAAACTTTACTAAATCAATGCTAGAGTAAAATCTTTATTTATTTAATACAAGAGCATCGAAATTCGTTAAAAAAAATTAAAAAAGCAACAATTTCGCTTGATAATAACTAATCTTTATAATACAAATCGGGGATACTAAAATATCCCCGATTTGTATTATGGAAAATGTAAAATATTACATTTCGATGTCTTTATTATTTTTTCTTTCTTTATTCTTTTTAATACCATATCCGATACCCGCAGCCACCAATAAACTAAGCCCTCCATCAAAAGGCACATCCGAATCAGGATCACCTTCGCCTACACCTTGCGCTTTCACAGTTAAGTTAGGTAAAATAGTAAACAACATGAACAAAACGCCGACCATGGCGATTGTTTTTCGATACTTCTTCATCAGTTTATTTTTTTAAAGTTAATATGGAATTACCGATTTACAAATTTAATTTTTGTTTGTGTATTGTCAGGGAATTGTACATCCAATATATATATCCCTTTTGCAACTCCCTTATACATAGATATATTTTTTGTTTCACTTGCTGCCCCGTGATCAATTGTTTCTGATAATATAACTTGTCCGGTTTCGTCAATTACGCTTATCCGGTAATTCCCTGTAGGCACATTATTCATTTGAAGACCTATTTCTCCGTTTACTACCGGGTTAGGGTAGATAGCTATTCCTGCGATTATCCCTTTACCAATTTCAACTTTCGCGATATTGCTTTCCTGGTATACTCCATTATTATCAATATTACGTATCCTATAATAGTTTGTTCCAATAACAGGATCTTTATCCAACCAGTTATATACGATAGCGCCCGTACTTCCGGATGTGGCCATTGTAGTATCTGCAGGATAAAAATTTGTTCCATCCGTTGATTTTTCAACTATATATTCTTTAATATTTAGTTGATTTTTGACCATCCATTGTACCAAAACATCCTTGTTTTGCTGGGTTGCTGTTACAGTGGTGTATTGTACACTTCCCGGAGCAGGCCTGAACGTTATGGCGAAACGATCAGCCGCGGCGGAACCGGCATTAGTTGTTATTGTGAAATCAATATCTGTAGCGCTGTCGCCTAAAGATATTGGTGTATTTGTATGCATAAATGTATCTATCAAATAGGCATTAAGATCAGGGCGGTTAAAGCTGGTTGCTTCGAACGCAAACCTATACGAGCGCTGATTTAAATGAGCCAGTTTTAGAAAAATTGTATCGCCTGCATTAACAGGTGAACTTCTTTGAACTGCAATTAACCTGCCGCCTTTAAATACCGAACATTGTTCATTTAAATTCGCTTGTTTTTGTATATCCTTATTCCAGTCAACATCATTAGTAAAACTATTATCAAAAATATTTAGTACTCCATCAGCCAGGTAATTTATAGTATCTGCTGCTGTGGCATACAATGTAGTCCTTAACATAGTTAGAGGAACTGCTTCTGCAGGCCTGAATAAATAAAGATCATTGTTGGTAGCTGCAGGAGAAACTTTATCAGATTCATCGATCTGCACAAAGCCTGATGTTTGTGCATGCACAATAAATGCGGCTCCAGATTGAATATCTCCATTTACATTAAACGGACTTATTGATCTTGGATCCGGTACAGGTATATACGCTCCAGCACCATTGCTTGTTAATACGACCCAACCTCCGGTTCCACTTGCTACGTTTGCTGCTGATGCTATATTAGGATCCCATAAATAAAAAGTATTATTCGCTGTACTACTACCTAAAGCAGCCTTTGTGGTAGCTTTATTAAAAATGGTATTGAAATTAATTGTTGCTGCATAGGGGTTGCCTATTACATTAGCACCAGCAACAACGGGCACATTCTGAATACCTGTTTTTGGACTTCCTGTGGTACGTAACGTAGCATTTGTTGCCAATGTAGTTTGTGTAGTAGTGCTAATGGTATAATTTCTGGAACCACGAACAAACAGCATATATCCCTGATAATCGGTCACTTTGGTTACGTTAGTATTGGGCAAGCTAAACCAGGAAGATGTATCATGCACATAGGCTATTGATGCGCTATTTGTTGGCGATTGGTCATAGCCTAATCCGAATGCAAAATTATAATGACCAGGCCCAGTAATATGTGTACCATAACCCGGCAATGGATCAGGATTTGATAATGGAGATGTAGTACTGACAACCCCTTCCTGCCATGCAGCATTGATCGTTTGGGCACTGGCCGCAGTTACCGATGCGGTTATTAAGCGCCATCTTCTATGAGCCGGGAAATAACGCTGTATAATTACCTTGCCGGTTATCGTTGCTTGTGCCGTACCTCCAACCTCTGTTATCGGACCGATCCACGCAGTGGTCGAGGCGTTTGAAAGTAACACTACATTCTTACTAATAGAAAGTGAGGATGTTCCTGAAAAAGGGAATCCTAATTCTCCTACTATGTTTATTGAATCTACAGATAACCCGCCTGACGTTGTGCTATCCATTAAATTATATATTGTTTGACTGACAAAATTAGCGCCAGTAATGCTTTGTGCGGCGGCTCCTGCCATTTCTATAGTACCGGCTGTTGCATCAAATGTTCCGCCGGTATTAGTGATGGTTCCAGAAATACTTAATAAGCCGCCTGTTCCTACTGTGAGCGATGCTGCAGCTCCTGTACCTGTAGTTCCTATACTGACACTGCCAGCATATCCTGTTGTACTTAAACCAGCAGTACCCAATAGCGGATACTTAGTTAACCCATTTGGTATTATTACATTCGTTGTAGATATGGGAACGCTACCACCACACCAATTTGTAACATCATTCCAATTAGTACTACTGCCAAGCCATGTATTACTGCCAGTTGTAGTAAAATTTGGGGTATTTATATTTAAAGTTGCATTACATGAACCGGATGAAAAGGAAAGTGCTGTAACATTCACTACATTGCTACTACCCACATTAGGTAAATTAGCTGTATTAAAAGTACCTGTTCCCGGACTACCTGCCGTAAAGCTCATTGTTGCTGTTGTAGAGCTTACCGTATTAGTACCACTTACATTATAAGTAACTGCGTAAGTACCGGTTGCTAATGAGTATGAGCTTAATGTTACCACTGCATCACTACAGGAGTTAGCAACAGCAGTTATAGAAGGTGCTGACATACCTGCTATTTGAGCTGCAGTTAATGTTGTGCCGTTATAAACTATTATATCATCTACACTACCTGTAAATGCCCAGTTACTAGGATTATCACCTAGAGTAAATGTTAAATTGTTAACGCCTGCTAATATAAAACGTGAACCTGCTGAAGTCAGGCCTAATGTTGTCGAAGTTGAAGCCACACTTGCACCATCAACATATAGTGTTATGGTTTGTGGCGCTGTTGTTGTAGTAGTAACTACGGCCTGGTGCCACTTTCCATCATTATATGCCGCCGGACTGGTAACAGCCACGTGAATACTACCATTATAGATGTCAAATACGATTTTTCCTGCATTGTCCATATATAGATTATGATCAGGATTATTATTTGCACCAGCTGCATCACTATTAACTCCGAGTAATGTTCCTCCCGCTACTGTTGTTTTGAACCAAATTCCCTCGCTCATTGGAACATAAGTGAGCGTTACTGCAGTAGTATTAGATATCCAGTAGTTTCCTCCTGTACCGGGAGTAAGTAAATAAGCACTATTAGCATTTCCAAATCTGTCAGTGGTTTGTACGATACTGCCGCCGGTACCTGTACCAAGAACGGCAGGGCCACCCGCAGTTCCCTGGTTAACCAGGGAACTGCCACTCGTAAAATCATATCGTATATAATTTGCTGTGGCAGGAGGAGTATATAAATTAGGCATTCCTGTTACAACCATTGTTTTTGTAGCAGTAGCATTTGAACATGGGCTTCCTCCTGCTGTAGTTAGCGTAAACGTTACAGTTCCTGTATAAGCTGCCGGCGGAGCCCAGGTTGTTGTTGAAGGAGTAGTGCCACCATTATTAGTAAATGTACCACCAGCGCCTCCGTCAGTCCAAACTGCTGATGTAGCCGTGCCGCCATAAGATGCTCCTGTACCTATTGTTACTGCACTGCTTCCCTGGCATATGCCACTTAATGCCGTTCCTGCATTAGCCGTTGGTGCAGCCGTTACAGTAAATAATCCCGATACTGAACTGGTAGCTGCATTACAAGAACCCGCACTGGTGGTTACTTTACAATAATAATATAGAGCACTTGCAGAAACTGTAGATGTTGTATAGGTATCAGCGGTAGATGATGATGCATGAGTTGCCACTACCGTTCCCCCGCTATTTACCGGACTGGTATTACTAAACCATTGATATTGCGTAATGCCAGTGGCTGTTACGGTTACAGTTAATGCGGTACCTGTACCACCAACACAAACA
>DATHHR010000004.1:0-13469 GCA_035317105.1 Ferruginibacter sp. | reverse complement strand
CTTTTAAAGCTGCTTCCCCTAATAATAAACGAAGTGGCGGTTTTGCAGACTCTACTGCTTTTACAATGGCTATTGCGGCGCGCTTTGGATCGCCGGGTTGATTGCCGCTATAGCCGCGGATATTGGCTTTGTTAGCACCGGCAGTTGTTGCATAATCTTCAATTATAACCGGACTGTTATTGGCAGAACGCCCCGCCCAATCTGTACGGAAACCACTTGGCGCAACAATGGTTACTTTAATGCCCAATGGTGCCGTTTCCTTTGCCAATGATTCTGATAAACCATCAACTGCAAATTTGGTAGCATTATAAAAACCCACCGCAGGAAAACCAACCAGGCCTCCGATCGATGCAATATTAATAATATGTCCGCTTTTTTGTTTGCGCATGATCGGCAAAACTTCCTGCGTCATTTTAGCCAATCCCCAAAAATTGATCTCGAACATATTTCTAACAGCAGCATCTTCGCTTTCTTCTACTGCACCAAAATAACCAATGCCTGCATTGTTTACCAACACATCTATGCGCCCGAATTTTTCGATCGTTTTTTTAACAGCATCTTTTATTTGCTCAGGTTTTGTAACATCTAATTTTACTGATAAGGCTGTGGCATCATGCCCTGCAACAATATCTTTTATATCATCAGTATTGCGTGCGGCAACTGTTGCGCTATAGCCTTCTGCTAAAACATAGGTTGCCAATTCGCGGCCAAAGCCTGTTGAGCAACCTGTAATTAACCATACTTTTTTCATGACCTGTTTTTTATTGCGTGAGTTATTTTGTTAAAATGTTAATTGATCTTTCTACCGCTTATACTATATCTTTTCTGTATTCATTTTTTACGGAGTAGGTTGTAGCAAACACAAACGTATACCGATTGTTAATATTTAAAAAATATTTTTTTGCCTCATGTTTTGCGTTTATTTTTAATATGTTGAACTGATACAAATGAAGAAAATAATTGACTTGGATAAGTGGCTTTTTTTAAAGGTCAATAGAGACGGAACCTCCCCTTTTTTAGATAAGTTAATGCCTGTTCTGCGAGAACCCACTACCTGGATCCCTTTGTATATTTTTTTACTGGTGTTCATCATTTATAATTTCAGAAAAAAAGGCTGGTGGTTAGTAGTGTATGCCGTTATAACTGTAGCCATTACTGATACTGTTAGCAGCAGGGTATTTAAACCTTTAGTGGGTAGAATGCGTCCTTGCTGCGATCCTTCTTTTTCAGCAAACGTACGCCTGTTGGCATATTGCGGCGGTAACGGAAGCTTCACTTCTTCACATGCAGCAAACCATTTCGGATTGGCTATGTTTCTTTTCTTTACCTTACGCCCCGTTATTGGAGGCTGGGGATATTTATTTTTTATTTGGGCGGCTGCTATCAGTTACGCGCAAATATATGTGGGTGTTCACTATCCATTTGATGTACTCGGCGGAACGGTATTAGGTTGTTTGGTAGGATGGGCATCAGCAACTATTTTTAATCAAAAAAATGGCCCACTAGCGATGCGGTCTAAAGATCTTTCGTATGCTTAAAATATCAACGCGCATTTTTGTACTCATCGCGATAATTTACCTGATCGGTTTTGGAATTGATGTAATGGATGTAGATGCTGCACAATATGCATCAATGAGCAGAGAGATGTTGGCCTCGGGCCGGTTTTTACATGTCTACGATTTTGGAAAAGATTATTTAGATAAACCTCCTTTTCTATTTTGGATAAGCGCATTGAGTATGAAAATATTTGGTGTCAATAATTTTGCTTATCGTTTTCCTTCTTTTTTGTTTGCGCTATTCGCAATTTTTTCAACTTTCAAATTTGCCAGTCTTTATTACAAAAAAGAGATCGCTGTATTGGCTGCCATTATATTAGCATCCTGCCAGGCACTTTTTTTGATCAATCATGATGTACGTACCGATACTATTTTAATGAGCTGGGTAGTTTTCAGTATCTGGCAATTGGCTGAATGGTATAAAAATGATGAGCTTAAAAATTTTATATGGGCAAGCATTGGTATTGCGGGTGGCTTGCTGACAAAGGGTCCCATCGCATTATTCGTTCCCATATTTGCTTTTGGCTCACAGATCGTATTGGAAAGAAATTTTAAAATGATCTTTAAATGGCAATACATTTTGGGTATTGTTATTATCGGCATATTATTAGTGCCTATGTGCATTGGCTTGTACCAACAATTTGATTTGCATCCTGAAAAACATGTGATCGATAAAACAGGCGTATCAGGTTTGCGTTTTTATTTTTGGACACAAAGCTTTGGCCGTATCACCGGAGAATCTGAATGGAACAATGGTGCTAATATATTTTTCTTATTGCAAAATATGTTATGGTCCTTTTTACCATGGATATTGTTTTTTCTGATAGCATTTGTTGTAGAAGTGAAACAGCTAGTACAACAAAAATTTAAATTACTGGCAGGCCAGGAATGGATCGCCACAGGCGGATTTTTATTAACCTACCTGGCCTTGGGTATGAGCAAATACCAATTACCACATTACATCTTTGTAGTATTCCCATTCGCAGCGATCATTACTGCTAAGTTTTTATATGCATTATTGTACGAAGGGGAATATAGCGCCAAACTTACAAACGCATTGGTATGGACACATTTTGTAATTTTTAGTTTGCTGTGGATCGCATTGGTATTTTTGCTGAGCTATTGTTTTAGCAGTATTTCAGTATGGGTTGCCTGCATGGCATTTATTTTCTTTATTGCTTTTTTGTATTTGTTCTTCAGTAAAAAAACAGCGCTGCCACGTTTACTAACTATTTGTTTGTTTACTATAATGGGCGTTAACCTATTCTTAAATTATTCTTTGTATCCTGCACTATTAAAATACCAGATGGGAAGTGTTGTTGGCAGATGGATACATGATAGCAAGCTTCCGGTAGACCATATCTATTTATACAAGACAAATAATATTCACTCGCTTGATTTTTATGCGCAATCGATCATTGGTCATAAAGATTCTACCGATCAATTGGTATCGGGAGATTATTTAATTGCAGATAAAAATAAAATGGCAGATCTGGATACTGCAGGGATAAAATATACTGTAGCTTATTCGGGAGATGATTTTCATGTAACGGGATTAAGCCTTCAATTCATAAATCCTGCAACACGCCAGGGAGAAGTAACACCTTATGACGTTGTAAAAATTCAGTAATACTGATAACTGAAAAGTCAAAAGTTAAAATCCAAAAGCGAGATAATACTGCATACTTTTAGGTTTTGACTTTTGACTTTTTACCTTAAATAATGCTATGATCTTCATTAACCAATTGCCCGTTAAGGAAACTGCCATCGATCATTGTAGGATAAATTTCTTCGTAAGTTTTTATGACATTCGCTGATACTCTTTTATAAATATAAGAGCGGTCTAATTTGGAATGATCCGTCAATCCTGCCGCACTTAATAATTCTGCAAAGCTTTCAACCGTGCGTTTGTGAAAATTAGCAACACGGTGTTTTTTATCTTCTACTACTAATCCTTTCGTTAATGCTGGGTTCTGCGTAGCAACACCTGTAGGACAAGTATTTGTATTGCATTGCAAGGCCTGAATACAACCTAATGATATCATCATCGCACGTGCACTATTGCAGGCATCTGCACCAAGCGCCATCGCTCTTACAATATGGAAGCCATTAAATATTTTTCCTGATACAATAATCTTCATATGATGGCGTATGCCAAAGCCACGCAAAGTGTTATCTACAAATACCAATCCATCTAACATCGGCATACCAACCGAGTTGGTAAATTCAGGAGGCGCAGCGCCGGTACCGCCTTCGCCGCCATCGATCGTTATAAAATCAGGATAGCTGTTTAGTTTTATCATCGCTTTGCAGATAGAAATAAATTCTGCTTTAATGCCGATACATAATTTAAACCCAACAGGTTTGCCACCGGATAATTTGCGCATCTTACTAAGAAATTCTATCAGTTCAGTAGGAGAAGAAAAAGCGCTGTGTGATGGTGGTGAGTAAACGGTAATGCCCGGTTCCACTAAACGTATAGCAGCTACTTCAGGTGTATTTTTTATTGCGGGTAAAATACCGCCGTGTCCGGGTTTTGCTCCCTGCGATAATTTCAATTCGATCATCTTTACTTGCGG
Source organism: Ferruginibacter sp. (assembly GCA_035317105.1). Taxonomy (GTDB): domain Bacteria; phylum Bacteroidota; class Bacteroidia; order Chitinophagales; family Chitinophagaceae; genus Ferruginibacter. The sequence goes on along the minus strand of DATHHR010000004.1, from coordinate 9,334 downwards.
TAAAGAAGCATTTTTAGCAAAGGCTGCTTCAGAAAATTTTCCATCAGGCGTACGCGCACCGAAATAACCCGTACCTATTTGCCAGATAAGATCACCGCCTTGAACTAAATGGTAAGGGCTCAATCCGCCTTCTCCGGTATTATGTGCAAAGCCGCCAATTTTTGCACCGCCGTTTAATGCCTCTATAGCATTTTTACTTAGCGCACCGAAACTCATAGCTGATACATTCAGTATACTCATGTCGTAGGGGTATTGACATTGTTCAGCTCCTACAATAACTCTCGGGCTATGGTCCATATTTTTAAAATCGATCGGTTGAATAGAATGTGTCATCCATTCGTATCCTTCCTGGTAAACATTTTGCTGTGTACCAAATGGTGTAGTATCAATTTGTTGTTTGGCACGCTGATAAATTACCGCTCTGTCATTACGGTTAACGGGAGTGCCATCTGTATCCGACTCAATAAAGTATTGATAAATTTCCGGACGAATTTTTTCTAACAAATAACGTAGTCTGCCTATTACAGGAAAATTGCGTTTGATAGTATGGTGCTTTTGCGTGATATCGGCAATGCCCATAAAAATTAATGGCGCTACTATTATAAAAGTAAATAATGCGCCGTGCCAAAAATAACCGGCTGTAAGAATAAGTGCAGTTGCAATAAGTGAGGTCGTAATAAAGATTTTGCGGGGATTCATAATTGAAAAATTAAAATATTTCTGCAAGGCCAATATGGCTTTGGTGTTTTTAACCGGAATTATTTAATGGTAAATGGGTGATATTTTTTTATCACATAGCAAGTAGTATTCGGTGATCATTATAAAGCTAATAGTTAGTGCCGTTACCAATTTGAGTATAAAATTAGACCATTCATATTGCATAACAATAGCTATAACGTTATATTCCGGTAATATTGTATAATTTTCAGGATATTATTTTTAAGTTATGGTTATTGTTATTCAATGCAAAGATCAGGTTGGTTTAGTAGCTGCCATTTCAGGGATATTGGCAAAAGAGCAGCTTAATATTATTTCCATGCGCGAGCATGTGGATACAATGGAGAACCGTTTTTATATGCGGTTGGAAATTGAAAAACATAAAGATGAAGCGTCACTCGAAAAGAAGCTAAAAGATGTTTTACCGAAAGATGTAACGATCACGATAAATGAGCTGCCTCAAAAAAAAGTAATTATTCTTGTCACTAAGGAATACCATTGCCTTGCTGACATATTAATTAGGAATTATTTTGAAACATTGGGAGCAAAAATCCAGTGCGTGATCGGCAATCATGATACATTACAAAATATTTGCGAACGTTTTGATGTGCCCTTTCACCTGGTTTCTCATGAAGGAATAAGCAAAGAAATATTCGAACAAAAACTGGTGGAGAAAATACAACAATCAGCTCCTGATTATGTTGTTTTGGCTAAATTCATGCGGATATTATCGCCTGGATTCGTGGCTAAATTCCCGATGAAACTGATCAATATCCACCATTCCTTTTTGCCTGCTTTTGCGGGTGCAAACCCCTATAAACAGGCTTTTGAGCGCGGCGTTAAATTAATTGGCGCCACAGCCCATTTTGTAACCGATGAACTGGATGAGGGCCCGATCATCGCCCAACAGATCATCCCGGTAAACCATTCCCTAACGGCCGCAGATATGATGAAAGCGGGCAAGGAAATAGAAACAGCCGTATTGGCAAAAGCGCTTCGATTGGTATTTGAAGACAGGGTATCGGTTTACAAAAACAAAACAGTTGTTTTTGAATAAAATAGTTAACCGCAAAGATCGCTAAGCTAACCGCGAAGATTCGCAAAGGCCCTTTGCGAATCTTCGCGGTTCTTTGTGTTCTTTGCGATTAAACAACCTCTTGTTACTTGCTGGTTTATAGTTAAATTACAGTACAAATTTCTACCTAATTTAAAAAATGGCAATGAAGTATTCTCCTGTCCAAAATTATATCAACGGTAAATTCGTCAATGCCTCATCAGATAAAAAACTAGATGTAATTTCTCCTGTTGATGGGAATTTATTATCTACCGTTCCGCTATCAATTGCAAAGGATCTGGATGATGCAGTGAAAGCCGCAAAAGCAGCTTTTCCACTTTGGAGCAAAACACCGATCAAAGAACGGGTGCAGGTTTTCTTTCGCTATAAATATTTATTGGAAAAAAATTTGAAAGAGCTGGCAGAATTGTGCAGCGAAGAAAATGGGAAAGTATACAGTGAATCAGTAGCAGAAATAGAAAAATGTATCGAGCTGGCAGAATTCGCCACTTCCTTACCACAATTAGTTACGGGCGAAGTTTTAGAAGTAAGCAAAGGCGTGGAATGCAGAACAGAACACGTGGCATTAGGCGTCGTTGCATCGATCGTTCCGTTTAATTTCCCGAGCATGGTACCTAACTGGACAATACCCAATGCCATCGCACTAGGTAATTGCATGATCATCAAACCGTCAGAAAAAGTTCCATTAAGCATTGGAAAAATAGCACAGCTATTAAAAGAAGCGGGCTTACCCGATGGTGTATTTAATATCGTACATGGAGATCTTGATATTGTAAATGCAATTTGCGATCATCCGGAAATAGAAGCAGTATCATTTGTTGGCTCAACTAAAGTGGCAAAGATCGTTTACAAAAGAGCGACCTCAAATTATAAAAGATGTTTAGCATTGGGCGGCGCAAAAAATCATTTACTGGTTTTACCCGATGCAAAAGAAGATATGACCGCAGCAAATGTTGTAGCGAGCATGAGTGGTTGTGCGGGTCAACGTTGTATGGCTGCAGGCGCGATGGTAGGTGTTGGAAATATTGACCATATCATTAATAAAATTGTTGCCGAGGCAAAAAAGATAATACCCGGAAAAAACTTAGGTGCGGTGATCAATAAAGCATCGAAAGACAGGATCGAAAAATATATTACCGAAGCAGAACAACAAGGCGCCAAAATTTTAGTAGATGGAAGAAATGTTATTGTTGCAGGAAATGAAAAAGGAAGTTATGTCGGTCCGACCGTTATTGATTTTGTAACACCTGATATGTCGATCGCTAAAGAAGAAATTTTTGGTCCGGTCATTTCCATCATGCGTACTAACACCGTGGATGAAGCATTGGCTATTGAAAATGCCAATCCTTATGGCAATGCGGCCAGCGTATTTACACAGAATGGTGCCGCCGCAAGGTATATTATTGATAATGCAAGTGCTGGCATGATCGGCGTAAACGTAGGCGTGCCGGTACCAAGAGAGCCGTTTTCTTTTGGTGGATGGAACGAAAGTAAATTTGGCGTAGGAGATATAACCGGAAAAAGCTCTATCGAATTCTGGACAAAATTAAAAAAGAGTACCACCAAATGGAATCCGGAAGCAGGCGTAAATTGGATGAGTTAAAAATTATTTTAAATGTTGAATTTTAAATGTTGAATATAGAAAATACTCGCATTTAAAATTCAACATTCAACATTCAAAATAAAAAAATGTCCCAGGAAATTATAGAAAACAACCTCGAGCATACTTTGTTTAGCTGGAGCAAACAAAAAGGTATTGCACCGCTTGCTGTAAAATATGGCAAAGGTGTTTATCTATACGATTACGATGGCAAGCGGCATATAGATTTTTCATCCGGCTTAATGAATGTAAATGTTGGCCATGGTGATCAGCGCATAACCGAGGCTGTTACCAAACAGATGCAAGCCATCAGTTATGTAACACCCAGCTGCGTTACAGCAGTGCGCGGTGAGTTAGGAAAAAAACTGGCAGAAATTTGTCCGGGTGATCTCAACAAAGCATTCTTTACTTTGTGTGGCGCAACATCTATTGAAAATGGCATTAAGCTGGCACGAGTATTTACTGGCAGACATAAAATTTTAGGCCGCTATCAATCTTACCACGGTTCAACCTACGGTGTTTTATCTGCCGGCGGCGATCCAAGAAAATTACCTGCAGATGCACAACAGGCACCGAATTTCGTACACATCGATATTCCTTATTTATATCGCTGGCCACATAGTGAAGAAAGTCTGCTGACTGATTCAGTGGCTCAATTAGAAAGAATGATCGCTTACGAAGGCCCTGGAAATATTGCCGCTATTTTATTAGAAGGAGAATCAGGTTCATCGGGCTGTTTGCAATATCCAAAAGGGTATTTAAAAGCTGTAAGAGAAATTTGCAACAAGCACGGCATTCTATTGATCATGGACGAAGTAATGAGTGGCTTTGGCAGGACAGGTAAATGGTTTGGTTTCGAAAACCATGGTATCGTTCCGGATATGATCACAATGGCGAAAGGTTTGACTTGCGGTTATTTACCATTCGGTTGTTTAATGGTATCTGATAAAATTGCAGCAAAGTATGATGATACGATGTTACCATTAGGGTTAACGTATTCTGCACATCCTGTAAGTTGTGCAGCAGCCTTGGCAACATTAAAGATTTATGAAGATGATAAGCTATTCGATAATACGATAGCGATGGAAAAATACATGAACCAACAGATTGAGTTATTAAAGCAGAAACACAAATCGATCGGTGATTGGAGAAATACCGGTTTGTTAGGTTGCCTGGAATTGGTAAAGAACAGAAAGACAAAAGAGCCAATGGCACCATTCAATGCCAAGCCGGATGAAATGGTGGTGATGAATAAAGTGGCGGCAAAAATAAAAGAATTGGGTATGTACACATTTGTAAGATGGAGCTATATTTTTATTGCACCACCATTATGTGTAACAAAAGCAGAGATCGATGAAGGTTTGGCTATCATCAGCGAAGCGATAACAATAGCAGATAAAGAAGGGACTTATTGATTTTATGACTCCGAAGGAGTCAAATATTTATAGAAACATACAAATAATGCAATCCGAACTCCATAGGAGTTCAACCCTCGTAAAAACTAAAATTAAAAATATGCCTAATACATACACCCAATTGTATATTCAATTTGTGTTTGCTGTAAAAGGGAGAGAAAGTTTGATAAAAAGTGAATGGAAAGATGATCTGTATAAATACATTACAGGTATCGTGCAAAATAATAAAAGTAATCTAATAGCTATTAATGGAATGAGTGATCATGTGCATATTTTTATAGGGTACAAACCTTCCATATCAATACCCGATTTAGTGAAGGATATCAAAGTGGCAAGTTCATTGTGGATTAAAGAAAAAAGATTAGTAGCTGGAAAGTTTAACTGGCAAGAAGGATATGGAGCTTTCTCTTACAGTCTTTCACAGATTGACGCAGTGTGTAAATACATAATTAATCAAGAACAACATCACAAAACGAAAATTTTTAAAGAAGAATATATTGAATTTCTAAAACAATTTAAAGTTGAGTATGACGAAAAGTATTTGTTTGAATTTATAGAGTAGGATGGTTGAACTCCTACGGAGTTCGGTAAACTTCATCATACTTTTCTATAAATATTAATCTCCTACGGAGATTATGAACTATGGTAATAGTGGTCAACTAAGTATAATTTATTTTAACTCCGTAGGAGTTAAATATTTATAGAAAAATCACCCAGCAGTATATAGAACTCCATAGGAGTTCAACAATAAGGGCACAATAAAATGATAGAACATTCAAATATACCAAATTCATCTCTTTACAATGAAGACCTTGCACCCATACCGCAGGAAAAGCGGACATGGGGCACGTTCAACTATGCGGCACTTTGGATAAGCATGAGCTTATGCATACCAACCTATATGCTCGCGAGTTCATTGATAGAAGGTGGCATGAATTGGTGGGAATCTATTCTGACAATATTTATTGGAAATACTGTTGTATTAATTCCGATGATATTGAACGGCCATGCGGGCGCAAAATACGGGATACCTTTTCCTGTTTTTGCAAGAGCAAGCTTTGGAACCAGGGGCGCAAATATTCCCGCAGTACTTCGCGCGATCGTTGCCTGCGGATGGTTTGGCATTCAGACATGGATCGGTGGTTTTGCATTGTATCAACTATTTCGTTTGTGGATACCATCATTAGAAACATTGCCACAAATTTTTCCTGATTCCTTTGAATTACAAACCGGCCCGGCGATCATGTTCTTGTTATTTTGGTTGTTGAATATGTATGTTGTGTATTTGGGTGTTGAAAGCATAAAAAAATTACTGGTTTTTAAAGCTTTCTTTTTGCCGGCGGCGGCATTAGCTTTATTATTTTGGGCTATCAAAGCCGGTCATGGTTTAGGCCCCATTTTAGATCAGCCTTCTAAATTAGTTGGCAATAGTTTCTGGCATTATTTCTTTCCGGCACTAACGGGTATGGTTGGTTATTGGGCAACGCTGTCTTTGAATATCCCTGATTTTACACGCTATGCAAAAAGCCAGCGGTCGCAAGCGATCGGACAATTAATTGGACTGCCACCATCGATGACATTGTTTTCTTTCATTGGTGTAGTAGTAACTTCTGCTACTTTTATTATCTATGGAAAAACAATTTGGGATCCTGTGGCATTGGCAGGAAAATTTGACAGCAAATTATTAGTAAGCTTTGCGATGATCGCAGTTGCTTTGTCAACCCTGGCAACAAATATTGCGGCAAATATTGTTAGTCCGGCAAATGATTTTTCTAATCTCTCTCCGGCAAAAATAAATTTTAGAACAGGTGGTTATATTACCGGTATTATCGGTGTTTTAATTTTTCCTTGGAAATTAATTGCAGATCCTAATGGTTATATTTTCACCTGGCTGATCGCTTACTCAAGTTTGTTAGGCCCGATCGGTGGTATCATGATCGCTGATTATTATTTTATCCGCAAACAACAATTGGTAGTACGTGAAATGTATGAACCAAATGGACAATACAGTTTTGCAAACGGATTCAATAAATTCGCCATTATTGCTTTATTGCTTGGGATAGTGCCCAATGTGCCCGGATTTTTATTACAGATAAAATTGATATCAGCAGAGGCTTTCCCGGAGTGGATATCGCAATTATATAATTATGCCTGGTTCGTAGGTTTCTTCGTTTCAGGGATAACTTACCTGATTTTTATGCGAAATTATAAAGTAGTAAATTTAGAAAATAAAGAATCGGTTTAAAATGTCAATATTAATAAAGAACGGAAATATTGTTACGGCCGCGGATAATTATGTGGCAGATATTTTTATTGAAGGAGAAACGATCTCTTCGATAGGTAAAGATCTATCCGTTAAAGCGGATGAAGTAATTGACGCGACAGGCTTATTAGTTTTTCCGGGAGCTATCGATCCGCATGTGCATTTGGAAATGCCTTTTATGGGAACATTTTCCAGTGATACTTATGAGACGGGTACGCGCGCAGCTTTATACGGAGGCACTACTACTGTAATAGATTTTATCTTGCAAAAACAAGGGCATTCCTTGTACGATGCATACAAAGAGTGGAGTGGAAGAGCCAATAACAATGCGGTTGGTGATTACAGCTTTCACATGGCGGTCACAGATTTTAATGATAGTACTTGCAAAGAGATCATTGACCTGGTAGAAAAGGAAGGTATTACTTCTTTTAAAATATTCATGGCTTACAAAGGATCATTAATGATCGATGATAAGCAGATGGTAGGTTTGATGAATGAAGTGAAGCAAAGAGGGGGAATGGTTACAGTTCACGCAACGAATGGCGATGTGATCGATTTTTTAATTGCCAAAAATATAGCGGAAGGAAATACGGCACCGATCTATCATTATTTATCTCAACCGGAAGTAACAGAAACAGAAGCGTCTGAACGTTTTGCTACGATGGCAGGTTATACCGGTTGCCCCGGATATATCGTTCATATGACCTGCGAAGGTGCATTGAATGCAGTACGCGATAATAACAGGGAGAACCAAAAAGTATTTGCAGAAACCTGCATTCAATATTTATTATTAGATGCATCATTGTATGAGAAAAACTTTGAAGGCGCTAAATGGGTAATGAGTCCGCCATTACGCGAAAAGAAAGACCAGGCAGCCTTATGGGCCGGAATAAACCAGGGATTGATTCAGGTCGTAGCGACAGATCATTGTCCGTTTAAATGGGAGCAAAAATTATTGGGGAAAAATGATTTTTCTAAAATACCTAACGGGCATCCTGCTATAGAACACAGAGTAGAATTATTATTCAGCGAAGGCGTTAAAAAAGGTAAGATAACGATCAATAAATTTGTGGAACTGATCAGTACAAATCCTGCAAAAATATTTGGGATGCATCCAAAGAAAGGATGTATCGCACCAGGCTCAGATGCAGATATTGTTTTGTTTGACCCCAATCAGCAACATACTATTAGCGCAACAACACATCATATGAATACGGATTACTCAGCTTATGAAGGTTGGCAGGTGACAGGGAAATGCAAAACAGTTTTATTGAGAGGTAAGATTGTTATTGATAAAGAGAAATGTTTGGTTGAAAGAGGGAATGGACAATATATAAAGCGTAATAAAGTAAAGAGCATAATTTAAATAAGTAATAAAAAATAAGAAACAAAAAATAAGAAAGTTGAATAGCTATTATAATATTTAAAGTATACTACTTTCAAAACTTTCTTATTCCTTATTTTGTGTTTCTTATTTCTTATTAAAAAATCATGGCAATAAACAATAACAAATTAACGGAAGCACAATACGCTGAAAATTTCAGCGACATTCATCCGCCGTTTGAATCATACAGCGCAGCGTTGGTTGATGCTAACCGCTGCTTGTTTTGCTATGATGCGCCTTGCATGAAAAGTTGCCCGACCGGTATCGATGTGCCAAAGTTTATCAAACAAATAGTTTCAGAAAATATTAAGGGTTCTGCACACACTATTTTTTCGAGTAATATTTTGGGTGCGGGTTGTAGTAGGGTTTGTCCGGTTGAAAAATTATGCGAAGGCGCCTGTGTCTATAATTTAATGGAAGAAGAAGCAATATCTATTGCAAGATTACAACGCTATTCAACAGAAGCAGCCTTAGAAAATAAATGGCAGCTGTTTAAAAGAAAGGCAGCAACAGGTAAAAAAGTTGCAGTGATCGGTGCGGGCCCTGCAGGTTTAAGCTGCGCGCATACTTTAAGCAGGGAAGGTATCGATGTAACGATCTACGAAAAGGAAAGTAAAGGTGGGGGATTAATGACCTACGGTATCGCAGCGTATAAAGTAACACCACAGTTTTGTGAAGACGAAGTAAATTATATTTTATCCATTGGTGGAATAGAAATAAAATATAACCAGGAACTAGGGAAAAATATTTCGTTAGCCGATCTGCAAAAAAATTACGATGCTGTTTATATAGCAATTGGCGTTGGTTTAGCAAGGCAATTAGAAATTTCCGGAGAACATTTAGAAGGCGTACAAGATGCCATTAGTTTTATCCATGATCT
>DATHHR010000003.1:0-12256 GCA_035317105.1 Ferruginibacter sp. | reverse complement strand
CAGGATTTGTTACGACTAATACAGGTGTGGGGTTAACTGTTACAACTTGTGGCGTTCTACCACTTTCGCATGTATTAGTTGTTTGTGTTACATAATAAGTCGTAGAGCCTGATGCTGACGTATTTGGTATAAAGGGATTAGATCCTACACCACCTGCGGCAGCTGTGTACCATAAGAAAGTTGCGCCGGCAACACCTGTGGCTGTTAAAGCCGGGCCGGCATCTAACTGACAATAAATTGCCGGCGAAACGGTTGGCACACTTGGATTTACATGCTGAACAGTAACACGTAAAGTATCATTACAATACGCAGTTCCCCATTGATATTTATAGACACCGGTAGCCGTAAATCCACTAATATTAGTATTGTTATTTGTGGGAAGAGATATTGTTGTTGTAGAAGGGTTGCCAGCAAGGGCAGTCCAGGTACCTGTACCTGTTGACGTAACTGGACTACTTGTGTTACTACATGGAATAGAGAAATCTGGCGTAATAACTCCGTTACTAGCTGTAAAATTAATATCATCCAATAAGTTACCAAATGAAAGATTGGGGCCAGTACTACTGACAGCATTAAAATAAAAAACTGTTTGCGTTTGACCCGGAGGAACAGTATAACTACCACTATAAAAACCCCATGCATTATTAGAATCTGATGCATACATTATAACATAAAAAGGGCCCCCCGGAGGACCCGCATATACATTCGCCACATCCCTACCATTTCTACCTCTGTGTGCAAAACTAAAATTAAAAGTAACGGGTGAAGGTGTATTGTAAGTTTGGTATAACGCCCCTGCAGTATTTGCATTTAATTCAACGAATTGATTTCCATCATACGACGGGACACCTAAAAACCCATTAGCCCAATATTCAATGTCATGATCCGGTTCTGTTGTTCGCCAGCCGGCAGTCAAGGTGTCAATATGATCTTGTTCACAATTTGAACATCCCATGTTTGGAAGTTCAAAAGACGGGTTAACGGTTGGAATAGAGCATTGCGCTTGCAAATGTTGGCTCATGCCTATTAAAGAAACTAAGACTATACAACAGATGTATATACTTTGTTTAGAATAATCTAAAATATATTTTAAGTTGATCCCAGGCTTCATTACTTAGTTAGTTTTAGTTCTACACCTATAATCACTGGCGAAAACCAGGTATCATATATGTTATCCTTAGAGATTAGTTATTTAAACAATTTGTTAATAACGTATTAATTATCAATAAATTTTACGAAGGGGGGATTAATTTTGATCAAAAAAGCAATTTTTAATCACTACCATGAAAGATTTCTCTGTAAAAAGACGGATATACCCTTAATTCCTTATTTGGAAAAACTAAAACTACGAAGAGGGAAAATGATGTTGCAACACTGTATGCTACGACAAGGTTAGTAGAGATTATTATCATGTGGTTAGTTTTGGTTTATCTAAAATATGGTGTTTTTTTTATAAATCCTTAAATTATTTTATAATTATTTTACTTTCCAGGATGCCTCTGCGATATAAATGAGCGAATAGTTTAGACAATATTAGTGCCTACCATAGATATAGATGCAACATGAGACGCCACCGCTGCCTGATGGTTAGTACAAAAAGGGAATCCAAAAAAAATGGCGCCTTACTGGTACAGTTAGGGGTAGTTTGGTGTAGAAAATATTACATTTATGATTCATTAACCTGTTGCCATTGCCTTTCTTACAAACAATATCACCTGAACAATTGAGTGACCCTGAACTGATAGCCGCTTTTAAAAAAAACGGTGACATAAAGTATGTAAGTAGTTTGTACTTACGCTATACGGAGCTTGTATACGGTGTTTGCCTTAAATATTTTAAAGATAGTGAACGAAGTAAAGACGCGGTAATGGATATTTTTGAAGAGTTATATAAAAAATTGGACCGGTACGAAATAGCAAATTTTAAAAGCTGGTTACATGTATTGGCAAAAAACCATTGTTTAATGCAGTTAAGAAGTCCGAAGAATATTACCAGCACTGAATTTAATGTGGATATTATGCAATCTGAACAAGAAACGCATCTGGAAGAAGAACACCTGGAAAAAGAAGCAAACTATACCAGGATGGAGCATTGTATCAGCAAGCTTCCTGAAGAACAAAGGCAAACTATCGAATTGTTTTATTTGCAAAGCAAATGCTACAATGATATCGTTTCCTTAACCGGGATCGAATGGAACAAAATAAGAAGCCATATTCAAAATGGGAGAAGAAATTTAAAAAAATGTATGGAAGAAGCAGTCAATGAATTGAAGAGTAAACGTTCACACACATAATGAAAGAAGAAAGCAAATATATTATATACAGCGCAGCTGATATCCATAAATACCTAACAGGTAAATTAACACCTGTAGAAATGCATGCCATGGAAAAAGCCGCATTAAATGACCCTTTCTTAGCCGACGCAATGGATGGCTTTGCGGCTTTCAAAAATGAAGAACAATTTACACGAACACAACATGACCTTCATCTACTAAAGAAAAAAATAACTGGCGCCAAATATCCTAAAGATAATACCTGGTGGAAAATTGCAGCCGCTGTTGTATTGTTAGTTGGCTCTTGTTTTACTTTTTATACAATAACTAATCATCGCGATAAACAAAAGCAAGCCGATATCTTACAACAACCTATTGTAAAAGCACCTGAGCCTAAAGATAGTCCTATCGTTAAGGAAACAATGGCAACTCCTGCTATGGCTCCTCTTGCTGCAAAGCCGGCAACGAAAATAAAATCAGCGAAGAAAAATGACGCTGCTGAAGTTGAATATGCAGATAGAGGTAATACATTGCAAAAGGAAACTACCTCGGACAATGCTACCGCTATTGCTCCTGTAAGTTCAAGTGAAAGTGATGAACAACAAGAAAATAGTTTTGCAAAAAAAAGAGTGCCCACTTTTGAAAGTAATAAGCTTGCTCTTACACCCAATAAAATATTATTAAGAACAGATACTTCAGGAAATAATAACAGGGCATCTAGCCGGGTAGAAATTTTATCTAAAAAAGAAGCCGAGCCTTTAATAGGCTGGGTTACTTATCTGCATTATCTAGAAACCCAACTCTCCTATTCTACTTATGATAATGGAAAACCTGTAACCGGAGAAATGATCATTGAGTTTAAAATAGATCCTAACTATTCTATCCCTGATAATTTCCAATTTGAAAAGTCTGTTGATGCTGATGTAAACAATGCCGTGAAGCAGGTGATCATTAACGGGCCGCAATGGAAAAAAAATGAAACCACTCCTACTATCGGAATAGTTAAATTAAAAATTATATTTTAATTTAACACATAATGCCTCTCTTTATTTATCTGATAATTAAATCTTCGTTCATATAATAATTAGATTCCATGTTTAAACATTAAATAAATTATATAACGCTGGCAGCATAATTATAAATGAGATAGTCTTTTATAGTAAATCATTATGCTATGAAACTAAAAATACCCTTATTTATTATTAGCTTTTTTATTTACACTTGTTCCTATTCGCAATTATGTTCAGGAAATACAAGCATTGTTTGGAAAGATGATTTTGGAAGCGGAGCTTCAATTGTTGGTCCGGCAAGCCCTGCTATCAATTCAGTGTATGCAGAACAAAATTATGGTGTTGGACCTGGAAGCTATTCTCTTGTAAATTATTTTAATTATCAAACCTGTTGTTGGTATAAGGTGATAGAAGATCATACACCCGGCGATACAGGTGGATATTTTTTAGTAGTAGATGGAGGAGGTGCTTCCAATTTTTATTCTTCGAAGGTTACAAATATATGCCCAAATACCACGTACACATTTTCTGCATGGGCCATGAATATGGATCTGCCTGCATTTCCTTCCAGCACTTCTTTTATATTTAAAATAACAGACCTTTCAGGAAATACGGTTGCTCAAATTAATACACCGATCATACCTGTACAATCTACTGCACCTCCTATCTGGGTAAATTTTGGAATAACATTTAATTCAGGAACTAATAGTACACTTATATTAAATGTTGAATTTAATTCCAATGGATATAATGATTTTGGATTTGATGATTTTGAATTCGGGCTTTGCGGACCAGCATTATCAATCTCAAATTCCACTAACGCTTGTCAGACACAAATCAATTTACAAACTACTGTAACTAACAATTACCCAAATCCTATTTATCAATGGTACAAACAAGACGCAAGCGGTGCATGGGTTACTATTTCAGGTGCCACTGGTATTAATTATGCCGACAATAATGTGTTAACTAATAATTGGTACAAAATAAGGGTTACGGATGGCGGTTCTGCTTGTTCATATGTAGAAGATTCAACACAGGTAACTACTAACCCTGTGCCAATAGTGATCAGCATCAGAGGAGATTCAGCTGTTTGCAAAGGATCAGCTTCAACATTTTCGGCTACCGGCGCAGACAGCTATACATGGTCTACCGGACAAACTGGTGATTCTATTTCTATAAACCCATCTTCTACTGAAACGTTTACGGTCACCGGCATTAAAGCTGGATGCCCATCTTCTCCTAAAAGTTTTACTGTAACTGTCATAAACCCAACTACAGCAAGTATTGACACCACTATCCGATGTGGTACTTCATATCATAATCATTTTTCTACCGGTGTTTATGCTGATACACTTACCAATATCCGCGGATGTGATAGCATACAAACCGTTCATTTAACAGTGAGTGGAGGGCAGCCTGATTTTGAAATGGCAAATGCCTTCACACCTAATCATGATGGCTTGAATGATTGCTATGGTATAAAATATCCTGGTGACATTTCTCAATTAACTTTCTTTATTTATAACAGGTGGGGGCAACAGGTTTTTTCTACAAATGATCCCTATGTTTGTTGGGATGGAACATTCCAGGGGCAAAGATCTGATCCTGGCAATTATGTTTATTATATAAAGGCGGCCAACGCTTGTGGAGCGTTTGAAAAAAAGGGGAATGTTATATTGGTAAGATAATTTTATATCAATATTATTCTATAAAATTTGCTTATTTTTTCACAAGCTTCATCATTGCATTAATAACGCCAAAGTGTATCCCTTCGTGGTACAATACAAAATTTATAGAGTCATCTACATGTCGGTGCTCAAATCCATAACGATTTGTAAATGCCGTAAAATTGGTGAATACGTTGTTAGCGTAATCGATCTCTAAACGATCTACCATTGCTATAAATAATTTTTTGGTTTCGGCTACCTCATTTGCATCAACAAATTTTTCCGGCTTGGTTCCAGGTTTATACGCATCAAAAAGGCTTTGATCTATTACTAGTTTTATACCCGCGCGTGCATAACAAATACCTTGCTGTGTAGCCAGCATATGAGCAAGGTTCCAGATAATATTATTATTAAAGCCTGCGGGAATTTCATTTAATTGATCCGTTGTCAGGTCTTTAATATCATTTAATAAATATTGTCTAGTTAGTTTCAGTATCTCAAATTGTCTCATATAACTTGTTAATTTAGAATATTGAAGATACAAAAATCCCCTCCGAAATTGGAAGGGATCTTTTAAAATTTGTTGGAGAGATGATAGTATTAATAGCCACCCATTCCGCCCATATCAGGAGCACCACCACCGTGGCCAGCTTCTTCTTTTGGTTTGTCGGCAATTACACATTCTGTTGTTAATAACATACCTGCAATTGACGCTGCGTTCTCAAGCGCTACACGACTAACTTTAGTTGGGTCGATAACACCTGCCTTAAACATATATTCATACACTTCTGTGCGTGCATTGAAACCATAATCTGCTGTACCTTCTTTGATGTTTTGAACAACGATAGAACCTTCGATACCTGAGTTAGCAACGATCTGGCGAAGTGGTTCTTCGATAGCGCGTTTAACAATAGCGATACCGGTTGTTTCATCAGCGTTCAATGCGCCTTTTAATTTATCCAGGCTTGCAATGGCACGGATATAAGCAACACCGCCGCCTGGTACAATTCCTTCTTCAACCGCAGCTCTTGTTGCATGTAATGCATCATCAACGCGGTCTTTCTTTTCTTTCATTTCTACTTCCGTAGCAGCACCAACATATAGTACCGCAACACCGCCAGCTAATTTAGCTAAACGTTCCTGTAGTTTTTCTTTATCGTAATCAGAAGTCGTATTTTCTACCTGTGCTTTAATTTGATTAACGCGGGAAACGATATCAGATTTTTTACCTTTACCACCAACGATAACTGTATTGTCTTTATCAATTGTTATTGAAGTAGCCTGACCAAGAGATGTTAATTCAACACCTTCTAATTTATGGCCTAATTCTTCGCTGATAACAGTTCCACCCGTTAGTGTTGCGATATCAGTTAACATTTCTTTTCTTCTATCACCAAAGCCCGGTGCTTTTACTGCTGCTACTTTAATAGTACCACGTAATTTATTTACAACCAATGTTGCCAATGCTTCACCATCCAGATCTTCAGCGATGATCATTAAAGGGCGGCCAGTTTGTGCTACTTTTTCTAACACGCTAAGGATATCTTTCATTGCAGATATTTTCTTATCGTAGATCAAAATAAAAGGAGCGGTTAATTCAGCCTGCATCTTTTCGCTGTTAGTAACAAAGTACGGAGAGATATATCCTCTGTCGAATTGCATACCTTCTACCACATCAACTGTAGTATCAGTTCCTTTTGCTTCTTCCACTGTGATCACACCTTCTTTACCAACTTTAGCCATTGCCTGCGCAATCAACTTTCCAATTTCGCCATCGTTGTTAGCAGAGATTGTTGCTACCTGTTCGATCATTTTAGAGTTGTTGCCAACATCTTTTTTCTGAGCGATCAAACTTTCAACTACACATTTCACCGCTTTATCGATACCGCGTTTAAGGTCCATTGGGTTTGCACCTGCTGCTACCATTTTCAATCCTTCGCTGATAATTGCTTGTGCCAATACAGTTGCAGTAGTAGTGCCATCACCTGCAATATCTGCAGTTTTAGAAGCTACTTCTTTCACCATTTGAGCGCCCATATTTTCAATTGGATCTTCCAGTTCAATTTCTTTTGCAACAGTAACACCATCTTTAGTTACTTGTGGTGCACCAAATTTCTTTTCAATAACCACGTTACGGCCTTTGGGTCCGAGTGTTACTTTAACTGCATTTGCCAATGTATCAACGCCCTTTTTCATTTTGTTGCGAGCTTCGATATCAAAGAATATCATTTTTGCCATTTTTAGTTGCCCCTATCCCCTAAAGGGGGATTTGAAACCTGCGGGGAAAAGCAGGGTTTAATAATTTATCAGAATTTTTTGTAAGAATTATAAGCCTTGTATTACTCCCCTTCAGGGGATGGGGGCTACTACACGATCGCAAGGATATCGCTTTCTCTCATAATAAGATATTCGATGCCTTCGATTGTTATTTCAGTGCCGGCATATTTGCCATATAAAACAGTATCGCCTGCTTTTACAGTTACGGGTTCATCCTTTTTACCAGGACCAGCAGATAATACAACTCCACGTTGTGGTTTTTCCTTTGCAGTATCAGGGATAATAATGCCGCCTTTAGATTTTTCTTCCGCTGCAGCAGGTTTCACGATTACCCTATCATGAAGTGGGGTAATGGTTGACTTCTTTGCCATAATTGTATTGATTTTTATTAGTTTTTTTAAAAAATACCCAAAAAATTTGTCGGGCAGGCGAAGGTAAACCAATTTCGTACCAAACATACTATTAAGATTAGTTGACAGGTTATAAGCGTCCTATGACAGGGTTGTTAATGGATTCAATAGATTTTTGCGCCATTTTTTCACCCTCTCCGCTTTAATTTGTACCTTTGCGCCCTCAAACAAAAGTTCTTTAAGGATGATCAGCAGAAGAAATATTAGGGTTAAAGTGATGCAGACGCTATACACGATGGATAGCATAAACAGTGAGATCAAACCCGTAGAAGCGGTAGCCTTATTAAAAAAACAATTCGGACAATCGCGCAGGCTTTTAGTGTACCTGATCTATTTCATATCAGAAGTGGCCCGTTATGCTGAAAAAGATGCCTTGAAAAAAGCCTCTAAACATCTTCCAAGTGCAGAAGATCTTACCATCAATACAAAAATTGCCGGCAATGAATTACTGTGGAAAGTACTGGAAGGCGCCAGTTTTAAATTTGCCCTTGAAGAATTGAAGCCTGAGCATATCCTTGATGCCGAACTATTAAAGAAGACCTATCTCGCATTAGCGCAATCAGAAGAGTACCACGATTATATCAATATCCAGTCGAGAGATAAAAAAGGCGAGAAAGATATCCTCGAATTTATTTTTACCAACCTGATGTTGCCGAATGAAGATTTCATCAGCCATGTAGAAGAATTATTTATTAACTGGGATGATGATGCGGAAATGATGAGCGTATTAGTACTGAGCTTTTTACAAAAACCCGCCAATTACAATTTCGATCACATACTTAGCAACGAAAAATGGCTATTTGCAAAAGAGCTTTTGGAAACAGTGATCAATAAAAAAGAGGTAAGCATGGAGCTGCTGAAACCTAAATTAAAAAATTGGGATGCAGACCGTATTGCGGCGTTAGACCTGATCATTATACAAATGGGTATTTGCGAATTTTTGTTTTTTGAAACAATACCTACCAAAGTAACCATTAACGAATACATTGACCTGGCTAAGGATTACAGTACCCCTCAAAGCGGACAATTCATTAATGGTATACTGGATAATATTCATAAAGAATTAACAGCACAGAACAGAATTAACAAAAAAAGTTTCAAAAATAGTACGCTTTAAATAATAACTTGCGCCCATAATTTCAATTTGATGAAGAAGCTTTTTTTGATCGCATTCATTTCTACTTTTCTTTTTTCTTGCGATATGCATAGAAAAAATTCGATTGCAGATGATGCTGGCGTTTTAATGGAGCAGGAATTAAAAGATTCAACATCGGTGCAGGTGCCTCAAACTTCTTATACTTTTGATACTGCAACGGAAGGAGATAAAATAGAGCACGATTACAGTTTTAAAAATACCGGTGGCAAGCCTTTAATAATTATCAAAGCAACCGCGAGTTGTGGCTGCACTATTGCAGATAAACCTGAGCAGCCAATTTTGCCCGGCGATACAGGCCTGATAAAAGTGATATTTAACAGCATGGGCAAAAGAGGCAGCAACCATAAAACGATCACGGTAGAATCGAATGCCTATCCATCTTTTCCGCCATTGATCTTAAAAGGAGAAGTAAAGGCAGCAAAATGATCAACAATTAATTATTTATTTAACAATCAATAAACTACAACAATGCAACTATTAAGTATTTTTTTACAGGCAGCCGCTCCACAAGGCCCAAACATGATCTATTTTCTTATTCCAATGATCGTAGTGGTTTACTTTTTCATGATCCGCCCTCAATCTAAAAAAGGTAAAGAACAAAAAGCGTTTATAGAGAACCTACAAAAAGGTGATAAAGTGGTAACGATCGCCGGTATACATGGTGTAATCAATAAAGTGAATGACGATGGTACTGTGAGCTTGGAAGTAAGTCCGGGCAGCTATATTAAAATTGAAAAAAGTGCCGTACACTTGGAATGGAGTGCTGCAATAAATAAACCAGCAGCTGATACTACAGCAACTGACAAAAAATAAAGAAATTTAAAAAGATAAAAACCCAAAATCTGCCAGCAATGGCCGGATTTTGGGTTTTGTTATTTACATTGTATTGGATTTATTAGCATCCTAATCGTAGTATGATCAAAGTTGGTATAACAGGTGGTATTGGCAGTGGTAAAAGCACTGTTGCTAAAGTGTTTGAAACGCTTGGCATACCTGTTTTTTATGCCGACCAGAGAGCTAAGATATTGATGGATGAAAACGAAGCATTAAAAGAAAAGATCCAGCAAAATTTTGGAAAGGACATCTATGTTTATGGAAAATTAGATAAAAAGCATCTTTCTGATATGATATTCAGCGATGCGAAAAAACTGGCTCTATTAAACTCGTTGGTTCACCCGGCAACAATAAAAGATGCGGATGACTGGATGTTACAACAAACAACACCATATGCTGTTAAAGAAGCAGCATTGATATTTGAAAGTGGTGCACAAAAATTCCTTGATTATGTAATTGGTGTATCTGCCCCTGCGGCAATAAGGATACAGCGTGCTATAAAAAGAGACAATGTTACTGCAGAAGAAGTGAAGGCAAGAATGAATAAGCAAATAGACGAGGATATAAAAATGAAGCTTTGCGATTTTGTTATTATCAATGATGAACAACAATTGCTGATCCCTCAGGTTTTGAAAATACATCAACAATTGTTAATGGTTAATGGTAAATGGTAAATGATAAATGTACAATTACATTGTTCTTTATAAAATATTGAATTGCTATGAAATTAAAAAGTACCAAAATTAATCTGACTACTTTTCATTTACCATTAACCATTCACCATTTACCATTATTTTATTAACCATTCATTTGACCATATTGATGACAAAGAATTACTGCAGCGATTTTATGCAGATAACAACAATGAATGGCTCGGCATATTACTCCAACGTTACACGCTCCTGTTACTTGGTGTATGCATGAAATATTTAAAAGATCCCGAAGAAGCTAAAGATGCTGTGCAACAGGTCTTTTTAAAAGCCATTACCGAATTGCATAAATATAAAGTTGATTATTTTAAAAGCTGGCTGTACATGGTTGCAAAAAACCATTGCTTAATGAAGCTGCGTGACAAAGGCAAACATCCCGTTGAAATAAACGAGCGCATTATGGCTACGCCTGATGAGGCGGAGAATAAAACCAGCTACCTGGAAAAAGATATTGAGCTTACTAATTTAGCCACCGCTTTACAACAGTTGAATACCGAACAGCAGGAATGCCTAACTTTATTTTATCTTGCTAAAAAAAGTTACGGCGAAATTGTAGTACAAACCGGCTATACCTTATTACAGGTAAAGAGCCATATTCAAAACGGAAAAAGAAATTTAAAAATAATGTTGCTTAAACAAGCATCTACAAAATGAGCGATGATCTAAAAGACATATTATCTAACGACAATAAAAACATTGATAACCGTCAGCTGATGGATTATCTGAATGATCAATTGTCTGGTGCCAATAAGCATACTGTTGAAAAAAATATGGCGAATGATGATTTTACAAATGACGCCATAGAAGGATTACAGGAATTCAAGGCTACGAAAGATATTCCGTTATTGGTAGAGCAATTAAATAAAGAACTTCAAAAGAAAACAGCAAAAAATAAAAGTCGGAGAGAAAAACGTCGTTGGAAAGACCAACCTTATACCTATATAGCCATCATTATTATTTTATTATTGCTGATCACCAGTTACTTTATGTTGAGAAGATACCTAGGAAAGTATTAAAACAAAAAAGTCCCCGAAGTGGGGAATTTTCTCTATGATTTACATCAGCTTATTGTCCTGTTGCTTCAGATTTAGCTTTGTTTACCACTTTGTTGGTATCCAACGGCATAGTCTTTACAGTATTAGAGCTATCCATTTTTTTAGTGCTATCTACCACCGTAGTAGTCATAGTTGCTTTAATAGAATCTTCAATTGCAATAGCCCTCGCAGTTGAATCAGCGATCCTTGTAGAATCTGCAGCTGCTGCAGCGGCAGTATCTGTACCATTATTACAGGCAACAGCCGTCATTACTGTGGCAACAGCCATAAGCGCAAATAGTTTTTTCATTTTTTTTAGTTTAGGTTTTTAAATAGTTGGTTGTGCTGTATGCTAACCAAAACCTATACCAAAACTTATTTCTTTCTGAAAAATACTCTTATGGGAACGCCGGTAAATTGAAATTTCTCTCTTAATTTATTCTCCAGGTAATTTTTGTAAGGCGTTTTCACATCATCGGGATAGTTACAGAAAAATGCGAATGATGGAACTACTACCGGTAATTGAGTAACATATTTTATCTTAACGGAATTACCTCTTACTACGGGCGGATGATATGCTTCAACGGCTTTTAGCATAATATCATTTAGTTTAGAAGTAGGGATCTTGCGTTGCCTGTTTTCATACACTTGCAAGGCTTCTTCTATTCCTTTAAATATTCTTATTTTTTCTGTTGCAGAAATAAACAAAACAGGCAGATCACTAAAAGGTAAAAAACGTTGTTTTAATTCTTTTTCGTAATCACGTGCGGTATTGGTTTCTTTCTCCATCAGATCCCACTTGTTTACTAATACTACAACGCCCTTTCCTTTTTTAACCGCCATGGCAAAAATGCTAAGGTCTTGCGCCGTAACGCCTTTTGTT
>DATHHR010000002.1:0-7090 GCA_035317105.1 Ferruginibacter sp. | reverse complement strand
TAACGCTATTTACGAAGGTGGTGTTGAATGGGCTATTGCAGACGGTACATCAGTAAAAGGAAGTTTTACCCTATTGGATGGGACTACAATTGACGCCAGCCAACGCAATGCGCCGGGCAGTGTTGATACTTATTATATTGTTACCAATAAATGTACAGAGTGTCAGGGTTTTCATGAAGAACCTCAATGTGCTGCGGTTTGTCCGGTTGATTGCTGCGTACCTGATGAAATGTACCAGGAAACAGTAGATGAATTATTAGCCAAAAAAGAAAAATTACACGTTTAATTTAATTAAGCTGTAAAAAGCCAGGTGGCTTTTATACTATTGCGAGGGTATGTAAATACCTTCGCTTTTTTATTAATACATGGTTTAAACTCGGAACTAAGTTTTATCTTAGTGATAATTGAATAAAAGTAAATATGAAGAAAATTGTATGGATGTTATTGGTGCCTGTTTTAATGACGACTTGTGTTAATAAAAAACCTTTACAAGCGATCGATCCGCAGGCTGAATTGATGAATACAGATAGGGCATTTTCAAAAATGAGTGAAGAAGAAGGCATGAAAAATGCTTTTATAAAATATATAGATGATGATGGCATTTTGTTAAGGCCCAATCAGTTTCCTATAATGGGGGCCGATGCGGTAGACTTCATCAGTCAGAATGAAGACTCTACTTACACCATGAGCTGGGAACCAAAAGGAGGTTCTGTTGCGCAATCAGGCGATCTGGGCTATACTTACGGCGTGTACACGATTAAATTAAAAAAGAACAACAGGATATTTCAGGGCACTTATGTAAGCGTTTGGAAAAAACTACATAATGGTCAATGGAGGTTTGTTGTTGATAGCGGAAATGAGGGAGTGGGTAAATAGTGTATGGTTTAGACGGGTTCTAAACTACTCAACTATAAACCCTCAACTCTTGAAAAAAATCGTTTCTTTGTTTAATAAAATATAACCCTTCAATATACAAATGAAGAAAAAAATTGCGTTGATAACAGGGGGCTATTCCGGCGAAGCTGTTATCTCTTATAAAAGTGCTATAACGATTGAGAACAATGTAGACAAAGACAAATGGGATTGCTATAAGATCGACATTAATCCTGCAGGTTGGTTTTACATGGGTACAGAAAAAGCGGTCGTTGATAAAAACGATTTTTCCATCACACTCAACGGAAAAAAAATAATTTTTGATGCAGTGTTGGTTGGCCTGCATGGTACACCCGGCGAAGATGGAAAACTACAGGGGTATTTTGATTGCCTGAATATTCCTTACACATCCTGCAACGCAGCAACATCTGCCTTAACATTTAATAAAAGATATACGGTTGCCGTAGCAGCTTTTGCGGGCATCGATGTAGCGAAGTCGATCCACTTATTTAAAAAAATCACAGTAACGCCTGCGGCAATTTTAAATGAATTACAACTACCGGTATTTGTAAAGCCTAATAATGGCGGAAGCAGTATCGGCATGAGCAAAGTAAATAAGGCGGAAGACCTGCAAGTGGCACTGGACAAAGCTTTTAAAGAAGACGAACAGGTATTGGTAGAAGAATTTATTAAAGGCCGTGAATTTACGATCGGCGTTTTTAAATCAAAAGGAGAAGTGATCGCTTTGCCAATTACAGAAGTGATCACTAAAAAAGAATTTTTTGATTTCGAGGCAAAGTATGAAGGCGCGAGTGAAGAGATCACGCCGGCAAAAATCCCTGCAGCAATAACGGACAGGATACAGGACGCAGCAAAAAAAGTGTACACGGTTTTTAATTGTAACGGCGTAGTGCGTATCGATTTTATTTTAAATGAGGCAAATGAAAAACCTTGTATGCTGGAGATAAATACTGTACCCGGACAAAGTGAAGCCAGTATCGTACCACAACAGGTAAAAGCCATGGGGTGGTCATTAAAAGAATTTTACAGTGCGTTAATAGAAGAATGTTTTATTTAATTAACCATTTATCATTTACCATTAACAATTAGAAAGGTGGCTAAACAATTTAAATTTTTCCAATCGTTTTGGGCTAACTTATTAGCCGCCGGCATACTTGCTTTGTTGCTGATCTTTGGCGCATTACAGATGCTAAGCAGGATCACCAAACATGGCCAGCATTTAACCGTGCCGGCTGTTGTAGGTAAACAGGCAACTGATGTGATCCAGCAATTAACAGATTCTGGTTTTGACGTAGTAATAGTAGATTCTATTTATACAGATACGTTACCAAAAGGAATCGTTGTCAAACAATTGCCTGATGCCAATTCAACCGTAAAAGTGAACCGCACTATTTATTTAACTACCAATAGAATGGTGCCTCCGCAAATACCAATGCCCGATCTGTTGAATAAGAATTACACTTTTGCTATCGAGATACTAAACAAAGCACACTTACAATTAGGCGATACTATTTTTAAACCCGATTTTATGAAAGGCTCTGTGATGGAGCAGTTATACCAGGGTAGAAAAATAACCGCAGGCACGCAATTGCAGTGGGGAAGTAAAGTAACCCTGGTTGTTGCAGGTGGATTAAAAGAAGATAACCTTGAAGTACCTGACCTTGTAGGCATGCACTATCGTGAAGCGAAAACTTTACTGGATTCGATGGGAATAGCTGTGGCAGCAGCGCCTGACGCAGATGTAAGAGATACGGCTGACGCCTATATTTATAAACAAAATCCACTACCGCTTGATGCACAGAAAAAAACTGTTTTTATAAAGGCAGGCATGTTCATGGATATATGGTTATCCAATGAAATGAAAGATGTTGCAGATTCTATAACAACTCCTCAATAAAATAATAATGAAAACAATAACTGCAGAAGAAGTAAAAAAAAGAATGGATGCCGGCGAAAAGCTTAATTTATTAGATGTTCGTGAACCGGATGAAAATGCCGAATTTAATATCGGTGGTTTATTAGAGCCAGTTGGTAAGATACAAGCCTTACAAATTGATGACATCGAAGATTGGAAAGACAAAGAAATAATTTGTTATTGCCGCAGCGGTAAACGCAGCGGCACTGCCTGTATGATATTAGAATCAGTAGGTTTCACTAATATCAAAAACCTGGAAGGTGGTATGTTGGGTTGGAGAGAAAAATTTAGTGTGTAATTATTATGCGGATCAGATTTATAGTACTGGCTTTTTGTATGGGCCTATCTACGCTGGCATTTTCTCAGAGAGGATATGTGGTAAGGGGCAATACTGATCTACCGGCTTCACCTTCATCTTCGAAAAAAGAAAGAAGATCAGAAGATAGCGCTGCAAAAAAATTCGCACCTATTCAGGGTAAAGCAATTGTTTATATTCTTCGCCCCAGCATTTATGCTTATGCTGTACCAATGAAACTGGAATGTGATACTTTCTTAGTTGGATGGGTTGCTCCTAAAACCTATCTCTACACTATTCTTGATTCAGGTACTTATCTTTTTAAAGCTTCTTCAGAAGATGAATTTGATATGCAGCTAACATTACAGCCCGGTAAAATTTATTACCTCGCTGAAGAAGCCGTGATGGGCGTTATGTATGCAAGAACAAAACTTAGTTTACTTACAGAAGAGGAAGGGAAAAAATACTTGACAAAGTGCATGGTATCGAAAAGCAATACATATCCTGTTTTTGCACGTGAAAAAAGCAATGGGGCAGATAATGAAAATAATAAGGCCGATCAAGAAAATAAAATAAAGGGTAATACAGGTACACCGGTTTCGTTTTCGAAAAAAGAAAGAGAAAGGGAATTGAAAGATAGTGCTGCAAAAAGCCTTACGCCTATTCAGGGCAAAGCTATTGTGTATATTCTTCGTGCAGGTACTTATACCGTATCAATGAAATTGGAATGCGATTCTTTTTATGTAGGAAAACTTACTCCTGCAACTTATCTCTATACGATCCTTGATTCAGGAACCTATGTCTTCAAAGCTACTGCACAAAATGAATTTGATCTGCAGATGACATTACAGCCTGGTAAAGTTTATTACCTGAATGAAGAAGCCAAGATAGGCAGAGGCCTTACATCTGCAATACCAAGACTTACTATCCTCACAGAAGAAGAAGGGAAAAAATATTTAACAGGTTGTGTTATATCTAAAAGCAATACCTATCCCGTTTTTGCACGGGAAGACGACGGTATGCATGACGCAAATAATGAGATAGATCCTTAATATTTTAAAAATGCATATTGACCCCGATCATATAATTGATCAATGCCATCGGAAAATAATTATTATAGGTAATTACTGATCCGCTTTCTATATCTGCATAAGTATATCCATTGGTATTATATTTTGTACTCAGCAAATTGTTTACCTGCAGGATAATATCTATCTGCTTGGCAAATTTATTTTGTATCGTATAACTTAACCTCGCGCTTTCGGTAAAATAACCTGCAAGGCTTCTGTTTAGATCCGAGGTATTGTCCATGTATTGGCGGCCAACATATTTACTAATAAAGCTTACCTGGCTATTTTTTACAGGAATAAAATTTACGATCCCTCCAATAATTTCAGCCGGGGAAAAAGAAATATTAGTATTGGTATGATCGATCTCTTTTTGTCCTGTCCACGTATAGGTTGAATCATACACATCTAAAAATTCAGCAAATGCTTTTATTTTATTGATGCTGAAAGTTGCATTGGCGGAAATGTTTAACCATTTCGCAAGTATGGCGGTGCCTTGCAGCTCCAATCCCAGCCTGTAACTCTTCGGAACATTTACTCTTGTGTAAGCGCCTACACTATTTATTTGTCCGGTTAAAATCAACTGGTCAATGTATTGCATGTAGTAGAGATTGGCGCCCCAGGTATATTTATTGCTGTTTTTTTCAAGGCCCAATTCAAAATCATTTAGTGTTTCTGCTTTTGGCTGGTTGGTAGGGTTGGCTTGAAAATCGGAATAATTAGGCTCTTTGTTTGCTCTTGCATAACTCGCGTAAGCCTGCCATCCATTTTTTGAATAAGTGATACCTGCTTTAGGATTTACAAAATTAAAAGTTCTGGCTACACGCAAACTATCCGAAGGATCAGACACTGAAACAGCTTCAAATCCGTCAATGCGATGGTATACGGTGCGGTATTGCACATCAACAAAACTCGTCCAGTTTGCTGATAATGTATGTTGCCATTTTGCATAAATATTGTCGTCT
Source organism: Ferruginibacter sp. (assembly GCA_035317105.1). Taxonomy (GTDB): domain Bacteria; phylum Bacteroidota; class Bacteroidia; order Chitinophagales; family Chitinophagaceae; genus Ferruginibacter. Next base: position 1,954 of record DATHHR010000002.1, on the reverse strand, counting down.
GTTTTTAATACGGGATGATTATAATATTGATAATCATCTGTAGGAAGTCCGCCTTTTTGTGCCCAGATAACATTACCAAAATGCGATCCCTGGTAAACCGTCCAACTGCCACCGATCGTCAATATATCTTTTTGTGTTTTGTATTGCGCCGATGCGATCTGCCCGTAATAATGATTATCTAACCAAAGCTGTCTTACCAGGTCCGAATTGGTGATGGTATCATTTCCTACAACAGGATTTGGTAAACCATAATAAGCATAAGATGTTTCGGAGTTATCGCCTTTTGCCAGTTCGGCAGAATCACCTTTGTATTCCTGGTAATAACCTCTGCCGTAGGTCATAAAGACTGCCGTATTAAAACTCCAGCGATCGTTAAATGTATGGTCGAAAAACAATTGGTAATGATCTTGCTGATAATTATCCGTTTGATTATTATAAGGAGTGCCGGGCTTTTCTGTACCCAGGTCATTGTAAGTTCTGTTAGTTGCCAAAGAATCCTGCGGCACACCATCCCATGCCTGGTAAGTTTTTTCTTTTCCTGAAAAAACATTAAAACGAAAAGATGATTGTTTAGTAAGATAAGCAGCTGATAAGGCAAAAGATTTTAGATTGCTGGAAGCCCTGTCGATATAACCATCGCTTGTTATCATGCTCATTCTTGCATCGATGGTGAAGTGCCCATCTATCAAACCACTTCCGGCTTTCACCGTATTTTTAAAACTGTTGAAAGAGCCATAGCTGCTATTGATATCGCCATAGGCAACTTTATTAAATTCATTTGTTGTCAATGCGATCGTTGCACCAAATGCACCTGTACCATTAGAAGATGTACCAACACCGCGTTGTATTTGTATCGAGCTGATAGAAGAAGCCATATCCGGGATATCTACCCAGTAAGTACCTTCACTTTCCGCATCGTTATATGGAATACCATTGAGTGTGACATTGATCCTTGTTGCATCTGAACCACGGATATGTATGCCCGTATAACCAATGCCAGTGCCTGCATCCGAGTTCACAACAACAGATGGGGTTTGATCTAAAAGATACGGCATATCCTGACCGGTATTAGATTTACTAATTTCTTTTGCAGTGAGGTTTGTCTTGGCAAATGGCGCCAGTTCTGTAGCTTTTACAGATGATATTTCAACAGGTTGCAGACTAACAGTATCAGTCAATTTTGCTTCTTGCGCAAAAACGATACTACCCGATGCACATAATAATGCAGTCACGATTATTTTTTTCATTCCAATAAAAAATTTTGCTGAACATCCGGAAGAGGGTTCTCCGATGTAAAAAATTGTACTCCCTTCGCAGGCATTATCCTGAGCAGGTTTAACGGGTATGATCTCAGCCTCTATGAATAGAAGCACCCCGGAAATTCAGACGATTAAAAGAGCGTTTTGTATTGCGAAGCTACGGTTCTATTTTTTAATTGTCCAAATTTATTTTGTCTGAACATGATTTTTTTGATTAAAGGATCACAAGATTAGAAAATAAAATCTTGTTAATCCTTCCATCTTTTTTAATCGTGTTCAGGATTATTTCTTTCTCATACCATACGCTAATACAGCCGCTTCGTAAGCATTTACAATACCACCTGAAGTTGATAATTCTTTCATATCTACCGTCGTAGCTGTACCCGGAACATATACATTGCCCGGATCTTGTGCAGATTTTTCAATTACATATTTTAATTGTTGTGCGGTAAGATTGGGAAAATATTCTAATAAAAATGCAGCCGTACCTGCCACAACAGGCGTGGCCATACTCGTTCCCGATGCATTACCATAAGTATTTCCACCCGGTCCTGGTATGGTTGAATAGATCTGCACACCAGGTGCAAAAACATCTACTTCTTTTTTACCGTAGTTGCTAAAGCTTGCAGTGACGCCGCCATTTTTAGGATCGCCGCTTGCTCCAACTGTTATCCAGTTAGTAGCTCTTCCTTTAC
>DATHHR010000001.1:0-6779 GCA_035317105.1 Ferruginibacter sp. | reverse complement strand
CCATGATCGCTATCCGGTCGCACAATTGTTCTGCTTCATCCATATAATGGGTGGTAATAATAACGGTCGTTCCTTCTGATCGTATCTTTCTTACCAGATCCCACAAATTTCTGCGGGCCTGCGGATCCAACCCTGTTGTTGGTTCATCTAAAAAAACAACCCTTGGTTTATTAATAAGCGTTGTAGCGATGGAGAAACGTTGTTTCTGGCCGCCGCTCATTTCTTTAAATTTATTTTTCGCTTTATCCTCCAGGTTCACCAGTCTTAGCAATTCCATCGGATCAACCTTCTGGTTGTATAAACCTGCAAAAAGATTGATCAGCTCAACCAAATTCAACCCGGGATAAAAACCTGATGTTTGTAATTGAACGCCGATTATCTTTTTAATACTATCAGGTTCTTTATCAAGATCAAGTCCGTCAACGATAACCTTTCCGCTTGTTTTTTTGCGGAGCGTTTCTATGATCTCAAGTGTAGTTGATTTTCCGGCGCCATTTGGGCCCAATAAACCAAAGATCTCGCCTTCATACACATCGAAAGATATTCCCTTTACTGCCTCAAAAGAACCGTAATTCTTTGTAAGATCCTTTACTGAAATAATTGTTTTTTGCATACCCGATCTGCTTAAAGGCAGGGCAATTTAAGTAAAAAAATAGCTATTCGAATATTTGCAGTTGTCTCCCCTCTAAACCATTTAATAATAGTGTTGTAAATACCATTATAATTAGATAAGAATTACGACTTTTGCAAACTATTTGAGAGGGCTAAATTAAACGAATTAACTCAATCAACCCAAATAAGCAATAGCACAAATGAAGGTTTTTAAATTTGGCGGTGCCAGTATTAACAGTATTGAAAGGATAAATAACGTAGGTAAGATAATTGAATCGTTCAGGGACGACAATATTTTAGTGATAATATCTGCTATAGGCAAAACAACCAATGCTTTGGAGAAAGTAGCCGAATCATTTTTTGCGGGAAATAAAGATGAAGCGCTGAGACTTTTTACCGAGATCAAGACAGAACATTTAACATTGGTGGCACAGTTAAATTTAAAAACCGTGGCTACATTAAGCGATCTTTTTACTGAAGTTGAATGGTTATTACATGATAAACCTGTAAGAGATTATGATTACTATTATGATCAGATCGTTTGTTGCGGTGAATTATTAAGCACGGCCATCATCAGTGATTATTTCAATTCGATCAATATCAAAAATATTTGGGTGGATGTGAGGGATACATTTAGCACAGACGATAATTTTAGGGAAGCTTCCATTGACTGGAAGGCAACAGAAAAGAAAGTACAAAAAAATATTGTACCGCTTTTCTCCAAACAAAAAATAGTAATAACGCAGGGATTCATCGGCGCTACCGATGAAAACGAAAGCACTACTTTAGGCAGAGAAGGAAGCGATTATACGGCAGCCATTTTTGCCAATATGTTAAATGCGGAGAGCCAGACAATATGGAAAGACGTGGAAGGTGTTTTTAGCGCCGATCCTAAAAAATTTCCCGCAGCAACTATTATTAAAGAGTTAAGTTATAGCGAAGTTATTGAGATGGCTTATTACGGTGCGCAGGTGATACATCCTAAAACGATCAAGCCGATCCAGAATAAAAATATCCCGTTACATGTTCGTTGCTTTTTAAAACCTGAACTAACGGGAACGGTCATTAGTAAAAAAACGGCGCAAGACCTACCTCCTATTATTGTAATAAAAGAAAAGCAGGTATTGATGGAGCTGCGCTCGAAAGATTTTTCTTTTGTAGAAGAAAAACCTGTGGGCAAGCTGTACGAATTATTCGAAGAGATAAAGATCAGGCCCAATCTTTCTCAAAATGGCGCCATCAGTATATTGTATTGTTTAGATGATAAACCTGAACGAATTGAAAAACTGGCCTTAGCAGCCGGCGAAATGTTTGACGTGCAATTAGAAAAAAACCTCACTTTATTAACAGTAAGGCACTTTACAGAAGCTGTTTTACAGGAATTAACAAAAGGTGAAATCAGATTGCTTAGTCAGCAAAATAAGGATACGATCCAGATCGTAATGAAACGCGCTCATTAATATATTTAATAGCGGCGTAGGTTTAATTCGTACAATTAATTGCTTAACTTGTATTCACATTAGCTTTATAATTAACTAAAACTAACACGGTAATTTAATGAATACTGCTGTTTTATTTCCGTAAATCTTATCAAATGAAAAAGATCATTATTTGTCTGGTCATTGGTACATCCTTATTAACTATTGCCAGGGCTGAAGGAAGAGACAGCAATGTGGTTATCTCCAATGTACAGTTAAATTATAGTTTTGATTATAACAGGCACGATAAAGCCGTAAAAATTAAAGAAGAACAAACTACTACTTACAATTGCCTAAGCTATCGGACAGAGATCCCCATTGGAGAATTATATAATGATAAAACAACTGTTGACGAAGTTAAAATCACTGTTGATGGAAACAAAGCAAAAAATATCATTCCTCAATACCAGTATTATTCTGTAGGCGAATATTTTTTTACAGACGAACATATTTGTAACTTCTTACTTCCGATAGAAAGAGCAGGCAGCAGCAGTCAGGTACATTTTGAAAAGACCATTACTGACCCGCATTATTTCTCCACTATTTTTTTAAGTGATGATTACAATGTCCAAAATAAAACAGTAACATTTGAAGTGCCTCGCTGGATGAAGCTGGAAATAAAAGAATTTAATTTTGCCGGTCATGATATTACAAAAACAACCGTATACGATAGCAGAGAAGATGCCGATATCATTACCTATACTATCAAAAATTTATCTGCAATAACCCAGGAGGGAAATAGTCCGGGCATAACTTACACACAACCTAACCTACTCGTTCATTGCGAATACGCCGACGTGCCCGATGGTAAAATAACTTATTTTAATACATTGGCAGATCAATATGCCTGGTACCGTTCTTTAACTAAAGACCTGGAAAGCGATGAAAACCTAACCATAATAAAAGCAAAAGCTTTAGAAATAACCGCCGGCACTACTACCGATATGGATAAGGTTAAAAAGGTATTGGATTGGGTACATGAAAATATTCGCTACATCGCTTTTGAAGATGGTATAGCCGGCTATAAACCGCAAAAAGCTGATGTGGTATTAAATAAAAAATATGGTGATTGTAAAGGCATGGCAAACCTTACCAAAGAATTATTAAAATCTTTGGGCTTTGATGGCCGCCTTTGCTGGATCGGTACGGATCATATTTTGTATGATTATTCAACGCCCTCTTTAGCAATACATAATCATATGATAACTGCCTTACTGTACCAGGGCAAAACTTATTTTCTGGATGGTACAGAAACTTATATCAGTGTTAACGAATATGCTGAGCGTATCCAGGGCAGGCCTGTTATTATAGAAGATGGCGATAAATATATTTACGCAACAGTGCCAACCACTACTTATCAGCAAAACCTTGATGAAGAAAAATCTGTACTGATTATTAACGGTACTGATCTTAATGGCACTGTTACAAGAGAATGGAAAGGCGAAGAAAAGGAATATATTTTCGCAGGATTAAATGCTATAGAAAAAGAAAATACTACTGATGCTTTTACCAGTTTTTTAAGTCTGGGTAATAGAGATTATACCATTACTAATCTTACTAACTCCGGCCTTACTGATTATGATGATCCACTTTCGGTTAAATACCAGGTACATCGTGTAAATGCTGTATCATCATTTGGCAAAGACCTGTATGTGGATATCGACTCAAGAAAAGACCTTAATCAGACTTCATTTGATCTAAAAGAAAGAGTAAATGATTATTGGTTCGATTATAAATCGAATGTGCATCTTCAGGTTGAACTGGCAATACCGGATGGATATACAGTATCCGCAATGCCACCCAACGTGTCTATAAAAAATGAGCATTACGAGATCACTGCAACGATCTCTAAGCTTCCGGGCAAATTAATTTATAATAAGAATATCATCATCATCGATCCGCATTTAAGCAAAACTAAATTTGATCAGTGGAACAAGGATATAAAAAAGTTAGAAGATTTTTATAATGAACAGATCGTATTAACCAGGCAATAATAATTTTAACCACCAACCTAGTATAATGACTAAACATTTATTGAAGACTATTTGTTTTCTTTTGATCAGTACCATTGCTTTTGCACAGAAGGAAACTAAAGCACAAAGAAAATATGAAGACCGTTCCATGGAAGTTCAGGATGAAGTATGGAATAGAAAGGATAGCGCATTCGATGTTACAACTGTTCCTGCTAAATATAAAGATGAAAGCGCTGTGATCATTGCCAAATCAGCCTATAAAACCGCTGATGAATCTTTCGCTATGAACTCCTATTATACAACCATACGGGAAAGGGTTTTAATAAAAGATAAAGTGTCTTTAGATGAATATTCATCCTTAGGGTTTAAAAAAGGAGAAGAGACCTTGATAGATATTTATGTTGGCGCTAAAATTACAAAGCCCGATGGCAAAGTAATAATTGTTAATTCGCTTGCCGAAGAAGTGCTTACTGAAAATAATAAAAAACAGCGGGAAGGAAAAATTGCCATTCCCAATTTACAGGTAGGTGATATTATCGATTATTATTTTCGTTATGAATCCCATACTTCAGGTGGAAAAGAAGGAGCACAAATACAAGGCCCCGATATTTATTATTTAGCTGATACACACCCTGTATTATATTACAACGTATTATATGATCTGGATAAAGCGGCGAGTGCAGATATATTGAGTATCAACGGCGCTAAAAATCTGCATGCCAGCAGGGATGAGAATAGTAAGCACCTGATCATTACGTTTACTGAAAGAGATCTACCTAAAGTAAGTACTACCTTATGGACATCTCCTGCAAGAGAAATACCTTATTACGTTATTCGTTATTCGTTTGATGGCGCTTATGGTGATATGATCTCGAAAGATAGAACAGAATCGACCGGCCCTTTTACAGACATAGAAAAGAATAAACTTAAGATCGCCTGTTATACAATTGCAAGAACCTGCGATCATACACCGTATATAAATATGCTTGCTTTTTTTGGTGGAAAAAGAACGGTGAAAGAGCTACCTGTCGATAGTATTGCGAATTATTTTTATAATTACTACCGTTGGGCGCAGTATGGAACATTTACTGATATGAATGTATCTAATCAGCGCAACCAGCTTGGTATGGATGCTTATACTGCAGCCGTTTCCTTTACCGAAATGCTGAAGCTTTGTGATCTTAATTGCGATCTTGTATTAACTGCCGATCGTTATTCTAACAGGTTGAAAGATGTATTTTCTGAAGGTGATTTTAATATTTTAGTGAAAGTAAGTGAATCAGGAAAATTGAAGTGGTTTAGTTTTAATGATTTCTTTCAGGATGGAGGACAAATACTCTCTAATTTTCAGGGTGAAAATGCTTTACTGTTAACCAGAGAAGGCGGCAAGTTTGCAAAATTTAAAGATACAGAAGAACCGCTTGTATTGCCGGTTGCAAAAAGCAGTGAGAATGTATCTGCAGAAGATATAAAAGTTACGCTGAACAAGGATAACCTGCAATTAACTACGATTGATAGAACCTGTAAAGAAACCGGCGCCATGAAACATAGCGACCAGCAAAATTTATTATTACCCGAAGATGTAGAAGCTAATTTGGCTGCTACTATAGGGGCTGATCCTACAACAGTTGTATTAAGCAGGAATAAAGCTACGCGCGCCCAGGCTAAAGAAGCACAAACAGCATTGGATAAAGAAAGGCCGAAACAGAAAGATTATTTTAAGCAAGAAATAAAAGATCAGTATGACCAGGATCCTGTCGATCTTATCAGCTATAAGATCAATAATACCGGTTTGTCGATATACAACCCTGTGTTCGATTACAATGAGGTTTTTACAATGGATAATTTTGTAAAAAAAGCAGGTAACAATTTTATTTTTGAAGTAGGAAGATTGATGGGTAGTTATACCGGCGCTGCGAAAAAAGATAGCGAACGTACAGTAGATGTGTATATGCTTTGTGCACGAACATTAACCTATAATTTTTCAGTTGCCATTCCTGATGGCTATACCGCACAAGGTATTGACGTGTTGAATAAAAAAGTAGGAAATGATATTGCCTCATTCGAATCATCTGCGAAGCTTACTGGAAATACTTTAACGATTACGGTTACACGTATTTATAATAATAATTTTGAGCCTGCTTCTAACTGGCCAAAGCTTGCCACCGTAATGAATGCCGCGGCAGATTTTACCGCACAAAAAATATTGCTAGAGAAGAAATAAAATAAAGACCATAGGGTATATTAAAGTGCGTTCAGTATTTATTGGACGCACTTTTAGTATAAACCAAATTCCTTAGCCAATAATTTAAAGGAATCCAGTCGGTCTTTTTTTGAATAGGTCATTGTAGTTATGATGATCTCATCCACACCAAAATCTTTTGCCAATGTAGTTAGTTGTTCCTTCACTTGCACAGGCGTGCCGGATACAATGCGGCCGTTATTGTTATGAATACGCATCTTTTCATCTTCCGAAAATTCATACGCAGCAATTGTTTCATAACTGTTCATTGGTTCAAATATCCCCTTTTCAAATTGTAATAAATTATAATCGCTTAGCTTTCGCATTTGTGCAGCTTTTTCTTCTGTTTCTGCACATAAAACTGTTATAGCAAGTAAGGCTATTGGTTTAGAAAATTGCACTGATGGTTTAAAATTTTCTCTATACTGTTTTGTCATTTCAGGATCGGCATGCCCGTTAATGAATCGGGCTATT